>NZ_CP194337.1:924716-1232955 GCF_051903265.1 Curtobacterium sp. SP.BCo
CGCGCACGCCGGACGGGACATCCCGGTGCCCGACGCCGACCCGGCATCGACGCTCGTCGTGACCGAAGGGGCGCTCCGCGGACTCGTACGGGCACTGGGCGACGAGGTCCCCGGCGTGGTCGTCCGGCGGACGCGGTTCACCGGCGACCTGGACGTCGCGGGCGGGTCGGTGGACGTCGAGGTCTCGATCGTCGTCACCGCCGACGGCCCCGTCCACCTCCGGGCGGAGGCGCTGCACGACCTGGTGGCGGACGCGTTCGCGGCGCACGCCCCGTTCGTGGTGGGTTCGCTCGTCGTGCGTGTGGCCGACCTGATCGGAGGGGAGCACCCGTGATCGACGACGTGCGACGTGTGTCGCGCCACCTGACCGAGACCGTGCTCGGGGTCCCCGGTGTGCGCTCGGTGGTGCCCCCGGGACCGAAGCTCGCGACGCTCGTGCGCGACATCCGATCGGTGCTCGACCTGCCACGGGACGGCGGCGCCGTGCTCGTGCAGCAGCGCGCGGACGGTGCCCGGATCCGGGTGGTCGTCACCACGGACCGGCGCACCCCGGCCGTCACGCTCACCCGGGCGGTCCGCGACGCGGTCGTCGACGCGACGACCGTGTTGCTCGGTCGACGGCCGTCGGACGTCACCGTGCGGATCGTCGAGATCGACTGACCCGTCGGCCGGGACCGCCTCAGGCGGCCGGAGCGGGACCGTCGGCGGGTTCGGCGTCGTCCGCGACCGGCAGCCCCTCGTCGACGAGGTCGTCCTCGTCCGGCTGGACCACCTCGGCGGCCGCGGCCTTCGCCTCGTCGATGGACTCCTGCGAGCGGCGGAGGAGGTCGTCGTCGTGTGCTGCGCTGTCCGTCATGCAGCGGACACTACGCGGGGGTGCCGGTGTCGGCATCGCGTCGACGTACCCCGTGTGCCGGTGGCTCGAAGTCGACGGCGGAGGTCGGCGCGGGCGTCGTCGGCATCGCCGGAGCAGCCGGTGCGCCGTACGCATCGGCGGCGTCGAGCACGGCCCGGGTCGCGGCCGCAGCGGTCCGGAGCGCGTCGCCGATCGGCATCGCGCGGTGCGCCGCCGTCCGGACCTCCACGCCCCAGGGCTCGTCGTAGCCGAGGTCCCGCACGGTGCGGACGAACCCGGGCAGGTCCCACGCCCCGGCGCCGGGGAGGTGCCGGGCCTCGCGCGACTCCTCGGCGAGGGTCATCCCGGCCGGGGTGTGCAGCAGCCCGTCGCTGAGCTCGACCGCCGCGAGGACCCGGGGAGCCACGCCCTCCCGGATCGACGCGAGGGTCGACCCACCGCGGAGTGCGTGCATCGCGTCGACGAGCAGGCCGCCGTTCGGGTGGCCCGCCGCGGCGACGAAGCGCGAGGCGCGTTCGACGGTCGGCAGGTTCGACCACGGCTCCGGCTCGAGCACGAGCTGTGCCCCCACCGTGGCGGCCTGCCCGGCGAGCTCGACCCAGTCGTCGACCATCGCCGCCGGTGAGACCCCGGGGAGCGTGGTGTCCGCGCGCGCGACGATCTGCCACGCGCTGAGGGTCGCCGCTGCCTCGAGGACCACACCCCGGTCGGCGTCCTGGTCGGTGGTCGGTCCCGAACACGTCCACCAGCGCTCGAGCGGTCCGAGCTGGACCCACACGATGCCGGCACCGTCGAGGCGGCGTCGCAGCTCGGCGAGACCGAAGGTGGCCCGGACCTCGTGCAGGTCCCCGAGCGAGAGCGAGAGTCCCGCGAACCCGGCGGCACCGACGGCGCTGATGCGTTCCGCGATCGGCTCGGAGCCGGCCCAGGTCCAGGACGTCGCGAGCAGGTCGTGTTCCTGCACGGCGCACCTCCGTTGTCCGGACACCACCGGTCGTCCCGTCACGACCGACGTGTCCCGTGTGTGGAGACGTCGCGGTCCCCGCTGCGGCGTCGAGACATTGATACTCGCCGGTGCTGCGAGCGCTCCCAGGACGCCGACACACCCCGGAAACGCGCGCTCAGACGATCGTGGTGCGGACCGATCCGACGCCGGTGATCGCTCCGTCGAGGGTGTCCCCGCGCCGGACGACGCCCACGCCCTCCGGCGTCCCGGTCATCACGAGGTCGCCCGGCGCGAGGGTCACGAAGCGGGAGAGCTCGGCGACGGTCTCGGCCACCGACCAGATCTGGTCGGCGAGGTCACCGGACTGCCGGAGGTCGCCGTTCACGCGCAGCTCGACGGTGCCCGAGGTCGGGTCGACCTCGGCGGCCGGAGCGATCGCGCCGATCGGGGCCGACGCGTCGAACCCCTTCGCGGTGTCCCACGGGCGCCCCAATCGCTTCGCCTCGGCCTGCAGGTCGCGCCGGGTGAGGTCGAGGCCGACCGCGTACCCCCAGACGTGCCCGAGGGCGTCCTCCTGCGCGAGGTCGCTGCCGCCCGTCCCGATCGCGGCGACGAGCTCGACCTCGTGCTCGAGGCGCTGCGTCACGCTCGGGTACGGAGTGTCCGCGCCGTCGGCGACGATCGCATCGGCCGGCTTCGTGAAGAAGAACGGCGGCTCGCGGTCCGGGTCGTGTCCCATCTCCCGCGCGTGCGCTGCGTAGTTCCGGCCGACGCAGAAGATCCTCCGGACGGGGAAGCGCCCGCCGGTTGTGGTCGGCACGGTCGGGAGGGTCGGGGCCGGGATGACGAGGTCGCTCACCCGTCCAGGGTGGCACCCCGGCGTCGTCGCCGCTCAGCCCTCGCTGATCGAGGCCTCCCAGCGGAGCTTCCGGGCGCGGGCGCGTTCCTCGCGCTCCCGCCACTCGATCCGCATCTCGTCGAGGAACTCGACTCCGCCTTCGGCACGGAGGAGTGGTCCGTAGTGGGGATCGGCGAGGAGACGGGGAGTGCTGCGTTCCAAGCGGTCGAGTCGTGCCTTGAACCGCTCGTCGGGCTCATCGGAGATCATCGTCTGTCTGCTCCTCTCGGTGTCGGCGGGTGCGCGTGGTGGGCGCCTCGTTCCTGTCGAGTTCGCTCTGGACCCACTCGTCGTCGTTCGTGACCCAGGTGCGCGTCATCAGCGCACGAGCCATGAGGGCAGCCGCTTCGCGCTGTCGTCGATCGTCCGACACCGCCCGCTCGACCACCCACGACCAACGCTGCCACCACAGGTCGCGGTGCCCCAAGAACTCTGTATTCCGCCGCGCCCGGCGCCCCTCGAGCACCGTCACGACGACGCTGGCGACCGCGACCAGCGCACTCAGCAGCGACACGATCGCGCTCGTCCATCCGGGGTCCATGCGGCCACCCTGACGCACGAGGACCGGCCGCGCGGCGGGCGCGACCGGTCCTGTGGAGGGTGATCCGGTCCTCCAGGCTGTGGAGGAGGAACACGACGTCAGGCGGCGCTCGGCCACCCCGAGAACTGCCAGCCGTCCACCGACGGGTGGTCCTCGCCCTTGGTGTAGGCGTACGCGCGGGCCGCGTCCCGGGCCTCGGACAGCGTGCCGAGCAGTTCCTCGTGCGCCGCGGCGTCCACCCGCGACAGCGCGTCGTGCGCGAGCGCGAACCGGTCCATGTCGTTCCGCATCAGCATGTCGAACGGCGACGTCGTCGTGCCCTGCTCGAGGAAGCCGTGCACGTGCAGGTCGTCGTGCCCGTGCCGACGGTAGGTGAGCTGGTGCACGAGCGACGGGTACCCGTGGAACGCGAAGACGGTCGGGGTGCCGGGCAGGAACAGCGCGTCGTACCGGTCGTCGGGGATGGCGTGCTCGTGCTTCCGGGCGTCGCCGAGGGAGAGCAGGTCGACGACGTTCACGACGCGGACACCGACCGACGGGGCGTGCTGCCGGATGATGTCCGCCGCGGCGACGGCCTCCACGGTGGGGACGTCCCCCGCGCAGGCCAGCACCACGTCCACGTGCCCGACGGACTCCTCGGTCCCGGCCCAGTCCCAGGCGCCGAGGCCCGCGTCGACGTGCGCGACCGCGTCCGGCAGCGACAGGAACACCGGTTCGGGGTGCTTGCCGGCGACGATCACCTCGATGCGGTCGGTGGTCTCCATCGCGTGCGCCGCCACCGCGAGCAGGGCGTTCGCGTCCGCGGGCAGCTTGATGCGGACGAGCTCCTGCTGCTTCGAGGCGACGACGTCGAGGAAGCCCGGGTCCTGGTGGGAGAAGCCGTTGTGGTCCTGTCGCCACACGTGCGACGACAGCAGGATCGACAGGTTCGACACCGGCGCGCGCCAGTCGATGTCGGTCGACGACTCCAACCACTTCGCGTACTGGCCGACCATCGAGTCGATGATGTGCGCGAACGCCTCGTAGGTGTTGAGGATCCCGTGTCGGCCGCTCAGCACGTAGCCCTCGAGCATCCCCTCGAGGAGGTGTTCGGACAGGACCTCCGTGACCCGACCGTGCGCACCGAGGTGCTCGTCGCCGACGGCCCGCCGTGCCCGCCACACGCGGGAGGTCACGTCGAACACCGCATCGAGCTTGTTCGACACCGTCTCGTCCGGGCCGAACAGCCGGAAGGTCGAGGGGTTCCGTTCGATGAGGGCCGCCAGCCAGGGACCGAGTGTGCCGGTCGCGCTCGCCGCCTCGCCGACGGGTACCCCGAACGCCTCCAACGCGGGGCGGTCGAGGGCGGTCCGGAGCCGGCCGCCGTTCGCGTGCGGCGTCGCGCTCATCCGGCGGTCGCCGGTCGGACGGATCGTGGTGAGGAGGCCGATCGGCTGGCCGTCGTCGTCGAACAGCTCCTCCGGCCGGTAGGACCGCATCCAGTCCTCGAGCTGCTGCCGGTGGCCGTCGTCCTCGCGCACCGCGGGCAGGGGGACCTGGTGCGCGCGGAAGGTCCCCTCGACCTGTTGGCCGTCGACCTCCTTCGGCCCGGTCCAGCCCTTCGGCGTCCGCAGCACGATCATCGGCCACCGCGGGCGGAGGTCCGCGGCGCCGGCCGGCTGTCCCGCGGCCGCGCGCTGCGCCTGGGCGCGTGCTGCTGCCTGGATGTCGTCGATCGCCGCGACGGCTCGCCGGAGCGCACCGTCGAACAGGGCGTGCACCGCGAAGGGGTCGTCGCCGACTCGAGCGGAGTCGACGACGATCGGGTCGTAGCCGAGGCCGCGGAAGTGGGCGTCGAGGTCCTCGGCGGGGATGCGGGCGAGGACGGTCGGGTTCGCGATCTTCCACCCGTTGAGGTTGAGGATCGGGAGCACGGCGCCGTCGTGGACGGGGTCGAGGAAGGTGTGTGCCTGCCAGGACCCGGCGAGCGGACCGGTCTCGGCCTCGCCGTCGCCCACGACGCAGGCGACGACGAGGTCCGGGTTGTCGAGCGCGGCGCCGTACGCGTGGGCGAGGGAGTACCCGAGCTCGCCGCCCTCGTTGATCGACCCCGGTGTCTCGGGTGCCGCGTGCGAGGGGATGCCACCGGGGAACGAGAACTGCTTGAAGAACTGCTGCAGCCCGGCCTGGTCGGGCGTGATCGCCGGGTACAGCTCGCCCCAGGTGCCGTCGAGCCACGCGTTCGCGTTCATCGCCGGGCCCCCGTGACCGGGGCCGCACACGTAGAGCAGGTCGCGGTCGGTCTCCGCGATCAGGGCGTTGCAGTGCGCGTAGACGAGGTTCAGCGCGGGCGAGGTGCCCCAGTGCCCGAGCAACCGCGGCTTGACGTCGTCGGGGCTGATCGAGCGGTCGAGGAGCGGGTTGTCGAGCAGGTAGATCTGACCGACCGTGAGGTAGTTCGCGGCACGCCACCAGGCGTCGATGGCGCGGATCCGGTCGGTGCTCGAGGTGTGCGTGGGGGCCATGCACACACGCTACGAAACCCGGGTCACCAGACGCCCAGAAAGAAATTCCAAACCGTTCTGGTGGGGGTGCCGAATCAGTTGCAACAACCGGGAAACACCCGGAGCGCTCACCAGCCGCACCACGCTGGTTCTCCACCCTCGCACAGGGTGTGTTCGGCGTACACGCAGCAATTCGCGCCGAGCGCGACGACAGCAAAGGGAACACGATCATGCGCAAGAGCCTCAAGACCTCCATCACCCTCGCCACCACCGGCGCCCTGGTGCTCGGCGGTGCCGCGTTCGGCATCTCCTCCGCCCAGGCCTCGACCCCGGCGATCCACACGGTGTCCTCGTCCTCGTCGAAGATCCCCGCCCCCGTGGCATCGGTGCCCGAGGTCCTCGGCGGCAACACCGCCGTCGCGCTCGACTCCGGCTTCACCGACGCCCTCACCGCGCTGAAGCTGACCCCGGGCGTGTCCGGCAACGCCAAGCTCGCCGACGGGTCCGTGTCGTTCCCGATCACCGCCGGGTCGGTCACGTACTGGTCGCCGGACGGCAACTACCGCCCCTACGTGCAGGGCCTGCTCAACCACGACGACTCCGGCCTGACGCTGACCGCGGGCGAGACCACGGTCACGCTGGAGAACTTCGTCGTGAACCCGGGCTCGTCCAAGCTCTACGGTGACGTCCTGGTCAACGGCAAGGTCGCCGTCGCGAACGCGTACCTGTTCTCCCTGCACGGCGGCACCCTCAAGCCGCTCCAGCTCGAGGGCGACAACGCGATCCTGACCGGCACCACGGTGCACGTCTCCGCCGACGCCGCGAAGCTGCTCAACAGCACCTTCAAGACCGACGCCGTCAAGAGCGGCCTCCTCGTCGGCACCGCCACCATCACCGCCAAGATCAAGTAACACCCAGCACCACACACGAGACGCCGTCCCGACCGGGGCGGCGTCTCGTTCGTGTGTGCAGACCGGCTAGCCGCGCCGACGCCACCAGCGACGTGGTCGCGTGTCGAGCTGCAGCTGTTCCGCAGCGTGTGCGGCCGACGCGAGTCGTGCCTCCCGGCGCTCCCGCCAGCCCGCGACCTCGGCGTCGACGTCGCGGAGCGGCGTCACCACCGGCGGGCCGCCGAGCAGCTGCCGGCGGGCCTCCTTCACACGCGCGTTGAAGTCCTCCAGCACGTCCCGGACGTCGGACTCCACCGACAGTTCGTCGAGGTGACCGTCGAGTTCGGCGTCCTCCGTGCGGAGCGACAGCGCCGGCGGGGCGATGCCGCGGATGTCCTCGCGCTCGATCTTGGACTTGATCCACCAGTCCGGATCGTGCCGGCCGTCGTTCCCGGGCAGCGGCTTGCCGTGGTACGGGTTGCCCGCGAAGTCCCCGCGTCGCTCGGCCTGCTCGATCTGCGCCCGGGCGTGCGCGGCGACGTCGGCGGCCTTGAGCAGCCGGCGTTCCTCGCGCACCTCGTCGGGGTCGAGGGAGCCGCGTTCGATCTCGCTGTCCACGAGTTGCTGGTACCGGTAGCGGGCGGCCCGCCGCAACCGGTCCATGCGTGCATCGACGTCGTTCATGACCGTTCCATGATCACTCCGAGCGGCGTTCCTCGCCAGCGATCTCCTCGATCGTCAGTGCTGCCTGGATGAGCGCGAGGTGCGAGAGGCCCTGGGGGAGGTTGCCCATGAAGGCCCCGTCCTCGCTGATCATCTCGCTGAACAGCCCGACGTCGTTGGCCTGGTCGACCATCTCGTCCATGAGTGCGCTGGCGTCGTCGGGTCGGCCGACGCACGCCATCGCGGCGGCGAGCCAGAACGAGCAGGCGACGAACGGCGACTCCTCCTCCGCCATGCCCGAGTACCGGTAGACCAGCGGTCCGTGCTGCAGCTGCTCCTCGATCGCCCGGATCGTCGACTCCATGCGCGGCCCACGGTCGAACGCGCTCATCGCGTGCAGCAGGATCGAGGTGTCGAGCTTGTCGGAGCCCGGGTACATCACGTAGTGGCCGCGCTCCTCGTCCCACCCGTTGTCGGCGACCCACTGCTCGATGAGCTCGCGGTTCTGCACCCACTTGTCGCGCGGGCCGTCGATCATGCCGGTGTCGTGCAGCTCCACGGCGGCGTCGAGCGCCTGCCAGCAGCCGATCTTGCTCGAGACGTAGTGCTGGGTGTCCTCGAGCTCCCACATGCCCGAGTCGGCTTCCTCCCAGCGGTGGCAGGCGTCGTCCGCGAGCTGCTGCAGGACCCCGGCGGTCTTCCGGTCGAGTACGTTCCCGGCGCGGACGTACTGCCGCAGGATCTCGAAGACGTCCCCCCAGACGCCGAGCTGCAGCTGGTCGCCGGCGCGGTTGCCGATCGTCACCGGGCCGATGCCGTTCCACCCCGGCACGTCGCGCTCCTCGACGTCGTCGCTCTTCGAGCCGTCCAGCTCGTAGAAGATGGGCATGTCCTCGTCGTGCTCGGCGATCGTGCGCATCACCCAGGACACGGCGGCGTGGGTCTCCTCGCGGAGGCCGAAGCGGGTCAGCGCGTGCACGGTGTACGACAGGTCGCGCACCCAGGCGAACCGGTAGTCCCAGTTCTTCCCGCCGGTGCGGTCCTCGGGCAGGCTCGTCGTCGGTGCGGCGGCGATCGCGCCGGTGGGCGAGAAGATGAGCAGCTTCAGGGCGAGGGCGCTCCGCTGCACGGCGTCCGCCCACGGGCCGTCGTACGAGAACTCCTCCGACCAGGTCTGCCAGTTCGCGACCGTGCGGTCCATCGCCTCGAGCGCGCTCTCCGGCCGCGGCATGAAGATCGGTTCGTCGTGGGTGCCGACGATGGTGAGGATGTGCTTCGACCCCTCGGCGGTGGTGAACCGCCCGGAGAACCGTGGGCCGTCGTCGTGCTCGGGGTCGAACCCCTGCTCGACGATCGCGATGGTGATGCCGTCGATCCCGATCACCGCGCCGTTCGCCGTGTCGAGGCGCTTCGGCTCCGCGGTGTTCAGCAGGGTGCCGGGCACCACGGCCCACTCCAGCTCGACGGTGCCGTGGACGCCCTGCACGCACCGGGCGACCTCGGCCCAGGGCAGCCGTCCGGCGACGCCGGTGACCATCGCGTCGGTGACGGTGACCTCGCCGGACGATGTCGTCCACGTGGTGACGAGCACGTTCGTCCCGGGCATGTAGGTGCGGGACGCCTCGGCTCCGGCCTCGACGGGACGGAGGGCGACGTACCCGCCGTGCTCCGGGTCGAGGATGCTCGCGAACACCGGCGGCGAGTCCATCGCGGGGATCGGCAGCCAGTCGATCCTGCCGTCGCGCGCGATCAGGGCCACGGTGCGCCCGTCGCCGATCGCCCCGTAGGAGCGGAGCGGGACGTACCCGTCCGTGCGCTCGTCGTCGTCGATCGCATCGGGGGTGGCCCGGGTCCGCTCGTTCATGGTCCCAGCCTGCACGTGCCGCCGGGGCGACCATCAGGCGGGCGTACCCCGTCGACGACACCGGTCGGTGCGGTGCCGGTCAGCGTGCCGCGGAGGACCCGACGAACGCCGTCACGTGGTCCAGCAGGAGCCGACGGTACGGGACCGAGGACCACCCGTGGTCCGCGCCGGCCACGGCCGTGAACGTCGCGCCGGGCAGCCGCTCGGCGTACCGCTCGCCGTACGCGATCGGCACGATCGCGTCGTCGGTCCCGTGCAGCACCTCGGCCGGTCCGGTGTATGCCGCGATCGGGGCGTACACGTCGAGCCCGTCGGTCACCTCGGTGATGAACGCCGTGCCGAGGGCCATGCCGCCGAAGTCGAACCAGCCCTGGTCGCGCGCGGGTGCCAGCGGCTGCCCCTGGATCTCGTCGTGCTCGGCGATGTCGTCCACGACGACGCCGGCGGGTGACCAGAGCGTCAGCGTCGCGACCGACGCGGGGATCCGGGCCGCCGCCATCGCGGACTCGACCGCGCCGAGGCTGTGGGCGACGACGTGCACCGGACCGCGTGCGTCGTCGGCGAGCTGCCGGATCATCGTGACGACCTGCTCGACCTCGTCCCCGATGGTGACGTCGGCGAACTCGCCGTCGCTGGTCCCGTGCCCGAGGCGGCTGTAGGAGCGCACCGTGGCGCCGGCGTCCGCCAGGGCGCGAGCCGTCTGCACGAACAGCTGCTGACCGCCGGTGTCGGTGCTGCCGAAACCGTGCACGAGCAACACCGCCGTCGTCGGTCCGCTGGTCGGGAGGGCGCCGAGCTGCCAGCCGCGCAGGGTGCGTCCGGCGTGGTCGAGGGTGACCGGGATCGGCCCCGGCGTCGGTGTCGTCATCAGTTGCTCCGGTCGGCCCACCCGGCCGGCAGGTCCCCGGGCGCGGTGTCGACGACGGTCTCGTCGTCCTCGCCGACGTGCTCGAACAGGGTGATGTGCGCGAACTCGGGGACGACGTAGATCGGGTAGGTCGGGCCCTGGTCGCGATACTCGCGCATGCGGTCGAGGTGGTCGTTCTGGAAGAGCACGGTCTTGCTGCCGTCCTCCTCGACCCAGTGCGGGAAGAAGATCGTGCCGTGCAGGACCCGCTCGCCGGGGACCACGTTCACGACGACGCTCGTCCCGGTCGGCTCGTTCCACGAGACCTTGTACACGCCGGCGGTCAGGACGACGAGGTCGACCTGCTGGTCCTTCACCCAGCGGCCGCCGACCATCCCGGTGTGGATGCGGTAGTCGATGGTGGTGGCGTTCTTGACGTACATCTCGTACTGCCAGCCGTTGGCGTACGTGTAGATGAAGCGGTGTCCGACGATCCCCGAGAGGTCCTGCTCGGGAACGGGGTGTTCGACGCTGGTGCTGGTGTCCATACGATCGAGTTTGCTCCCAAACTGCGTTTGTTGCAAGCGTATTCCCTGTGGGTACCCTGGGGGAGTGGACGATGCCAGGACCGACCCCGACCTGCCCCGCGTGGCACGGCGGCTGAGCGCCGAGGTCGGTCCCTTCCGCCGCGCGCTCCTCGGGACGGCTCGTCGGTCGGTGGCGTTGCCGGACATCCCGGACGCGCAGATCGAGGTGCTCCGCCGGCTCGACGAGGACGGCTGGTCGAGCCCGACGGCGCTCGGACGCGTGCTCGGTCTCGCGCGGTCGACGGTGAGCAACCTCGTCGCCGCGATGGAGCGTGACGAGCTCGTGGAACGACGGCTCGCGCAGGGCGACGGGCGGAGCACCGAGGTGGGGCTCACCGACCTGGCGCGGACCCGGCTCGCGGTGTACGACGCCTCGGCGGAACGCGTCCTCGTCGAGGCCCTCGGCGCCCTGCCCGAGGGCGATCAACGGGCGCTCGCGGCCGCCCTGCCGGTCCTCGAGCGTCTCCGCGCGCGGCTGGAACCCGGCGCCCAGGGCTGACGAGCCCGTCGACCAGGTGGTGGCCGGCGCCGCCGACCAGATGACGACCCCGCACACGCTGCGGCAGGTCGTCGACGTCACGAGCGACCGGCGTCGCGGCCGGCGGACGGGAGGCGCGAGACGGGCCTGCCCCGCGCCTCCCGTCCGCCGACCCGGGGATCCACCGCCCCTTCCGGACACGGACGCGCTCGTCGGGCACGCTCTGTGGGGTGAGTGAACAGGCGGAACAGGCGGCCCGGAAGACCGGACGCGAAGCGAGACGGGTCGCGGACAGCCGCTGGTTCGAGGTGACCGCGCGCGCCGGGTTCGTCGGCAGCGGCATCGTGCACCTGCTGATCGGCTACCTCGCGATCCTGCTCGGCATCGGGAACGCCTCCTCCGGGAGCGAGACCGACCAGTCCGGCGCGCTGCAGCAGATCGCGGCGGTGCCGGGTGGTGTCGTGCTCCTCTGGGTCGTCACCGTCGGCTGCGCTGCCCTGACGATCCGGCTCGTCCTCGAGGCCGTGGTCGGCGGCCGCACGGACGACGCGCGCGCCTGGCTGGCCCGTGCGAAGAACGTCGCGAAGGCCGTCGTCTACGGCGTCATCGCCTACTCGGCCGCGTCGTACGCGGTCGGTGCCGGGAAGAGCTCGAGCGGGTCGAGCCGCAGCGCGGCAGCCTCGGCGCTCGCGACACCGGGCGGGGTGTTCCTGCTCCTCCTGGTGGCAGCCGTCGCGGTGGCGATCGGTGTCGGCCTCGTCGTGATCGGCTGCCGGCGCTCCTTCTGGAAGCAACTCGTGCACCCGCCGCAGTCGGTCGAGCGGGTGGTCACGGTGCTCGGTGTGGTCGGCTACGTGCTCAAGGGGCTCGCGGTGGTGGTCGTCGGCGTGCTCATCGGCGTCGCCGGGGTCCGGAGCGACCCCGACCAGGCGACAGGCCTCGACGGGGCGTTCGACGCACTGCGTGGGATGCCGGGCGGGTCCGTCGTGCTCGTGGCGATCGGCATCGGGTTCCTGGCCTTCGGCGTCTACAGCTTCTTCCGCGCCCGCTACGCCCGCCTGTGATATGTTGGCTGTGCTCGCCTCCTGATGGGGGGATGAGAAGTCGGAGCCGGTGCACCTGGGGTATACCAGGTCCCGGCTCTTGCGTCGTCCGGCGGTCGTTCACGGGCGAACCCCGAAGGTCTGGATCCCGTCAGCGATCGGACCGGGGAGCTGCCGTCCGGTGGACAGGGACTCGCCGAGCATGCCGAGCACCTGGTCGGGGAGCCAGAGCATCGGCTCGTGCTTCGGATCCCCGTGCTCGACCCGGAGCGACTCCAGGAGGTCGCGCGCGGCGACGACGTCATCGGTGTCGACGATCGACGCGCCGAGCAGGTACGCGGGCGCATCGAGACCGTGCGAACGGATGCTCTCGTCACCCCAGGCGTGCAGCGGACAGATCACCGTGTCACGTTGCCAGGCCCGCGGGCAGTACGCCGAACATGTCGCATGTGCGGCGGCTGACACCGGCGGACACGCAGTGACAGCAACGCGGGCGGCACCGCGGGTATCCTGGGCGATCGCCCGACCCGAGGAGACCGAAGTGCACGACGACCGATCGGCAGCACCGCCGGACCCGGCGCGCGAGCTCGCGCAGGCCGAGGACGCCGACGTCACGGTGGAGGTCGACCGGGTCGCGGTCGACGGCACGTACGTCCGTGTTAGCTCGATCGGCGCCCCGGGGGACCGGGCGTTCCTGCTGGTGGCCGGTCTCGGCATCGCCGCGACGTACTACGAACGGCTCGCCCCGCACCTCAACGAGAACGGCCCGGTGCACGCCCTCGACCTGCCGGGCTTCGCCGGGGTCCCGCGGTTCCGCGGCCGGGTCACGATCGAGCGCTACGCCGATGCCGTCGAGCGGG
Source organism: Curtobacterium sp. SP.BCo (assembly GCF_051903265.1). Taxonomy (GTDB): domain Bacteria; phylum Actinomycetota; class Actinomycetes; order Actinomycetales; family Microbacteriaceae; genus Curtobacterium. The sequence continues at coordinate 937,673 of NZ_CP194337.1, forward strand.
TCATCGAGGACCTCGGCCTGGTCGACCCGGTCCTGGTCGGGCACTCGATGGGCACCCAGGTGGTGACCGAGGTGGCGGCACGGCGCCCCGACCTCTCCGACCTCGTCCTGATCAGCCCGGTGGTCGACTCGCACGCCCGGACGGTCCGGCAGTCGGCGATCCGGTTCCTCCGGTCGACGCTGCACGAGCCGGCGGCGGTCCGCTGGCACGGCATCACGGCGTACGCGTTGTGCGGCTGGCACTGGTTCTCGAAGGTGCTCCCGCGGATGATCGCGTTCCCGATCGAGGAGCGCGCCGCGCACGTGCAGGCTCGCACGCTCATCGTCCGCGGTGAGTACGACGCGATGGTCCCGCGCGACTGGGTCCGCCGGTTGGCGCGGGTGTTCCCGTACGCCGTCCTCCGCGAGGTCGTCGACGGCGCGCACTCGGTGATGCACGCGCAGGCGGACGCGGTCGCGACGCTCGCCGTGGACCACGTCGCGCACCGACTGCCGGACCGCGGGGTGTCGTCGCTGCAGCGGGTGCGGGACGACTCGACGTCGTCGGACCTCGGGCGGCTCAGTCCGGGCGACGCCTGGATGCTGGTGAAGTCCCGCGTCATCGAGCTGTTCGGGATGGCCCGGAACGACGACGAGACCCTCGAAGCGGCGAAGTCCGCGCACGCGGTCGCGATGGCGGACGGCGACGACCTGCCGGTCGACCCGGCCGACCGCGAAGCGGTCGTCGACGCTGTCGCACCGGAGACGCGCGACGCACCGGAAGCGCACGACGCTCTAGAGGCGCGCGACGCGCACTGACCACGGACGGGAGGCGCGGTGCCAGCCGGCACCGCGCCTCCCGTCCGTTCCGGGTCCTGCCCGTCAGGGCTGGATGCGACCGATGAGCATGTCGCGAGTCAGCGCGTGTGCCTCGGCGAGCACCTTGCGGGCCTCGTCGGTCTTGTCCCACACGTTCCAGAGCAGGACGCCCCGCACCGTGTCGTCGTCGTCGAGGTAGTAGACGACGCCCGTGACGGCCGGCTCCTGCCAGTCCTCGACGGTGCGGAGGTGCGTGCTGACCTGCCCGACCGCCTCGTACCCCATGTCGAAGACGTCGGAGTAGAACATCGGGGTGTGGTCGTAGGTCTCGTCGGCGTCGGCCAGGTTGCGCCCGGCCTGCCGTCCCTGCTGCTGCGCGTTGTCGACGTGCTCGACGCGGCGCGTGCCGAGGATCCGGTCCGGGTACTCGGCGACGTCGCCGGCCGCGAAGACCGAGTCGTCGTCGGTGAGCAGGGTCGAGGAGACGACGATGCCGTCACGCACGGTGAGCCCGGCGTCCGCGGCGAGTGCGGTCTGCGGCTCGATGCCGAGGCCGACCACGACCGCGTCGGCCTCCACCGTGGATCCGTCGTCGAGGGTCAGGACGACGCCGCCCTCGTGCTCCGTTCCGTGGTCGACGCGGCGCCCGAGGCGGAGCTCGACACCGTGGTCGACGAAGCGCTGCTGGAAGGCCTGCGCGAGGTCGTCCGGGAACATCCGGGCGCCGACGACCTCGTCCGGGTCCACCAGCGTGACGCGGGCGCCGTTCTGCACGATGCCCGCCGCGATCTCGGTGCCGATGTACCCGCCGCCGACGACGGCCACGTGGGCCCCGGCGTCGGCGAGTTCGCGGAGCCGCCGGTAGTCGGCGGCGCTCCGGTAGTCGAGCACGCGGTCGGACGGCTCCAGCCCGGCCAGGCCGCGGGGCTTCCCGCCGGTGGCGAGGAGGAGTCGCTCGTAGCCGTGGGTCGCGCCGTCGGCGGTCGTCACGGTCTTCGCGGCACGGTCGATCGACGTCACCGCGGTGCCGAGGACGAACGACGCCCCGGTCTCCTCGGTGTGCAGGTCGACCTTCTCGTCCCAGCTGAAGTCCGGGTCGGTCCACAGCTTCTTCGAGAGCGCCGGCCGGGCGTAGGGCCGGTCGGCCTCCTCACTGAGGATGCCGATCGAACCGTCGGGGTCGAGTTCGCGGACGCCGCGCGCAGCAGCGTCCGCGACCATCCCGCCGCCGACGATCAGGTAGCGGTAGTCCGTCATGTGCGGTCCGGGTTCAGGCGTGCGCCGAGGCGTCCGCGACGGCCGGGGTCGTGGCCGAGGCGAGGGGCGTGCTCGGGGCACGGTTCTCCGCGGACACCATCCAGGCGAGCTGCTCGAGGCGCTCGATGAAGCCGTGGAGCAGGTCCGCGGTCGTCGGATCCTCCTCGTCGACCTCGTCGTGGACGTCGCGCATGGTCCCGGTGGCCTGGTAGAGGCGCAACGTGACCTGGTCGATCGCGTCGTGCGTGGTGATCTCGCCCTCGGGGAACTGGTCGAGGTGGCTCGTCGCGGCGACGGTGCTGGAGCGTCCGTCCGGCACGGCGTAGAGGGCACGCATGCGCTCCGCGGTGTCGTCGGCGAACTCACGTGCCGCGTCGACGATCTCGTCGAGCTGCAGGTGGAGGTCCCGGAAGTTGGTCCCGAGGATGTTCCAGTGGGCCTGCTTGCCCTGGACGTGCAGGTCGATGAGGTCCACGAGGACCGCCTGGAGGTTCTTGGCGAGCTTGTCCGATGCGTGCATGATCGGTTCCTTCCGCGTTGGTGACCGGTACCAGACCGGTCTACGCGGTACGGCATGGCGTCCGCTCAGAAGCGCGTCCCCCGTCCGCCGATCAGTGCGCGACGGGGTCGACCTGGTCGACGGCGGAGCGCATCTGCTCGAGGAAGACCGCGACGACCCGGGCGTCGTCGGGGGAGAGTCCCTCGGCGATGGCCATCATGCGGCGGTGCATCACGCCGAGGGTGGCGCGGACCTCGTCGTCGGTCTCGGTGGTGGGCGTGATCACGAGGGCGCGACGGTCGGTGGGGTGCGGGTCGCGTCGCACGTGGTTCGACTTCACGAGCCGGTCGATGAGGATCGTGGTGGACGCGGACGAGATCTTCAGGTACGCCGAGAGGTCCTTCGGCTTCACGGTCCGTCCGGCGCGCTGGGCCTGCAGCAGGAAGCGGACGGCGAGCAGGTCGGTCTCGCCCATGCCCATCGAATCGCGCGTCCGACGGCGCATGGCGGTCTCGGCGGCGCGGTACCGGCGGAGGGCGTTCAGCACGGTGACGCCGCGTTGGGTCGCATCGTCATCGGGGAACCAGTACCCGGACGCCTCCGTGATCTCCTGCGTGGACATGCGCTCAGGTTAGACCGTCTCGTTGCACGGTTGTCTAGCGAGTTCCCGGGAAGCGTCCGGTCGTACCCACGAGAGGACGGGAGGCCCGTGGCGGGATCGCCACGGGCCTCCCGTCCTGCAGGTGGCGCGTCAGGCGGCGACGCGCTCCGAGGACGCCTCGGCGAGGGCGGTCAGCGCGCCCTGGACGAGCTCGGTGACCTCGGCGTCCTCACGCGGGTGGGTCTCGGCGAACCGGACGACCGACTGCGGGATGGCGACCTTGACGTCCTCGAGCACGTTCGCACCGGCGATCCCCGCGACCTTCCGGGCGTCGTCGTGCGCCCACACGCCGCCGTACTGGCCGAACGCGGAACCGATCGCGGCGAGGGGCTTGCCGGAGATCGGCGAGGCGCCGAACGGGCGCGATGCCCAGTCGAGGGCGTTCTTCAGCACGGCCGGGATGGTGCCGTTGTACTCGGGCGTGACGAGGAGCACGGCGTCGGCGGCCTCGATGGCTGCGCGGAACGCGACGGCCGAGGCGGGCGGGGTGTCGCCGTCGATGTCCTCGTTGTAGAACGGCAGGTCGACGATGCCGTCGAAGGTGGTGACCTCGATGCCCTCCGGGGCGTGGTGCACGGCCGCCTCGGCGAGCTTGCGGTTGATGGAGTCGGCGCGGAGGCTGCCGACGAGGGCGAGGACGTTCGTCATGGGATCCCTGTTCGTTCTGGAGCGGAAAGGTGTCAGGGACAACCAAAGCATCCGACCCCGCAGGTATTCCCGTCTGTGTAGGTTGACGTCGTGAGCACGCTTCGGACGCCGGCCAGCACACCCCGCACGAGCGACCCGGACTGGTGGCGGAACGCCGTCGTCTACCAGGTCTACCCACGGAGCTTCGCCGACACCGACGGCGACGGGCTCGGTGACGTCGCCGGCATCACGAGTCGCGTGCCGTACCTGTCGTCGCTCGGCGTGGACGCGATCTGGCTGTCGCCGTTCTTCCCCTCGCCCCTGGCGGACGGCGGCTACGACGTCGCCGACTACCGGGCGGTCGATCCGCGCCTCGGCACCCTGGCGGACTTCGACGCCCTGGTCCGCGCAGCGCACGAGCACGACATCCGGGTCATCGTCGACGTCGTGCCGAACCACACGTCGTCCGAGCATCCGTGGTTCGAGGCAGCGCTGGGCGCCGCCCCGGGGTCGGCCGAGCGGGCGCGGTACGTGTTCCGGGACGGGGCGGGTGACGCGGGCGAGCTCCCGCCGAGCGACTGGGTGTCGAACTTCGGCGGCAGCGCCTGGACGCGAGTGCCGGACGGACAGTGGTACCTGCACCTGTTCGCGCCGGAGCAGCCCGACCTGGACTGGACCAACCCTTCGGTGCGTCAGGACTTCGAGGACACCCTGCGCTTCTGGTCCGACCGCGGCGTCGACGGGTTCCGCGTGGACGTCGCGCACGGGCTGGCGAAGGACCTGTCGACCCCGTACCGCCCGTCCGACGAGCACGCCCTGCCGCTCGACGGTTCGGACCCCCTCTACGACCGCGACGAGGTGCACACGATCTTCGAGTCCTGGCGGAGCGTGCTCGACGAGTACGACCCGCCCCGGGCCGCCGTCGCCGAGGCCTGGGCCCCCGCGCCCCGCAGGGTCCTCTACGCCCGACCCACGGAACTCGGGCAGGCGTTCAACTTCGACCTGCTCGAGGCGCCGTTCGACGCCGAGGCCTTCCGGACCACGATCGACCGCAACCTGGCGATGTCGGAGCAGTCCGGAGCGTCGAGCACCTGGGTGCTGTCGAACCACGACGTCGTCCGTCACGCCACCCGGTACGGCCTGCCGGAGGGCACGGACACCGACGCCTGGCTGATGACCGACGGCACGTCGCCGGCACTCGACCGGGCGCGCGGACTCCGGCGGGCCCGCGCGGCGACGCTGCTGATGCTCGCGCTGCCCGGTTCGTCGTACGTCTACCAGGGCGAGGAGCTCGGGCTCGAGGAGGCCGCCGCGATCCCGCACGACCAGCTGCAGGACCCGAAGTGGATCCGCACCGGGCACACCGTCAAGGGGCGGGACGGGTGCCGCGTGCCGATCCCGTGGACCACGTCGGGCCCCTCGTTCGGCTTCGGGTCGGTCGCTCCGCACCTGCCGCAGCCGGCCGACTTCGGGGCGTCCTCGGTCGAGGCCGAGTCGGACGACGAGTCCTCCACGCTCTCGCTGTACCGCGCCGCGCTCGCCGCTCGTCGTCGGCTGCAGCGTGGTGAAGACCTCGAATGGATCGACGCCGGCGCCGGTGTGGTCGCGTTCGGGCGGCACGACGGCTGGCGCTCGGTGACGAACTTCGGTACGGACCCGGTCCCGATGCCGGAGGGCTCCGTCGTCGTGGCGTCGGGGCCGCTGCCGGCGGGCGAGCTGCCGGGCGAGACGACGGTCTGGCTGGCCTGATCGGGCGGGTGCGCGCGGCCTGATCGGGCGGGTCTGCCTGGTCTGATCGATCGGGTCTGCGTGGTCTGATCGGGCTGGTCTGCGTGGTCTGATCGGGCGGGGCTGCGCGGCCTGATCGGACGCGGTCTTCCTCCACAGGGGTGCCTGGTGCGGCGGCCGTCCACAGATCGTCGGACGGCAGTCTGACGGGGAGTCCCCGGTCGCGACGATCGGGGCATGACGAACCCCAACACCCCAGGAGGCGGCCCGTCGGCCGCCCTGCCCGTCCCACGCCGTGGCCGGTTCCCACGCCCCCGTCGCGGGCGGCTCGCGCGGCGTGCGGCCGCCGTCGCCAGCGTCCTCACCGCGGCCGGCGTCCTCGCCGCGCCCGCTCTCGTGCCGTCGGCCTCCTCCGCCGGTGACCTCGCCTTCCCGTACACGAACGCCTTCGACACGGCGGCAGGTGGGACGCTCGACGGCGACGCCGTGGTCCGGGACGGACGACTCCGGTTGACCGACGCCGTCCGGAGCCAGGCCGGGGCGTGGTCGACGAACGACACGTTCCCGTCCGACCTCGGGCTCGAGATCGAGTTCGAGTACTCGATGTACAACGACCTCGGCGAGGTCGGGGCCGACGGGCTGCTCCTCTTCCTCGCCGACGGCGCGGCGCCGCAGGGGGTCGGAGCGTACGGTGCCGCGCTCGGGTACGCCTGCCGGTCGAGCATCACCGAGGGCGGCTCGCTGCCCTGCGACCTCCCCGGTGTGCCGGGCGGGTTCGCCGCGGTCGCGCTCGACCGGTACGGCAACTTCTCCCAGACGATCAACGCGTCGGGCCCGGGGCGGACGCCCGACACCGTCGTGGTGCGTGGTTCGGGCAACGACGTCACCGGGTACCGGTACGTCGACGGTGTCCGCGCTCCGGGCGGCGTCGAAACGGACTCCGGGCAGACCCGACGGGTGCGGGTCACGCTGCTGCCGGACAGCGACGGTCAGCTGTCCCTGACCGTCCGGTTGGAGCAGACCGGCACCATGCGGACCGTCCTCGACCGGGTACCGCTGCAGGGCGACGGTCAGACGCCGCTGCCGTCGACCCTCCGTCTCGGCTTCACCGCCGCGACGGGCCAGCACGTCGACGTGCACGAAGTCGACTCGCTCACGGTCTCGGTGCCGACGGACCTCGCCGTCGAGCACGACATGCCGCCGACCGTCCAGCCGGGCCGTGCGGTCGAGTACTCCGTCACGGCGCGCAACGTCGGGCCGAACCCGTCCGACCCCAGCCGGCTCGAGGTCGACGTGCCGGACGCGGTGGAGGACGTCACCTGGACCTGCTCGGCCCACGCCGGGTCCGCCTGCGGGACCGGATCGGGCACCGGTGACGTCGCTGCCGAGCTCGACCTGCCGCGCGACGGTCGTGCGACCGTGACGATCTCGGGTCGGGTGCCGGCCGAGGCCACCGGCACGCTCGAGAGCGTCGCCCGGATCACCCCCGCACCGTCACTCGCCGACACCGACGAGGACGACAACGTCTCGCGCGCCGCCGCGACCGTCGAGCCCGGGGCCGGTCCCGAAGCCCACGTCGAGACGGACAAGTCCGTGTCGCCCTCGACCGGTGTCGCGCCGGGCGACGAGGTCGAGTACCTCGTCACCGCGCGCAACCGCGGCCCGGGCACCGCTGCGGAGGTCGGCGCCGTGGACGAGCTGCCGCGGGCGATGCGGTTCGTCGGCTCGCCGGACGGGTGCACGGCGGCGGGCCGGGTCGTCACCTGCTCCTCGGGTCGGTCGCTCGAGCCCGGAGCGTCCGTGGCGTTCCGGATCCGGGCCCAGCTCGACCCCGGGTACGGCGGGGACGGATCCGACGTGGTGAACGTGGCGACGGCGACCTCGCCGACGGACCCGGACGGTGGGGACCCCTCGCCCGAGGTGCCGATCGGGGTCGTGCCGCCGGGCGACGACGGACCGGGCGATGACGGATCGGGCGACGACGGGCCGGGTGACGACGGGCCGGGCGACGGCGGGCCGGGCGACGCGGCGGGCGTCGACGACCGTTCCGGCCCGGAGCGGACCGGCGAGGGACGCGGCGGCGACCGCACCCGAGCGCTCGCCTACACGGGTGCCGAGGACCTCGGGCTCCTCGCGGCCGTGGCCGGCGTGGCACTGGGAGCGGGTGCCGCGTGCTGGTGGCTGGCCCGTCGTCGCGCTCGGCGGACCACCCCCGCGGCGGACGACACCGTGTCCTGAACGCGCGGGACGGACCCAGCCGTGCGCGGTTCCGGCCGTGCCCGGGGCGCCGGGGACGCTCGGGTTCGAGCATCCTCAGCGCCCCGGGCCGCCCGCGGTCGGTCGCCCGACGGTCCGGCGGTAGGATCGAACCACGATCCGCATGCCCGAAAGAGGTCTCGTGTCCGACTCCGTGGACGACTCCGGCCAGCGCGCGCGGTACTGGCCGATCCCCGTCCTCCGGGCCGTCCCAGCCGCGATCGTGGCCCTCGTCATCACCTTCTCGTCCAACCACGCCGCGGGCTACGGCCTGCTGCTGTTCGGCGGGTTCGCGGTCGTCGACGGACTGGTGCTGCTCGCGGCGGGCACGACCCGGCTCACGGCCGACGACCGGTCCCGGCGCACCACCACGGCGCAGGCGGTCCTCACGCTGGTCGCCGCGATCGCCGCCTTCGCGTGCAACGGCCTCGGCCTGCCGGCGTTCATCGCCGTCATCGTCGCCTGGGCCGTCCTGACCGGTGCGCTCGAGCTCACGCAGGGTCTCCGTGCCCGCCGCCGCTCGCCGTTCGCCCGGGACTGGACCACGATCGGCGGCCTCACGCTGCTGCTCGCCGTCGCCTTCCTGGTGACACCCCCCGACTACTCGCAACAGCTCGGCGGCGTCGAGCAGGTCACCGGCACCCTGGACGCCTCGATCGTCCTCGTCGGCCTGCTCGGCGCGTACCTCGCCGTCACGGCGGTCTTCCACGTGATCGCCGGACTCTCGCACAAGTGGGGAACGGCCGCTCCGGCTGCCGCCCCGGACGGAGCACCACACGCATGACCACCCCCAGCCGTCGCGACCGCCTGCGCCCGGTGGAGCTCCTCGGGATCTCCGCCATCGTCGCGGTCTTCACCGGGCTCGTCGTGCTGTTCTCGACGCGGGAACTCCAGCTCGCGGTGATCTTCCTCGGCATCGCGTTCATCGTGGTCGTGGTCGTCCTCGCCATGCTGCAGCTGGCGTCGTCGAGCGACCAGGACGACAACGACATGCTCGGCGGCCACAAGACCCCGGGCGAAGGAGACGGCGACGACTTCCACTGAGTCCCACGGCGCCCGCACGCTGCCGTCGCGGCGGCACTTCCAGGGCGACCCGGACCTGCCGCGGCGGTACCGGCACAAGTACCTGATCCTCGCGGTCTGCTGCATGAGCCTGTTCATCGTGTCGATGGACGCCACGGTCGTGAACGTCGCACTGCCGTCGATCGGTCGCGAGCTCGGCAGCACGATCTCCGGGCTGCAGTGGACGATCGACGCGTACACCCTCGTCCTCGCCAGCCTGCTGCTGCTCTCCGGCTCCACGGCCGACCGCATCGGCCGACGGACGACGTTCCAGATCGGGCTCGCGCTCTTCACGGTCGGGTCGCTGCTCTGCTCGGTCGCGCCGGGGGTGGGCTGGCTCGTGGTGTTCCGGATGGTCCAGGCGGTCGGCGGGTCGATGATGAACCCGGTGGCGATGTCGATCATCACTGCGACCTTTGACGACGCCAAGGAGCGCGCTCGCGCCGTCGGTGTCTGGGGCGCCGTGGTGGGCGTGTCGATGGGGCTCGGGCCGTTGGTCGGCGGTGCGCTGACGGACACCGTGGGCTGGCGCGCGATCTTCTGGATCAACGTGCCGATCGGTGTCGCCGCCGTCGTGCTCACCTTCCTGGTGGTCCCGGAGTCCAAGTCGCCGACCCCGCGCCGGCTCGACCCACTGGGCCAGGTGCTCGTGATCGTCCTGCTCGCGAGCCTCGTCGGCGGCCTGATCGAGGGGCCGCGGCTGGGGTGGACCTCGCCCGCAGCCCTCGGGCTGTTCGTCCTGGCCGCGGCGGCGCTGGTGGTCTTCGTCCGGGTCGAACGCCGTCGTGCCGAGCCGTTGGTCGACGTCCGGTTCTTCCGGAGCATCCCGTTCTCCTCCGCCGTCGTCACCGCGGTCGCGGCGTTCGGCGCGAACGGTGCGTTCCTGTTCCTCAACGCGCTGTACCTGCAGGAGGTCCGCGGCATGACGCCGTTCGAGGCCGGACTGTGGACCCTGCCGGCGGCCGTCGCCACCATGCTCGTGTCGCCGCTGTCCGGGCGCCTCGTCGGGTCGGTCGGCACGCGGATCCCGCTCGTCCTGGCCGGCATCGGGGTCGGGGGAGCGGGGGCGATCCTGACGACGATCGACGCCCGGACGCCGATGTGGGTGCTGGTCGTCGCGTTCGTGCTGTTCGGGTTCGGGTTCGGCATGGTGAACGCGCCGATCACGAACACCGCGGTCTCGGGCATGCCCCGCGCCCAGTCCGGGTCGGCCGCCGCCGTCGCCTCGACGAGCCGGCAGACCGGGGTGTCCCTCGGTGTCGCACTCGCCGGGACCGTGACTGGAGCCAGCGCGGTCGCGAGCGTCGGCGCCGGGTTCGCCGTCGCCACCCACGCGATGTGGTGGATCGTCGTGGGGATCGGCGTGGGGATCGTGGTCGTCGGCTTCGTGTCCTCCTCGGCGGCGGCGAGGCGGTCGATCGACGGGATCGCGCACCTGCTGGACGGCTGATCCGTCCCGGTGGAGCCGGTTCGACCGAACGCTGCGACACGCCCGGGACGACCGATCCGGCGTCGGGCTGTCAGCATCGCGCCCCCTGCCGACATCTCAGGGTGAAGGAGGTGGTGCGGGAGATGACGACCGACACCGACCCGGACGACGCGCTCGTCCGGGCGATCGCGCAGGGGGACACGGGCGCCCTCGCACGGGCGTTCGACCGGTACGCCGCGACGCTGACCCGGTACGCCTGGGCGATCGCGGCGGACCGCTCCGACGTCGAGGAGATCGTGCAGGACGCGTTCCTCACGCTCTGGCAGCGGGCCGGGACCCTCGAACTGCCCACGGACACGATGCTCCCGTGGCTGCTCGTGGTGTGCCGGAACCACGCCAGGAACGCCGTGCGGAAGCGTGACCGGCACCGGACGGACGAGCTCCCCGAGCACCTCCCGGCGCCGGAGGAGGCGACCGAGGCCGCCGAGACGCTGCGGTGGGTCCGCGCCGAGATCGCCGCGCTCCCGGAGACCGACCGCCGCATCTGCGAGCTCTGCCTGCTCGAGGGCCACTCCTACGCGGAAGCCGCCGCCCTGCTCGGACTGAGCACCGGGGCGGTCACCCAGCGGGTCTCCCGCAACCGACGACGACTGCAGAAGGCGGTGATGCACGATGAACACTGAACCTCCCGAGGGTGACGACCTGCAACGCATGCTCGTCGCGATGAAACGGAACGTCCTCGACCACGCCACCCCGCGGCCGAAGCGGCGCCGAGGCCGATCCGGGGTCGTGATCGCGGTGGTCGCGCTGCTCGCGCTGGGGACCGCGACCGGAGCCGTGGCCCTGTCGCTCACGCAGCAGGACCAGCCCGTCGCCGGACCCACGCGGTCCTCGGACCCGGAACCGGCGCCGACCACGACCACGTCCGGCTCCGCGCCGATCACGGCCACGCCGCGTCCGTCCAGCACCGCACCGGCGGTGGTGGCGACGGGCGACGCGACGATCCCGACCGCGTGCCGGGCGACGGTCCCGAGCGCCGACTACGGCCGGCTCTTCGGCGACCGCGAACCGGTGCAGCTCGCTGCGTCGACGGACGACGGGTCGGTCGACCCGCGGTGGGATGGCGGCCCGACGTCGTTGGCCTGCCAGTGGGGAGCCTCGGAGGGGCCGAGTCCCGGACTGTCGCTCGTCATCGGCACCGGCACGCAGGCGCAGTTGGCGACCGGGAAGTCCACGTTCTTCCAGGGGTGGCAGCCGACGTGTCAGACCTCGGGTGGGGCCGAGCGCTGCAGTGCGACCGACAGGAACGACGAGGGGACGGACCTCAGCCGGACGCGCTACCAGCGTGACGGCGTCTGGATCGAGGTCATCCAGGGGAACTTCCCGACGAACGGTCTGCTCGACGCCGTCATCGGACAGATCTGGGGGCCGGACACCTCGGTGGACGCGCACCGGTTCTCGGTCTGTGAAGCGGGAGCAGCTGCGTCCGGGGTGCGGTCGCTGCGACAGTCCGGTGGCTTGTTCCCGGAGCACCGCGGCGACCAGTTCCAGATCACCTACGCGGTCGCGGAGTTCACGGGCGGACAGGTCGATCCGTACGCGTACTTCGTCTGCGACCTCAGCGACGACGGTGCACAGGCCGAGTTCGTCGGGGGCGGGCTGATCGACTCGCACTGATCGAGCGGGTTGCCGGACGCCTCCCCGACGCGGTCGGGGAGGGATGGGGGGACCGACGGCCTGGAGGCGCGTGGCGGGGACACGCCGCGCCTCCAGTCCGTCGGTGCGGACCACCCCACGCACCACGCCCCACCCGGGGCGGCACAGGTCAGGCGATGCGCGCCGCGACGACGTCGCGGGCCAGCGCGCGGACCGCACGGTTCGGCTCCGGACTCGTCCGGGTCGCCAGTCCGATGCGGAGCGGCTCCACCTCGTCCTCGAGCTCGAGCACCACGCCGTCGTGTCGGACACCCGAGTCGGGGACCACTCCCACGCCGAGCCCCGCGGCGGCGAACCGGACGACCGCCGGCATGTCGTTCATCTCGGCGACGATGCGGCGCCGGATGCCGAGTCGCTCGAGCGCGTTGTCGAGGATGATCCGGTTGCCGAACCCGTGCGCGGTGTCGATGAAGGGCTCGTCGGCGAGGTCCGCAAGCGACACCGAGCCACGGTCGGCGAAGGGGTGGTCGGCGGCCAGGAACACCCGGAACGGCATCTCCCGCAGCGGTTCGACCGTGACCCCCGCCGGAACCGCCGGCAGTCCGGTGTAGGCGATGTCGAGCCGCCCGGCCACCAGGTCCTGCACGAGCCCGGTCGTCCCGGACGGCGAGGTCATGAGCTCGACGGCGACGAGCGGGTGCCGCTGCCGGAACCCTCGGAGCACCCCGGTCAGGTCGACGATGTCCATGCTCGTGAAGATGCCGAGCCGCACCCGCCCGCGGAGCTCGGCGTCGGAGACGGTCGCCAGGTCGCGCATCCGGTCGAGGGACTCGAGCACGGAGCGGGCGTGCGGGAGCAGGTCCTCGCCGGCGGTGGTGAGGACGAGCTGTCGGCCGGTGCGGTCGAACAGTCGGACGCCGAGGCTCCGTTCGAGTGAGGCGATGCCGGCGGACACGGTGGACTGCGCCGCCCAGAGGCGTTCGGCCGCCCGCGTGACGCTGCCCTCGGCGGCGACGGTGACGAACTGGTCGAGCAGGCGGGTCTCCATCATCCGAGTATCGACCCGATCGATGGGCGGCATCAAGATCATCCGTTGGACTCGATGCTCCGCGGGCGTGATCATCGGAGCATGGCAACCCTCACCGCATCGTCCAGCACCGCCGACCTTGTGGTCGACGCTCCCCGTGGCCGTCGGCCGCACACCCGCCGTCGGCACGGGTTCGGGTTCTGGGCGGTGGCCTTCGCGTTCCTCGCGGTGATGGCCTTCGCGACCGTCCCCGCTCCGCTCTACGTGATCTACCAGGCCCGGGACGGGTTCCCGACGTTCACGACGACCGTGGTGTTCGCGGCGTACGGCGTGGGCGTGGTGGGGTCGCTCTACCTGGCCGGGCACCTCAGCGACGTGCACGGTCGCCGGCCGCTCATCCTGGTGTCCGTCGCGCTCGAGCTCGTGGCCGCGGTGCTGTTCCTGCTCTGGAACGACGTCAGCGGGCTCATCGTCGCGCGCCTGGTGACCGGCATCGGCGTCGGGCTGCTGACGGCCACCGCGACCGCGCACCTCGGCGAGCTGCGGGTCCGGGCGACCGGGTCCTCGTCGTCGGCCGCGGGAGCGGGGGTCGTCGCCGGCGTCGTCAACCTCGGCGGACTGTCCCTCGGCGCCCTCGTGGGTGGTGCGCTGGCCGAGTTCGTCGGGCAGCCGCTGATGGTGCCGTACGTCGTGTTCGTGGTGGCCCTCGCCGCGGCGTTCGTCGTGGTGCTGGCCGTGCCGGAGACCGTCGACCGGCCTGCGTCGCCGGTCGCCTACCGGCCGCAGCGGCTGCAGGCACCCGAGGGCAAGGGCGCCGCGTTCTGGGCTGCCGGCACCGCCGCGTTCGCCGCGCTCGCCGTGCAGGGGCTCTTCACCTCGGTCGCGCCGACGTTCCTCGGGACGACCTTCCACGTCACCGACCGCCTCGCTGCAGGGGCGACGACCTTCGGGGTGTTCGCCGCGAGCGCGGTCTCGCAGATCGTCTTCGCCCGGTTGTCGCAGCGCACGCAGATCCGGCTCGGCATGGTGCTGCTCGTCGGTGGGCTCGTCGTCCTCGGCGCAGCGGCGGTGGTCCTGCAGGTCGCCGGGTTCATCGGTGGCGGCGTGGTGGCCGGTGCGGGTGTCGGGCTGCTGTTCCGTGCCGCGATCGGCAGCGCCGGCGCGCTCGTGGAGCCGTCCCGTCGCGGGGGCGTCCTCGCCGCGACGTTCCTCATCGCCTACGCGGGGTTGACCGTCCCGGTGGTGGCCGTCGGTGCCGCGCTCCTCGTGCTGCCGACGCTGCCGGTGCTGCTCGGGTACGTCGTGCTCGTGATCGTGCTGGCCGTCGTCGCGGGGTCCCGCCTGGCCGCGCGCGCCTGACGGGCGGGGCCCTTCGTGAGCAGGAACGGTCGGGTCCGAGCGACGGACCCGACCGTTCCTGCTCACCGAGCCGCGGGGCACGGGCCCGGAGGCGCGACACCCGTCCGGCATACTGGGCGCGTGTCCCCGAAGCGCAACCGTTCCGTCATCGCGGGCGTCGCCGCCGTCCTGGCGGCCGGCCTCGTCGCCGGCGGGGTCGCCCTCACGGCACAGCGCGGCGCCGACGACCCGGTGATCGGCGGCGCGGGCGTCACCGTCACCCCGAGCGCGACCGCCGGTGACGGCACGGCGACCGACGGCACCGTCACGATCACCCGGACCGGCCCGGACCTGCCGGGCAGCGACGTCCTCGACCGCTGCGACACGAGCAGCCGGCAGACCGTCGCGCAGTACGACACCGCCGCACTCGGCGCCGTCGTGCTGCAGTGCGGCAACTCCGGGCAGGGCTACGAGCACATCCGCGTCCGGCACACCCAGGACTGGACGGACGTCGTCGCCGGCCGAGGCTCGCGCGACTGGGACGACGCGATGCTCACCGCCGTGCAGACCGTGCTGGAGACACCGCGGACCGGGTACCCGCAGGACGCCGGCGACGGCAAGGTCTGCTACGCCGCTCCCGTGCAGTTCGACGACGGGTCGCGGCCGGCCGCTGAGCCCTTCGTCAAGGTGATCGTCTCGTCCACCACGGACCGCGTCATCACGGCGTACCCTACCCGCGACGACGGCTGCTGACCCCGTCCGACAAGACCGATGTCGTACGACGTCGACGGTGTCGTTCCGAGTCCGCCCCGCCGGCCCCGCTCCCTACGCGTGCACCTCGTGCTCGTGCCGGCGGTGCGACGCGGGCTCGAGCTGGAACGTCGAGTGCTCCACCGGGACGTCGAAGTGCTCCGCCACGCACTGCTGCAGCTCGTCGAGGATCCGCGGGGCGTGCGCCGTCGAGAAGCACTCGTCGTCGACCACCACGTGCGCGGTGAGGTTCGGGACCCCGGTCGCCACGAGCGTCGCGTGCAGGTCGTGCACGGCGATGACGTGGTCGAGTTCGAGGATGTGCCCCCGGACGGCGTCGAGGTCGAGCCCCGGCGGCGTCGACTCGAGCAGGACGTCGGCGGTCTCGCGCAGCAGCCGGATCGCCCGGGGCAGGATGAGCAGTCCGATGAGGATCGCCGCGACGGAGTCCGCCCGCTCCCACCCGGTCAGCATGAGCACGATCGCGGCCGCGATCACGGCGACCGATCCGAGCGTGTCGTTGAGGACCTCGAGCCGGGCCGCCCGCGAGGTGAAGCCCTCGCCGGAGGCGCGCAGCAGCACCGCGTACGCCACCAGGTTGCCGACGAGGCCGATGATCCCGAAGACGAGCAGCGGACCGGAGTGGATCTCGGCCGGCACGAACAGCCGCTGGATCGCGGAGATGATCACGTAGACGCCGACGGCGAGGAGGACCGCCGCCTGCGCCGTGGCCCCGAGGACCTCGGCACGCTGGAAGCCCCACGTGCGCTGCGCCGTCGGGCTGCGCCGAGCGAGCCGGGTGGCGACGAGCCCGATGCCGAGCCCGCCGGTGTCGACGACCATGTGGCCCGCGTCGACGAGCAGCGCCAGGGACCCGGTGACGACCGCGCCGACCACCTCGGCCAGCAGGATCCCCGCCGAGATGCAGAACGCGATGAGCAGGGCGCGCTCGGACGCGTGTCCGTGCCCGTGGTCGTGTCCCATGGGCAACATCGTAGGGATCCCCACCGACGACGTGCCAGGATCGGGGCGTGACCCGGTCGCCGTACCAGCTGAGCACGCCGCCGGACGTCCTCGCCCGCCTGCACCCGCGGCTGCGGACGTACTTCGGTCCGATCCCGCCCGGCCACGTCGGCCGCGGCGAGGGCGTCTTCGACGTGGTCGGCACGCCCCGACGCTGGCTCTGGCCGCTCCTGGTGTGGTTCGCCCGCGACGCCGTGATGTTCCCGGTCTGGGAGCGGGACGTCCCCTTCACGGTCGAGAACCGTCCGGCCCGCGTCCGGCGCGGAGCACGAGCGGGCCTGGAGGAACGGACCGCCGTCCGCGCGCGCCGCACCTTCCGCTTCCGCTCCGGCACCCGCACGATGGTCGACGCCATCACCGCCGAACCCGAGGGGCTCGTCGACCACCTGGGTCGCCGCGGCCGTGTCAGCGCCCTGCTCCGGGCGGAGGTCGACCCGCTCGGACCGGACGCGGGCGCCCTGCGCCTGGTCTCCACGCGCGTGACGCTCCGTGCGCTGGGACGCGGGTGGCGCCTGCCGGCCCCGATCGCGCCGCGTGTGACGCTCTCAGAACGATTCGATGACGAAGCCGACGTGCAGCGCGTGTCCCTGGTGCTCTCGGCGCCGGTGGTCGGCACGCTGTACCGGTACGAGGGGGCGTTCCGGTACGCGGTCGTGCCCGATGCGGATCCAGGAGGGGGACGCTGATGGTGGAGCAACAACGGGTCGTGGTCGCGGGAGCGAGCGGCTTCGTCGGACGGTACCTCCAGGAGGCGTTCCGCGACGAGGGGTACCAGGTCGTGACGGTCGGCCGTACCGGGGACGCCGTCTGGGGCAACACCCTGCGGATCCGCGAACTCGTCGACGGCGCGGCCCTCGTCGTGAACATGGCGGGCAAGAGCGTGAACTGCCGGTACGGGCGGCGGAACCGCGCGGAGATCATCCGCTCCCGGGTCGACACCACGCTCGAACTCGCCGAGGCGATCCGCACGAGCGAGCACCCGCCGCCCCTGTGGGTGAACGCGTCCACGGCGACGATCTACCGGCACGCCGACGACCGCCCGCAGGACGAGGCCACGGGCGAGCTCGGCGAGGGCTTCTCCGTCTCGGTGGCGAAGGCGTGGGAGGACGCCCTGTTCGCGGCGGACCTGCCCGGCACCCGCCGCGTGGCCCTGCGCATGGCGATCGTCTTCGGCGACGGCAGCGCGCTCGTCCCGTTGCTCCGGCTGGCCCAGGCCGGCCTCGGTGGCCCGCAGTACGACGGCCCGTGGTTCCCGACGCGCGCCCGGCTCCGTGCCGGGACGTACCACCACGACCGGCACACCCACGGTCGGCAGCGGTTCAGCTGGGTGCACATCGCGGACGTCCTCGGGGCGATCCGGTTCGTGCGCGACCACGAGGACATCGACGGCGCGGTGAACGTGTCCAGCCCGAACCCGTCGGACAACCGCACCGTGATGGCCACCATCCGGGACGCCGTCGGCCGCCGGTTCGGGGTGCCGACCTGGCGGTGGATGCTCGAGCTCGGGTCGTTCGCGATCCGCACCGAGACCGAACTCGTACTGAAGAGCCGGTGGGTGGTGCCGACGCGCCTGGTCGAGGCCGGGTACGAGTTCCACTACCCGCACCTGCGCGGCGCGCTCGCCGGGATCATCGCCGAGCGTCGCCAGCACCGGGGCTGAGCACCGGAACCGGGACACCCGCGGTGCTCACCGGCAACGCCCGAGGTCGGGCTGCGCGGGACGACCAGAGCACGGCTGCGACGACGACGACGCCGGCGGCGATCTCCACCACGTCCGGGACCTCGCCGAACGCCGCCCACGACGCGAGCACGCCCACCACGGGCACGAGCATCGAGAACGGTGCGACGGTGCTCGACGGGTAGGTCGCCATCAGCCGTGACCAGATGCCGTAGCCGACGAGGGTGGCGACGAGCACGATGTAGAGCAGCCCGAGGTCGGCGGGCAGCGCCTCCGCGGTGAAGGCCGTCCCGAGGGCGGTCCCGATGCGTGCCGGTCCCTCGACGACGAACGACAGGACGGCCATCGGGACCGGCGGCACGATCGACCACCACAGGGTCAGGTGCAGCGGGTTCGACGCACCCGCGCGC
This sequence comes from Curtobacterium sp. SP.BCo, assembly GCF_051903265.1. Classification (GTDB taxonomy): domain Bacteria; phylum Actinomycetota; class Actinomycetes; order Actinomycetales; family Microbacteriaceae; genus Curtobacterium. The sequence continues at coordinate 955,871 of NZ_CP194337.1, forward strand.
CGGGTCGCGACGTTGCCGATCGCCCAGCCGAGCGCCCCGCAGAGCGCGAGCACGACGGGCAGGAGCGCCGCCGCCTGGGCCCGGTGCACGGCGATCGCGGCGAGGGCGCAGACGGCGATCGTCACGCCGATGACCTGGCGTCCGGTGAGCCGCTCCCGGAGGAACACCCCCGCCAGCACGACCGTGAACGGCGCCGAGGCCTGCAGCACGAGCGAGGCGAGTCCGGAGGGCATGCCGGACGCCATGCTCAGGTAGAGGAACGCGAACTGCAGGACCCCGAGCCCGGCGCCGACGAGCAGCAGCCGTCCGAACGGGATCCGCGGCCGCGGCACGAGCAGCACCGTCGGCACGGCGAGCAGCGTGAACCGGAGCGCCGCGAGCAGGAACGGCGGGAAGTGCTCGAGCGCGAGGGCCGTGGCGGGGAAGTTGAGCCCCCAGACCACGGCGACCACGACGGCGAGGAGACGGTCACGAGTGCGCACGGACCGATCGTGACGCAGCCGGACCGTGCAGCACCAGCGAAGAGTTCCGTACGCACGTTGTAGTGTCCCTGCATGGTCGACTTCGACGTGCAGCTCCTCGCCGTCCTGCGCGAGCTCGACGAACGGGGGAGCGTCACCGCCGTCGCCGAGGCCACCCACCGCACGCCGAGCGCGGTGTCGCAGCAGCTCCGGACCCTGCAGCGCCAGGTCGGCGTCGCCCTCGTCGAGCGGGTCGGGCGCGGCGTCCGGCTCACTGACGACGGCCGGGTCCTCGCCGGGTTGGCGAGCGGGGTCGCGACGGCGATCGCCACGGTGGACGCCGCGTGGCGCGAGCACCTCGGCGGAGCCTCCGGCCGGGTCGACCTCGCCGTGTTCCCGAGCGCCGCCGAACTCCTGCTCCCCGGGCTGCTCACCCGGATGCGCGCCCACCCCGGCATCGAACTCGTGCTGGTCGACGTGGACGTCAGCGAGGACGAGTTCGGCCCGCTCGCCGCCGACCACGACGTGGTGATCGGGCACCGGCCGGACGGGGCCCCGCCGGCCGGGCGGGAAGCGCTCGAGACCGTGCCGCTGCTCCGGGAGCCCCTCGACGTCGCGCTCCCGCTCGGCCACCGCCTGGCGTCACGGGCACGGGTCGGCATCGACGACGTCGTCGGCGAGGACTGGATCGGTGTCCCGGTGGGCTACCCGATCGACCGGGTCCTCACCGCGATGGCGGCCGCGACGGACACCCCGCCGAGCGTCGGCTTCCGTACGGTCCACCTGCCGGTGATCGAGAACCTCGTGGTCGCCGGGCACGGCGTCGCGCTCGTGCCCCGGTACACCTCGGGGACGCGCGCGCCGGGGCGGTTTCACCTTGCAGAACTCGCCGACGTCCGCGCCGGGCGGCGCATCGAGGCACTGGTCCGGCCGGACCGTGCGGTCCGTCCCGCCGTCCGCACCGTCCTGGAGGCGCTGGTCGCCGAGGCCCTGGACGTCACCGCCTGAGGTGGTGCGGCCTGGAGGCGGGGTCGCGCCGCGCCTCCAGGCCGTCGGGGGTGCAGCACCGCCGCGTCCTGCGCGACCCGCGCGGTGTCAGACGTCGAGGTGGTCGACGAGCTCGTCGGCCAGCCCCGTGTAGGTCGCCGGCGTCAGGTTCGTCAGCCGCGCCTTCGCGCCGGACGAGATGTCCAGGCCGTTCACGAACGCGACGAGCTCCGCCTGTCCGATGCGCTTGCCGCGGGTGAGCTCCTTGAGCATCGCGTACGGGTCCTCGATGTTCGACTGCCCGGCGGTGACCTCGGCGCGGATGACCGTCTGGATGGCCTCGGCGAGCACCTCCCAGTTGTGGTCGAGGTCCTCGGCGAGGCGGGTCTCGTTCACGGCGATCTCGCTCAGGCCGCGGCGGAGGTTGTCGAGCGCGAGCAGCGAGTGCCCGAACGCGACGCCGATGTTCCGCTGCGTGGTCGAGTCGGTCAGGTCGCGCTGCAGGCGGCTCGTGACGAGGGTCTCGGACAGCGTCGAGAACAGCGCCGACGAGATCTCGAGGTTTGCCTCGGCGTTCTCGAACCGGATCGGGTTGATCTTGTGCGGCATCGTCGACGACCCCGTGGCACCCGCCACCGGGATCTGCGTGAAGTACCCCATCGAGATGTAGGTCCACACGTCGGTCGCGAGGTTGTGCAGGATCCGGTTCGCGTGCCGCACCCGGTCGTAGAGCTCGGCCTGCCAGTCGTGCGACTCGATCTGCGTGGTGAGCGGGTTCCAGGTGAGCCCGAGGCCCTCGACGAACTCGCGCGACAGCGCCGGCCAGTCGGCCTCGGGGTCGGCGGCGAGGTGTGCCGAGAAGGTGCCGGTCGCACCGGAGAACTTGCCGAGGTACTCGCCGCCCTCGATCTGCGCGAGGACGCGCTCGAGTCGGTACACGACCACCGCGAGCTCCTTGCCGAGCGTCGTCGGGGTGGCCGGCTGTCCGTGCGTGTGCGAGAGCATCGGGACGCTCTTCAGTTCCTCCGCCATGGCACGGAGCGCGACGAGCACGGCGCGGTAGGCGGGCAGCCACACCTGGTCCACGGTGTCGCGCACGGTGATGGCGTAGGAGAGGTTGTTGACGTCCTCGCTGGTCGCGGCGAAGTGCGTCAGCTCGGCGATCGCGTCGAGCCCGAGTTCGGACAGGCGTCGGCGGACGAAGTACTCGACGGCCTTGACGTCGTGCCGCGTCGTCGCCTCGATCTCCGCGAGCTCGGCGATCTGCTCCTGCCCGAAGGTCGACACGACCGCGCGGAGCGCCGCCTTGTCGTCGACGCTGAGCGGCGAGGTGGTGAACATCGCGTGGTCGGTCAGGAAGATGAGCCACTCGACCTCGACCACGATGCGCGCGCGGTTGAGGCCGGCCTCGGAGAGGTGCTCGCCCACCGTGTGCACGATCGGGTAGTAGCGCCCGTCGAGCGGGCTGATCGGCTGCGGGGGAAGGGGGGTCATGGGGCTCCCTGACGGACTGCCGGCTCGAGTTGGCGGAAGAGCGCCCGGCAGGCCCGTTCGACGGTCGAGAGCACTCGGTCGAACTCGTGCCGGTCCGCGTAGTACGGATCCGGTACGTCGGTCTGCTGGGGCCAGGCGTCGTCGTACCGCAACAGGAGCGTCACCTTCGCGGCGTCGTCCATGGTCGGTGCCCACGAGCGCAGGATGCGTTCGTGGGAGCGGTCGAGTGCGACCACCAGGTCGAGGTCCGGGAACCGGTCCGGGTCGAACTGACGGGCGCGATGCCTGCTGCCATCGTATCCGCGTGCGGCGAGGGCCGCGATCGTGCGCTCGTCGGCGGGTTCGCCGACGTGCCAGTCGCCGGTGCCGGCGGACTCGACGACGAACCGGTCGGACATGCCGGCCTCGGCCGCGAGCTGGGCGAACACGATGCCGGCCATGGGGGAGCGGCAGATGTTGCCGCTGCAGACGAACGAGACCCGGAACGGGGCTCCGGGTCCGGTCACGCGCGCTGGCGGTTGAGCACCGGGCGCGCGAACAGCCCGATCAGCCAGGCGAAGACCGCGAGCACGAACGCGCCGACGATGCCCCAGCCGAAGGACTCGACGTTCAGTCCGAAGCCGAACGCGTCCGAGATCCCGGCGACGATGAGCAGCAGGATCGCGTTCACCACGAAGGAGATGAGCCCGAGGGTCAGGATGTAGATCGGGAACGCCACGATCCGGATGAGCGTGCCGATGATCGCGTTGACGAGGCCGAACACGAAGGCCACGAGCAGGTAGGTCAGCACGGTGGCCGTGGTGCCCCCGTCGCCGAAGGCGGTGACCGAGACGCCGCTCACGATGAGCGTGGTGAGCCAGAGCGCGACGGCGTTGACGACGAGGCGGACGAGGAATCGCATGCACCCATGATGCCCTCCGCCACCCGCGGACGGGCCGATGACCTGATCCGGTGACTGACGAGCGCGTGCACATCCGTCACCGGGACGGGCGCTGCATCGCCGTTCTCCCCGCCGGGTGACCTGATCCGGTGAGTGACGAGCGCGTGCACATCCGTCACCGGGATGGGCGCTGCATCGCCGTTCTCCCCGCCGGGTAACCTGATCCGGTGACTGACGAGCGCGTGCACATCCGTCACCGGGATGGGCGCTGCATCGCCGTTCTCCCCGCCGGGTAACCTGATCCGGTGACTGACGAGCGCGTGCACATCCGTCCCGAGATCTCCGTCCTCCCCGCCTACAAGCAGGGTCGCCAGGCCGCGGCGGACGCCTTCAAGCTGTCCAGCAACGAGAACCCGTTCCCGCCGCTGCCCGGCGTCGTCGAGGCCGTGCAGGCGCAGACCGCGTTCAACCGGTACCCCGACGCCACCGCCGTCGCCGTCCGCGCCGTGCTCGCGAACCGGTTCGGGCTGACCGTCGATGAGGTCCACGTCGCCCCGGGCAGCGTCGCGATCCTGCACGAGCTCGCGAAGGCGACGTCCGGCGCCGGCGACGAGGTCGTCTACGCCTGGCGTTCGTTCGAGGCGTACCCGGGTGTCGTCACGGTCGCCGGGGCCACGAGCGTCCAGGTGCCGAACCGCGCCGACGGTGGGCACGACCTCGACGCGATGGCCGCCGCCGTCACCGAGCGCACCCGCATGGTGATCGTCTGCTCCCCGAACAACCCGACCGGCCCGGCCGTCACGGGCGCCGAGTTCGAGGCGTTCATGGCCCGGGTGCCGTCCACCGTGCTGGTCGTCCTCGACGAGGCCTACGCCGAGTTCGTGACCGAGCCGACCGCGGTCCGGGGCGCCCCGCTGCTCGAGCGGTACCCGAACCTCGTCGTCCTCCGCACCTTCTCGAAGGCGTACGGGCTCGCTGGGCTGCGCGTCGGGTACGCCCTCGGCCCGGCCTACGTGCTCGACGCCGTCCGCGCCTGCGCCATCCCGCTGTCGGTCACCGCGCAGGGCCAGGCCGCGGCGCTCGCCAGCCTCGAGCGCGAGTCCGAGCTGCTGGCGCGGGTGTCCGAGATCGCGGCGCTGCGCGACCGCATCGTGACGTCGCTCCGCGAGCAGGGCTGGGACGTGCCGGACGCCCAGGGCAACTTCGTGTGGCTGCCGACCGGCGAGCTGACCGGGCACGCGGCGGAGCGCTTCGAGCAGGCCGGCATCATCGTCCGCGCCTTCGGGAACGAGGGCATCCGCGTCTCCATCGGCGAGCACGAGGCTGTGGGAACGCTCCTCGAAACAGCACGCTCGCTTGTGGGGGACCTCCAGGCGGCCCGGTAGTCGCTGCCGCTACGCTGGCCCGCATGTCATTCCGCGCCGCGGCCCCCGCGACGACCACCATCCGGCTCCTCGACACCGAGGGCCGGTTCGTGGAGACCGACGAGAACGCCGAGTTCGCCGCCGCTGCGCGGGCGATCCCGGACGAGACCCTGCTGGCGATGCACCGCCGCATGGTCCTCACCCGTCGGTTCGACCACGCCGGTCACAACCTCCAGCGCACCGGGCAGCTCGGCCTCTGGGTGCCGAGCCACGGGCAGGAAGCCGCGCAGACCGGCTCCGTGTTCGCCCTCCGCGCCCAGGACCACGTGTTCCCCTCGTACCGCGAGCACGCCGTCACGATGCACCGCGGCGTCGAGCCGATGGAGATCATCGCGATGTACCGCGGACAGACGCACGGCGGCTGGGACCCGGACGAGCGCGGCAACACCCACATCTCCACGCTGGTGATCGGCTCGCAGACGCTGCACGCCACCGGCTACGCACTCGGCCAGAAGCTCGACGGCGACGTCGGCACGGGCGACCCGGACCGCGACGCATGCTCCATCGTGTACTTCGGTGACGGCGCGACCAGCCAGGGCGACGTGAACGAGGCGTTCGTGTTCTCCGCGTCGACGAAGGCGCCCGTCGTCTTCTTCCTGCAGAACAACCACTGGGCGATCTCGGTCCCGGTGTCGGTGCAGTCGCCGACCCCGCTCGTCGACCGGCCCCGTGGCTTCGGCATCCCGAGCGTCCTGATCGACGGCAACGACATCCTGGCGTCGTACACGGCCTCCGTCGTCGCCACCGACCACGCCCGCAGCGGTCAGGGTCCGGCGTTCATCGAGGCCGACACGTACCGCATCGGTGCGCACACCAGCTCGGACGACCCGAGCCGGTACCGCGGCGACGACGAGCTGTCCGCGTGGGTCGAGCGCGACCCGATCACCCGCTCGGCCGCCTACCTGCGCAGCAAGGGTGTCACCGACGAGCAGCTCGCCGCGTTCGACGAGGAGGGCGAGGACATCGCCGCCGACGTCCGGCGTCGCACGGTCGCGCTGACGCCGCCGTCGGTGGACGTCATGTTCGACAACGTGTACCGCGAGCCGCACCCGCTGATCGCCGAGCAGAAGGCCTGGCTCGAACGCTACGAGGCCGGCTACGAAGGGGGCGCCCACGCATGAGCACCACCGAGCAGCTCTTCGACTACACGCTGCGCTCCCACCCGGGCGCCGGCGAGGTCCCGAGCGACCCCACCCCGACGCTCCCGATGGCCAAGGCGCTCAACGCCGGGCTCGCCGCCGCGATGCAGGCGGACGACAAGGTCCTGCTGATGGGCGAGGACATCGGCCAGCTGGGCGGCGTCTTCCGCATCACCGAGGGCCTGCAGGACCGCTTCGGCGCGGAGCGTGTCCGCGACACCCCGCTCGCCGAGGCCGGCATCATCGGCACCGCGATCGGTCTTGCCCTGCGCGGGTACCGTCCGGTCGTCGAGATCCAGTTCGACGGGTTCGTCTGGCCGGGCTTCGACCAGATCACCTCGCAGCTCGCGAAGATGGCGAACCGCCTGCCGGCGCACATGTCGCTGCCGGTCGTCATCCGTATCCCCTACGGCGGCCACATCGGTGCCGTGGAGCACCACCAGGAGTCGCCGGAGGCCTACTTCGCGCACACCGCTGGGCTGCGCGTGGTGAGCCCGAGCACCCCGAACGACGCGTACTGGATGATCCAGGAGGCGATCGCCTCGAAGGACCCGGTCGTCTTCCTCGAGCCGAAGTCCCGCTACTGGCCGAAGGGTCAGGTGGACCTCGTCGACGGGCACGTGCCGATGCACACCACGCGCGTCGCACGCACCGGCACCGAGGTCACCCTCGTCGGGCACGGCGCGATGGTCGCCACGCTCATGCAGGCCGCCGAGCTCGCCGAGTCCGAGGGCACCAGCTGCGAGGTCATCGACCTCCGCTCGATCTCGCCGATCGACTGGGAGCCGCTGCTCGCGTCGGTCCGGAAGACCGGTCGCCTCGTCATCGCGCAGGAGGCCTCCGGTTTCGTGAGCGTCGGCAGCGAGATCGCTGCGACGGTCGCGGAGAAGGCCTTCTACACGATGCAGGCGCCGCCGCTGCGGGTGTCCGGGTTCGACATCCCGTTCCCGGTCTCGAAGCTGGAGCACCTGCACCTGCCGGACGCCGATCGCGTCCTCGAGGCCGTCGACCGCGCCCTCGCCTACTGATCCCCCTGACCGAGCTCGACCCGAACGCCGAAGGAGCCGACGTGGCCGCCGCCGAATTCCCCCTGCCCGACGTGGGCGAAGGCCTGACCGAGGCCGAGATCGTGCAGTGGCGCGTCGCGATCGGGGACGAGATCGCCGTCGACCAGGTGCTCGTCGAGATCGAGACCGCGAAGTCCCTGGTGGAGCTGCCGTCGCCGTTCGCCGGCACCGTCACGGGGCTGCTCGTGTCCGAGGGCGACACGGTCGAGGTCGGCAAGCCGATCATCCGCGTCGACTCCGATGCGTCGGTCGCGTCCGGCGCGCCGGTCACGTCGAGTCAGTCGGGAGGCGCGGCTCCGGTCGCCGAGAGCGTCCCGACCTCGCCGGACGTCCGTTCCACCCCGCCGGCACCGGCCGCGCCCGCGGCTCCGGTCGCGCAGGCCCCGGCGGCGCCCGCACCGGTCGCCGCGCCGGCACCCGCCGCGCCGGCGCCCACCACCGAACCGGCCGCAGTCGCCGCACCGGCACCGGCACCGGCACAGCCGGTCGCCGACGGTGCCGCCGTCGTCGGAACCGACGAGTCCTCCGGCGCCGTCCTCGTCGGCTACGGCTCGGCGACCTCGTCGCCGTCGCGCCGGAAGCCGGGCGCCCGTCGGGCCGCGGCCCTCGCGGCCGAGGCGAGCCGTGCCTCCAGTGCGGATGCAGCCGCAGCGGCGGAAGCCGCCACCGACCCCGGTGAGGAGCCCACCGCCGAGGCGATCACCGCCCTCGGGTCCGCCCCGCGCAAGCAGAGCACCGCGACCAACGTCCTCGCGAAGCCCCCGATCCGGAAGCTCGCGAAGGACCTCGGCGTCGAGCTGACCGCGATCGTGGCGACCGGCCTGGCGGGCGAGGTCACCCGCGACGACGTGATCCGGCACGCGAAGCAGGCCAGCGTCTTCCGCAACATCGAGACCCCGGAGTGGGGCGACGTCCGCAGCGAGACGATCCCGGTCAAGGGCGTCCGCAAGGCGATCGCGACCGCGATGACCACCTCGGCGTTCACGGCGCCGCACGTCTCGCTGTTCGTCGACGTCGACGCGACCCGCACGATGGAGTTCGTCAAGCGGCTGAAGTCCTCGCCGACGTTCGCCGGTGTCAAGGTCTCGCCGCTGCTCCTCGTCGCGAAGGCCGTGATCTGGGCCGTCCGCCGCAACCGTTCGGTGAACTCGACCTGGACCGACCGCGAGATCATCGTCCACCACTTCGTGAACCTCGGCATCGCCGCGGCGACCCCGCGGGGCCTCATCGTGCCGAACATCAAGGACGCGCAGGACATGTCCCTGTTCGAGCTCGCCCAGGCCCTCGAGCAGCTCACGCTGACCGCCCGCGACGGCAAGACCACCCCGGCGGAGATGGCGAACGGGACGGTGTCGATCACGAACATCGGCGTGTTCGGCATGGACACCGGGACGCCGATCCTCAACCCGGGCGAGGTCGCGATCGTCGCGATGGGCACGATCAAGCCGAAGCCGTGGGTCGTCGACGGTGAGGTCCGCTCGCGCATGGTGACGACGATCGGTGCGTCGTTCGACCACCGGGTCGTCGACGGGGACGTGGCGTCGCGCTTCGTGCACGACGTCGCGTCGGTGCTCGAGGAGCCGGCGCTGCTGCTCGACTGAGCGCGGGGCTCCGCACGGCTCGCGCCCGTTCGCGCGTTCAGGTTCGCGCGTTCGGGCTCGCGGTCGTCGCTTTGTGAGCAGGAATGGTCGGGTCGCCGCGCGCAACTCGACCATTTCTGCTCACGATGTGCATGACCCGTGCACGACCCGTGCACGACTCGCGCCCGTTCGCGCGCCGTTCACCCCGATGTCGGTGGGCGGCGGGATGATCGGAGCATGGTCCACCAGCTCCTGATGCCCCCGCAGGAGATCCGAACGGATCGCCTCCTGCTCACCCCGCTGACCCCCGCCGACATCGACGACGTGCACGGCGTCTTCTCCGACGCCCGCACGTGGACCCACCTGCCCGCCGGTCGGCACACGGTGCGGGCGTCGAGCGTCGACCTGGTGCAGCGCAAGATCGGTGGACGTGCCCGACACGGCCTCGGGTCGTGGGCGGTGCGCTCGGCGGCAGACCACGCGTTCCTCGGCGTCGGTGGGGTCGACATGACCGCGGCCGAGGTGTGGAACCTCGGGTACCGTCTCGCGCCGTCGGCGTGGGGGAACGGCTACGCGACGGAGATCGCGCACGCGGCCGTCCACGCTGCGCACGACGTCGCTCCCGAGGTTCCGGTCACCGGGCGGGTGCTGACGAACAACCCGGCCTCGGCCGCGGTCCTCGAGCGTGCCGGGCTGTCGCTCGTGTGGCAGGGCGCGACCTCCGCGGCGCTGCCGGACGGGGTCGAGCGTCAGGTCTGGGCCGACCGGGCGCTCACCCGGACGCAGCGCGCCTGGCTCGTCGCCAACGCCTGAGCGGCGGCGGCGCGGAAGGGATCAGCGGAGCGCGGCGAACAGTACGTCCGCCTCGTTCGCCAGTTCCGTGCGCAACGACCACTGCACGGTGTTCCAGTCGTGGCCGCTCCCCGGGGCGAACGCGATCGTGGTGTGCGCTCCGGCCTTCCGAGCGGCCGCCCCGAGCTCCCGGGCGTTCCGGCTGAACTCCTTGTCGGACGAGCCCGCCGTCAGCCAGACTGACCGGCCGCGGAGCCCGTGCTCCCGCATCTGTGCGATCGGTGCCGCGGCCTTCCACGCGCTGACGGAGCCGCCGAAGGCCTGGTCGGCGCTGTGCTTCGGGTCCTGGTCGATCGGCTGCAGTTCGCTGGAGATCGCGAGCGCCGCTCCGAAGTGGTCGGGGGCGCCGGTGATGAACTGCATCGCGCACGTCGCCCCCTGGGAGAACCCGACGAGGCCCCAGGCGCGCCGGTCCGGCGTCACCGGCAGGTGCTTCCCGAGCCACGCCGGGACGTCCTCGGTCACGTACGTCGCAGCGGCACCGAGCCGGGAGTCCACGCACATCGTGTTCCGCCCCGGCGCCGACAACTGGTCGACGGACACCACGATCGGGGCGCTGCCGTGGTGGGCTGCGGCGTAGGCGTCGAGCACGGTCCCCATCTGCCCGGCGGTGAACATGTCGCTCGGGGCGCCGGGCTGGCCGGCGAACGCGAGCACGACGGGGAGCGGCCCCGGGTCGGCGACGAGGGCCGCGGGCGGCAGGTACACGACCGCGGGGCGGGCCGGGAAGCCCGAGCGCGTGCCGGGGATCTCCACGGTGCGGACCTCACCGGCAGCCGGCATCGCCGGCGCGGGGGCGGCCGTCAGGTCGAGCTCCGGGTACGGGTCGGACTGCACGACGGTGCCGAGCGTCGGGTACTTGGCGAACTCGACGTTCACACCGAGCGCCGGGACGAGCAGGGCGGCGGGGACGAGCACGGCAGCGAGCACCCGACGCCAGCGGCCGCCCTGCACGATGCCGGTGACGGCCAACCCCAGGCCGGCCGCTGCGATGGCGATCCACATGCGGGTGACCGGACTGAGGGCCACCCCGAACACGTTGCGGACGTCGCTGAGCACCCAGCACACGACGAGCACCACGACGGCCGACCCACCGGCGACCGCTGCCCGGAGCCCGACGGACCGCCACGCGCGCCGGTCCCGCCACGACCGGACGACCGGCAGCAGCACGACGACCGCGAGGACCGCGAACGCGATGTCGATCGGGACCAGCTTCGACGGCGCCTGCAGCTGCGTGGCGAGCAGCCATTCGGTGGGACTCACGAGCGGGATGCTGCCACACCGCGGGCCGCCGCCGCGCCACGGTGCGCCTGCCGCAGCGCCCACAGGTGCTTCGGCCGGAGCCCCGGCACGTACGCGCTCGCCAGTGCCCGGGCGACCCGCGGCACGTGCAGGGGCGTGGGCACGACGATCCAGAGCGGTTCGTGCCGGGCGCCGAACTTCTCCTTGAACCGCTGAAGGGATCGGAAGCCGTACACCGGCTCCAGCACCCGTGCGATCAGGAGCGACCCGCGGGCGACCAGCGTCCGCGCTCCGGCGTGCGCGGCGAGCGGGGTGCCGGACAGGCTGATGGTGGTGAGGCCCGCCTCGCGGGCGCGGAGGGCGGTCCGGGCGATCAGGAACTCCATCACGCCGGGCATCCCGTCCTCGCCGCGGCGCATCACGTCGAGCGTGTACCCGGTCAGGGTGCCGTGCTCGTAGACGGGCAGCCAGCTCGTCACGGCGGTCACGTGGCCGTCCTCGGCGACGGCCAGCATCAGGCGCACGTCGGGGTCGTCGAGTTCGCGGAACCCGCCGAGCGTGAAGCCCATCTCGGGCAGGCGCCGGTCGGCGGCCCAGTGCGTGCAGATCGCCTCGACCTCGGCGCGCTGGCCGTCGTCGAGCGCGCAGAACGTCGTCCACTCGTCGCGGGTACCCTCGCGGTCGGCGCGGTTCGACGCGGTCCGGAGGTCCTGCCGCTTCTTGCCGCGCAGGTCGAACGTGGTGACGTCGAGCACCGACTCGACCCCCACGGGCAGCGCGGTCCAGCCCTCGGCCGCGAGGATCTCCCGCACCGGTTCGTGCACGCTCGTGAAGGCCGGCACCCAGCCGTTGCGCTCGCAGAACGCGGTGAACGCCGCCACCACGTCGGCACGGTCCGCCGCAGCGCACGCCGGGTCGGAGACGGTCAGCGCGACGTCCCCCCGCACGCGGTAGGCGACCGCGCCGAGTCCGCCGGGGTGGGTCCAGGTGGCGTTGCCGTGCCAGGTCCCCATGTGGCCGAGCGTGCCGGCGTCACCGTCACGGAGCATCCCGACGAGGTCGTCGCGGTGGGGTCCGGCCGCCCGGAAGCGGGCCCGCACCAGCCGGCCCCGGAGCGCCAGGACGGTGAGCAGGACGGCGGCGGGGACGAGCCACGCCCCGAGGAGCGTCACCTGCCACTCGAGTGCGTCGAGCCCGAGACCCTGCCACTGCAGGGAGTCGTCGTGCATCGGCTCGATGACGAAGACGTCGGCGAGCACGACGGTGAGCGTGACGAGCACGCCGGTCGCCAGGGCGATGCCGATCCGGCTGCCGCGCTGCACCAGCCAGGCGGCGCAGAGCAGCAGCACGCCGACCACGACGACCGAGCGGTCGCTCATCGCCGCGGCGAAGATGGAGAGGACGCCGTCCGGGTCCGGGACGACGAGCGTCACCAGGGTGCCGGCGCCGAGCGCGATGAGGGCGCTCACCACCGTCGTCCGCGCGCTGACCGTGTCGCGCGTGCTGCGCGGGTCCGGACGGGAGGCGCGGCGCACGACGAACGCGCCGGCTGCGGTCCCGAGCAGGGTCGCCAGGGCGCGGGCCAGGTCCGAACCGTGGCCGGCGAAGAGCACGAGGGTCAGCACCACGACCCAGAGCGCGACGCGGACCCGCCAGCGCCGCTGCATCGGCATCGCGGCCGAGGCGGCCCCGAGGAGCGCGGCTGCCACGGTCGACGGCGCGAAGAGCGGCTGGCCCACGGCGAACTCGGCGTGCGCCTCGCCGAACGCGGACCCGATCGTCACCGTCAACAGGGTCGCCCCCACCGCGAGCAGGGGCGCACCGACGCCGATGACGAGCGTCCGGAGCGAGCCGAGCGACCGTTCGGCCACCACGGTCGTCAGGATCACCGCGACGAGTGCCAGGCAGGCGACGGGCGGGTGGTGCGGGAAGTCGGGCTCGGCGTGCGCCATCCGGGCGGACACCGCGAACGCGACCGCCGTGAGGGTCACGACGACGGAGACCGGGAAGCGACGGAGTCGACCGAACAGTGCTGAAGGTGCCACGCTGTCGATCCCAGCGGATCCGGGACGCGGCGTCATCGCTCCAGGGCGTGAACCGCGGTGGCCGATCGGCCATCCGGGATGGCTCGCAGGATGACCCTCAGACGGTGCGCGCCGCCGGGACGTGCTCGACCGGGAGGCGCAGGTGCAGGGCGAAACCGTCGTCCGGCTGCGGACCGGACTCCATGCTGCCGCCGAGCAGCGACGCCCGCTCGCCGAGGCCGATCAGCCCGAGCCCGGACCCCGGCAGTTCCAGTCGTGCTGCCCGGGCGGGACCGTTCACGACGTCGACGAGCACGTGCCCGCCGTGGATCCGGCCGCTCACCCGCACGGTCGCGTCCGGGGCGTGCTTCCGGACGTTGGTCAGCCCCTCCTGGACGAAGCGGTACACGGCGCGCTGCAGCGGCTGCGCGAGGGTGTCGGGCAGGTCCACCGTGGTGCTGGTCTCGAGGCCGCTCTCGGCGACGAGCCGGGGCAGGTCGGCGAGCACCGGTTGCGGGGCGATCTCGCGGTCGGTGCCGCCGGACGCGCGGAGGACCTGCACCATCTCGCGCAGCTCCTGCAGCGTGACGACGCAGAGCTGCCGGATCGTCCGGGCGAACCCGCGCTCGGCCTCGTCACGCCCGGCCATCTGCATCGCCCCGGCCTGCACCGCGATGAGGGTGACCTGGTGCGAGACCACGTCGTGCATCTCCCGGGCCAGCAGCGCACGTTCGCGGGAGAGCGCGACCGCTGCCGCCTGGCGGCGTTCGTCCTCCTGCGCCCGTCGAGCGAGGTCGAGTTGTTCGGTGAGTCGCGCCCGGGTCTGCACGAGCAGCCCGACGGCGAGCGGCCCGAGGGCGAAGATCAGCGCGTAGACGACGGACACGACGATCTCGTCGAGGGTCTGCGGCGGTCCGACGAAGCCGCTGAACCCGACGAACTGCACCAGTGCGGCGAGGAGCATCAGCCACCGTCGGTCCGTGCGTTCCCCGAGCGTGAAGAGCGCGATCGAGGCCGCGACCACCGCGGACCCGACGAACAACCCGGGCACCGTCAGGGCGAACGCGAGCACCGGGAAGCGGCGGCGGAGCAGCAGTGCGGCGGCCGCGAGGAGCGAGAGCCAGGTCTCGACCGTGGTCGCACCCGAGATGTCGAGGACGGCGTCGGCGACGGCGGCCGCGACGAAGAACGCGTCGACCAGCCACCAGGGCGCCCGGTGGGTGCGCGTCCAGCGCAGGCCGACGTCGACGAGGCGGTCGAGCCTCCCGTCGGTCGCCCGCAGGACCCGACCGATGCGAGCGGCCGCTCCGGACGCACCGTCCGGCTGCTGCTCAGGCATCCAGCAGCCCCGCCTCGGCGGCGCGCAGCGCGAGCTGGACCCGGGTCGACACCCCGAACGCGACGAGCAGGGCGCGGACGTCCTCCTTGACGGTGCCGGTGCTGACCCCGAGGCGCACGCCGATGTCGGGGTTGCTCGCACCGTCGGCGACGAGCCGCAGGACCGCGTGCTCGCGGTCGGTGATCGACGCCGGTGCCTTGCCGGACGGACGCGCGGCGAAGAGCCGGGTCCGGTCCACGCCGGGTGCGAGGACGACACCGCCGCGGGCGAGGACGCGGACGTACTCGGCGAGGGCCTCCGGGTCGGTGTCCTTCAGCAGGAAGCCCGCGGCGCCGAACTCCATCGCCTGCCCGACGTACTCGTCGGTGTCGAACGTGGTGAGCATCGCGACCGCCGGTGGATCGGGCAGGGTCTGCAGCTCGCGGAGGACCTCGAGCCCGTTGATGCGCGGCATCCGGACGTCGAGCAGCACGACGTCGGGAGCGTGCGTCCGGATCACCTGCACGGCGTCGACGTCCCCGGTCGTGGCGACGACGTCGATGTCCGGCGCGGCGCCGAGGATGAGCTCGAAGCCGTAACGGACGAGCGTCTCGTCGTCGACGATCACCACGGTTGTCACGGGCGTCATCTTGTCATGCACGTTGGCGAACCGAAGTGGACTCGCTACTGTGATGGGAACTGGTCATGTCCGCGCATGACCACCCCGACGACCAGCGACGGAGCACGAGGGACGCATGACGAGCCGCATCACCGAGGGTGCCGAGCCCAAGCACCAGCAGCTGCGCCGCATCCTGCTCGACCTCGCCACCACCCGGCTCGCCCCCGGCGCCGCCATCCCGTCCGAACGCCAGCTCATCGCCGAGTACGGCGTCTCCCGCATCACCGTGCGCGAGGCCCTCGGGCAGCTCGTCAACGAGGGCTACCTCGAACGCGTGCGCGGCAAGGGCACCTTCGTGGCGCACCGACCCGTGCAGTCCACGCTGCACCTGGCGTCGTTCACCGAGGAGATGCGAGCGCTCGGGCACGTGCCCACCACGGTCGTGCTCGTCCGCGAGGAGCGCGTCCCCCCGGCGGACACCGTCGCCGCGCTCCGGCTCGGTGAGTCGGACACCGCGTACCACCTGAAGCGGCTCCGGATGGCGGACGGCGCACCGGTGTCGATCGACGACGCCTGGCTCTCCGCCGAGGCGTTCCCGGGGCTGCTCGACCACGACCTGTCCGGGTCCGTGTACTCGCTCGCCGCCGTCGAGTACGGCACGCCGATCGACCGCGCGCAGCAGACGGTGGCGGCGAAGCCCGCGGCGGACGACGTCGCGACGCTGCTCGGCACGAAGACCGGCGCGCCGGTGCTGGAGTTCGACCGGGTGTCGTACTCGGGGGACCGCCCGGTGGAGCACGCGCGCTCCTGGTACCGGTCGGACCGGTACCGGGTGCAGATGGAGGTCACGGCCTCGGCGGCGCCCGCGGTCGCGTAGCCGCGGTCGGCTGGGCCGCCGCTCGGCCGCCGAAGCTCGGCCCGGTGGACGGTTCCGCCCGCCCGCGCCCCGGATCCTGTCCGCGGGGCCGAGGCTCGGCCAGCACGCTGACGGCCTGGAGGCACGACTCGGCCCCGCCCGTCGGGTCACGACGAGCGGGGCCTGGGTCTCGTGCGCGCGGGCTACGCCTCGAAGAGCGTCTCGCCGTCGCGGACCGTCGTGCCGACGGTGTCCTGCGCGATGGAGTCCGGCGCGGAGCCGAGCACCACGACGGGGCAGATCGGGGAGTAGCCGGCGGCCGAGATCACCGAGGGGGTGAACCGGACGACGGGGTCCCCGGCGGTGACGGTGTCACCCTCGGTGGCGACGAGCTCGAACCCCTTGCCGGAGAGCTTCACGGTGTCGATGCCGACGTGCACGAGCACGTCGGTCCCCGCCGAGCCCTGCAGTGCGAACGCGTGCGGGTGCAGCTTCACGATCGTGCCGTCGACGGGTGCCACCGCGGTGACCGCCCCCTCGACGCCGGTCGGGTCCACCGCGACACCGGCGCCGACGAGCTGCCCGGCGAACACCGGGTCGGGCACGTCGGCGAGTGCGACGACCGGGCCCGCGAACGGGGTCCGGACGCTCGTCACAGTTCGTCCTGGATGTCCTGCGCGAGGTTGTCGGCGACCGTGCCGACGATGACCTGCCAGCCGGTGCCGCCACCGACGACGGCCTGCGCGCCGGCGGCCTGCAGGGCGGCCTTGTCGACGAGGTCGCCGTCCTCCACCTCGACGCGGAGGCGCGTGATGCAGCCCTCGACCTCCTCGATGTTGTCCACCCCGCCCAGCGCGGCGATGATGTCAGCGGCCTTGATGTCAGCCATCGGTTCCTCCTCGTTCAGGGTGTGAGCGCCAGGTTGACATGCGCCCGGTCTCGGTTCAGACTACGGAACTGGTCATGACCGGACAGGACCGGACCTGGTGGTACCGCCGAGGTTACCTGCGCTGGCTGCACGACTCAACTCACCCCGACAGCTCCACCCGATGACGAGAGGACTTCCGATGAGCACCACCACTGCCACGGACGTGCCGGAGAAGAAGAAGCCGAAGAAGCAGAGCAAGCTGTTCGCCCAGGCGCAGCGGCTCGGACGCAGCCTGCTGCTCCCGATCGCGGTCATGCCCGCGGCCGGCATCCTGCTCCGCATCGGTCAGCCCGACCTGCTCGGTGCGATCCCCGGATTCGGCCAGTGGGCCGGTGTCATCTCGGCAGCGGGCAGCGGTGTCTTCAACTGGCTGCCGCTGCTCTTCGCCGTCGGCATCGCGATCGGCTGGGCGAAGAAGTCCGACGGCACCACGGCACTCGCCGCCGTCGTCGGCTACATGGTCATGTACGAGGTGTGGAAGGTCATGTCGCCGATCGTCCTCGACGGTGTCAAGGACGCCAACGGTGGCCAGGCGATGATCAACTTCGGCGTCCTCGGTGGCATCGTGATGGGTCTCGTCTCGGCCGTGCTGTGGGAGAAGTTCCACCGGACGAAGATGCCCGACTTCCTCGGCTTCTTCTCCGGCCGTCGACTGGTCCCGATCCTGACCGCCGTCGCGGGACTGCTCATCGCCGTGGTGATGTCGTTCTTCTACCGCTACTTCGACATCGCGCTCACGGCCGCCGGCACCGCCGTCGCGGACAACGCCGTCATCGGTGGCGGCATCTTCGGGTTCGTCAACCGCATGCTCATCCCGATCGGGCTGCACCAGCTGCTCAACTTCTTCCCGTGGTTCCAGCTCGGCAGCTTCACCACCGGCGGCACGACCTACCACGGCGACATCGCGCGGTTCCTCGCGGGCGACCCGACCGCGGGCATCTTCCAGACCGGCTTCTTCCCGATCATGATGTTCGCGCTGCCGGCCGGTGCCCTGGCGATCTGGCGCAACGCCAAGCCGCAGAACCGCAAGCTCGTCGGCGGCATCATGCTCTCGGCCGCCCTCACGTCCTTCGTGACCGGCATCACCGAGCCCCTCGAGTACTCGTTCATGTTCGTGGCGTTCCCGCTGTACGTCATCCACGCGGTCCTCACGGGCACCTCACTCGCCCTCGTGAACGCGCTCGGGATCCACGACGGGTTCTCGTTCTCGGCCGGCGCGATCGACTTCGTCCTGAACTTCGGCAAGGCGGACGGGGCGATCTGGCTCATCCCGATCGGCCTCGGCTACGCGGTCGTGTACTACTTCCTGTTCAGTTTCGTGATCAAGAAGTGGAACCTCCGCACCCCCGGGCGTGAAGAGGACACGATCGCCGAGAACACGATCGAGGCGGCCACCAAGCCGTAGAACGCGAGTTCCTGACGGACGGGAGGCGCGGTGCCAGCCGGCACCGCGACTCCCGTCCGTTGCGTGGCTCAGGGGAGCCGGTCGACTCCGTCGACCGCGACGGTGACCGAGTCGACGACCGATCCGGCGGGGATACTGCCGATCCGACGGGTCTGGAGCGTCCGCTCGCCGAGGTAGGCGCCGGTCGCCGGATCGATGATGACCTCGCGGCGATCGCTGTCGCTGCGCCCCCCGAGGCCGATCGCCGTGCCGTGGCGGCCGTCGAGCGACGCCTGGTCGTCCGTGACGACGACGTCGGGCAGGCCGGCGATCGCCTCGTACACCGTCGCGCGGAGGTCGGCCGGCACCAGGCCGGTCCGGAGGAAGTCGCTCAGGGTGTCGAACACCTGCTCGGCGTCGCTCGCTCCTTCGGCCCGGGGCGCTGCCTCGATGCGTCGGACGAGCGCGTCGGGATCGCGCGGGAGCCCGGCGATGTCGGCGGGCGTCAGGGTGCCCTCCGGTGTGCCACCGAGCTCACCGTTGCCGAACGCCCCGCCGGCGGCCGTGCTCCGGACCGGGTCGTCGCGGTGTGCGGACGCGGCGTAGTCCTGCTGCGCGGCCCGTCGGGCGGCGCGTCCGCCGTAGATCGTGGTCGCGGGGTCGGACCAACTCTCCTGGGTCCAGGTACCGGTGATGTCACGCGGCACCCAGGTGACGGTCGTCGTCGGGGCCAGGTAGCCCTCGTCGTAGTGCTCGCCGTCCGAGGTGGCGTAGCCGAGCGCGAGTTCGCGGACGGTCACGCGCCGGAACGCGGTCGCGCTGCCGTGGTCGGCCGCGGCTGCGCGGGCGGCGTCGTGCAGGGTCGCGGCGGCGGCCGCCTCCGAGCCCGGGGTGTGCGTCAGGACGCCGGTGCCGACCAGGGTGCCCGCCGTGATCACGACCGCCGCGGCGATCAGGGCCGGCCGGTAGCGCGTCCGCCGCGTCCGCAGCGGGGCGTCCCCGTGCAGGGCGATCCGCTGCCGTGCGCGGTGCAGGGCGGCGTCGACCACCTCGGGCGGGAGGTCGTCGACCTCGGACCGGACGGCACGGAGGAGGGTGATGTCATCGGGCACGGGCTGCTCCGTTCAGGGGAGGGGTCGGTTCGGGGACGGCGCGGAGAGCGGCGCGTGCCCGGTTGAGTCGTGATCGCACGGTGCCGATCGGGACGCCGGTCGCGGCGGCGATCTGCTCGTACGTGAGTTCGGCCCAGGCGTGCAGCAGGACCGTGTCCCGCACGGCGGGGCGCATCCGGTCGAGTTCACGGATGACCGCCCGGACTGCGCGCTCCTGGTCGACGCGGTCGCCGGGGTCGGTGTCGAGGGTCTCCGGATCGGCCGCACGCGCCATGGCCCGGCGCCCTCGACGTTCCGAGCGCCAGTGCCGCCGCAGCAGGTTCGTCGCGATGCCGAACAACCACGGCACCGGGTCGCCACGGTCGGGGTCCCGGGCGTCCCAGCGGGTGAGCGCGACGACGAAGGTCTCGCCGAGGACGTCCTCGGCGGTCTGCAGGTCGGTGCGCCGCGCGAGGTAGAGCAGGATCCGACGGCCGTGCAGGTCGAAGAGCCGACCGAGTTCGGCCGCCGCGTCGGGTGGTGGATGGGTGTGGGTCACGATGGGTACTGCCCGGTCCTGCCGTCGGAGTTCCACAACGGTAGCCCTCCCGTTCCTCGTGAGGATGGTTTTGACAACCGTTATCAACAAGGCCTACGCTCGGAGCCATGCACAACCGTCTCCTCGCCCTGCCGCTCGTCGTCGGCGCCGCCGCGCTCGCCCTGACCGGCTGCGCGACCTCCTCCGCGTCGGGTGACGCCTCCGGCGACGGCACCGTCCGGGTCGTCGCCTCCACGAACGTCTACGGCTCCGTCGTCCAGGCGATCGGCGGCGACCACGTCTCCGTGACGAGCATCCTGAACGACCCCTCGCAGGACCCGCACTCGTTCGAGTCGAGCGCGAAGACCCAGCTCGCGGTGTCGAAGGCAGACCTGCTCATCGAGAACGGCGGGGGCTACGACGACTTCATGACCACGCTCGCCGACGCGTCAAGCACCAAGGCGGACACGATCAACGTCGTGAAGCTCTCCGGGTTGGACAAGGGCGGCGACGCCGAGTTCAACGAGCACGTGTTCTACAGCTACCCGACGATGGTCAAGCTCGTCGACGACGTCGCGAAGCACCTCGGCGAGCTCGACAGTGCCGACAAGAGCACCTTCACGAAGAACGCCGACGCACTCACGACGAAGCTCGAGGGGCTCGAGTCGCAGACCGCCGAGCTCAAGAAGACCCACGAGGGCGAGAAGGTCTCCTACACGGAGCCGGTGCCGGGGTACCTGTTCGACGCCATCGGGCTCGACAACGTCACGCCCGAGGCCTTCTCGGAGGCGATCGAGGAAGGCGACGACGTGCCGCCGTCCGCGCTCAACGACACCCTCAAGCTGTTCACCGGCAAGACGGTGAAGCTCCTCGCCTACAACGACCAGACCTCCAGCCCGGAGACCGAGCAGGTCAAGAAGGCTGCTGAGGACAACGGCATCCCGGTCGTCGGTGTCACCGAGACGCTCCCGAAGGGGGAGGATTACGTCTCGTGGCAGCAGGCGAACATCGACGCGATCACGGCGGCACTCACGAAGTGACCGCTGTCCAGACTCCTCCGCGAGCCGCCGCCCCCACCGGGAGCGGCGGCTCCGCCGTGCTCGCACTCCGGGACGCCGGACTGTCCTACGGTGCGCGCCGGCTCTGGTCGCACCTCGACCTCGACGTCGCGCCCGGGGAGTTCGTCGCCGTGCTCGGGCCGAACGGCGCCGGCAAGACCTCGCTCCTGCGCACGGTCCTCGGTCAGCAGCGGTTGACGAGCGGCACGATGTCGTTCCTCGGCCAGCCGGTCCGACGCGGACACCGGAAGATCGGGTACATCCCGCAGCAGCGGCTGATGGACGCCGGCACGCCGCTCCGTGCGCGCGACATGATCGCGCAGGGCGTCACCGGGTCCCGGTGGGGGATCGTCCCGGCCAGCCGTGCCGAGCGCGCCCGCGTCGACCGGATCCTCGACGAGGTCGGGGCGACGTCGTTCGCGGACGCACCGGTCGCCGAGCTGTCCGGCGGCGAGCAGCAGCGCACCCGGGTGGGGCAGGCCATCGCCGCCGACCCGGCGCTGCTCCTCTGCGACGAGCCGCTCATCTCGCTCGACCTCCGGCACCAGCGCGGCGTCACCGAGCTGATCGACCGGCAGCGCCGCCAGCAGGACGCCGCCGTGCTGTTCGTCACGCACGACGTGAACCCGATCCTCGACGTCGTCGACCGGGTGCTCTACATCGCCGGAGGTCGGTTCCGGATCGGCTCCCCGGACGAGGTCCTCCGCACCGACGTGCTGAGCGACCTGTACGGCACCCCCGTCGACGTCGTCCGGACCATGGGGCGGATCGTCATCGTCGGTGCGAACGACGCCCACGACCACCACTGCGACCCGGACCCGCACGCGCCGGCGCCGGACGAAGGGCGGATCTGATGGACGTCTGGTCGACGATCTTCTCCTTCCAGGACTACGGCGAGCTCGTCGTGCTCGTGCAGAACTCGATCTGGGCGGGCGCGGTGCTCGGCATCGTCGGCGGGCTCATCGGCCCGTTCGTGGTCGCCCGGAACATGCCCTTCGCGGTGCACGGCATCTCGGAGCTCTCCTTCGCGGGGGCGTCGGCGTCGCTGCTGCTCGGCGTCAACGTGGTCACGGGGTCCCTCGTGGGGTCGGTGATCGCGGCGCTGCTCATCGGGCTGCTCGGCTCGAAGGCTCGGGACCGGAACTCGATCATCGCGGTGCTGATGCCGTTCGGCCTCGGGCTCGGCATCCTCTGCCTGGCGCTCTACAAGGGGCGCGCGGCGAACAAGTTCGGGCTGCTCACCGGGCAGATCGTGTCGGTGGACAACCCGCAGCTGACGTTCCTCATCGTCATCGCGGCCATCGTGGTCGCGACGCTCCTGGTGATCTGGCGCCCGCTGATGTTCTCCTCCGTGGACCCCGACGTCGCCGCCGCAGCAGGTGTGCCGGTGCGGACGCTGGCGATCGTGTTCATGCTCGCGCTGGGCCTGGCGACGGCCGTGTCGGTGCAGATCGTGGGCGCGCTCCTCGTGCTCTCCCTGCTCGTCACCCCGGCGGCGGCTGCCCTGCGCCTCAGCTCGCACCCGGTCGTCGTGCCGATCCTGTCGACGGTGTTCGCCGTCGTGTCGGTGGTCGGCGGCATCCTGCTCGCCCTCGGCGGCGGGTTGCCGATCAGCCCCTACGTCACGACGATCTCGTTCGTCATCTGGGTCGTCTGCCGGATCGTCGGCGCACGCAAGGACAAGCGCGGCCGCGACCGGATCGTGGGCCGTGACGACCGTGGCGGGGCCGAGCCGCGCCTCCCGGCCGGATCGCAGCACGCGTCGACCGACGCGAGCCGCAAGGAAGGAGTCACCGCATGAACGCCGTGCAGAAGCCGAAGCGGAACACCTGGCAGCGTGAGGCGGTGCGCACCGCACTGTCGAGCACCGAGGGGTTCGTCAGCGCGCAGGCGCTCCACCAGCACCTGCGGGACGACGGGTCCACGATCGGGCTGGCGACCGTCTACCGGGCGCTCGCCGACCTGGCGACCGAGGGCGACGCGGACTCGCTGCAGCAGGACGGCGAGTCGCTGTACCGGGCGTGCACGACCGACACGCACCACCACCACCTCATCTGCCGGAACTGCGGCCGCACCGTCGAGATCGAGGCGGACCCGGTCGAACGGTGGGCGCAGGAGGTCGCGGCGGCGAACGGCTTCACGAACGCCAGCCACGTGGTCGACATCTTCGGCGAGTGCGCCGCCTGCACCGCGGCCCGCACCGGCGCGTAGTCTCCGCGTCATGCACGTCATCCTGGTGCCCGGCTTCTGGCTCGACGCGAGTGCCTGGGACGAGGTCGCTCCCGTGCTCCGTGCGGCAGGTCACTCGGTCGAGGCGGTGACCCGCGACGGCGACACCCTCGACGAGCAGGTCGCCGCCCTCGTCGAGAAGCTCGACGACGTCGCGACCCCGTCCGAGCCGGTGGTGCTCGCCGGGCACTCCGGCGCCGGGCCGATCGCCTACATGGCAGCCGACCAGCGGCCCTCGCTCGTCGCGCACCTGCTCTACGTCGACACGTTCCCCGGCCCCGAGGGCGGCTGCGTCAACGACGAGCTGCCCGTGGTCGACGGCGTCGTGCCGCTGCCGTCGTGGGACGTCTGGGAGCCGGCGACCGTGCGGGGGATGACCCCGGCGGTGCGGGAGGCCTTCGAGCACCGCGCGATCCCGGAGCCCGCGGCGGTGCCCTCGGACCGGTTCCACTACTCGGACGCTGCACGGCACACGATCCCGGCGACGGTCATCACGTGCGAGATCCCGGCGACGGACCTGGCGACGATGGTGGCCGACCACCAGACCTGGGCGGCGGAGCTCGTGGCGACCGAGGAGCTCTCGATCGTCGGGCTCGAGACGGGGCACTGGCCGATGTTCACGGCGCCGCAGGAGCTCGGCGAGCTCATGGTGCAGGCGCTCGCGCCCGCGCCGACCGACGCGCCGTAGCGGGTCGCGGTGCGTGAGCCGCGCCCGCTGCGGGGTCGCGTGCGCCGCGGGCGCTATGGTCGCTGCGGGTCGCGGTTGGTCGCACGACGTGCCGTCCGCGTGCCGCGGTGGTCGCAGAAGGTGTCGCTCGCGCGAGAGGTGAGCGGCATGTCCCGCGACCACGACCGGAACGGCGGTCCGCCCGCCGGGGCCGCCCCGCGCCTCCAGGCCTGGAGGCCCGGCTTGCGACACGCCCGGTCGTCGCGTAATGTGGACCCCTGGTTCTCCGCGTCCGCGCGGCGGACCCAGTTGTTCCAAGCCCTCCGACCGTCGCGTACGCCGCGGTCGCGCGGTGCTCACGGTCCCTTCGACAGGGTCCGCGGGTCTGGGCGGTGCGCACAACCCCCTCGCAGACAGCCCGGTCCCGGACCGAGCGACAGCGCGTGCGCGCCAGGCAAGTGACCTTGGGTGCGGCCGTCCGGTCGCACGGTACCTCAGGAGGAAACCATGGCAGCAGTGTGCCAGGTGACCGGAGCCACCCCCGGCTTCGGACACAACATCTCGCACTCGCACCGCCGGACGAAGCGCCGCTTCGACCCGAACGTGCAGAAGAAGACGTACTACGTGCCCTCGCTTCGTCGTAACGTCACGCTCACGCTCAGCGCTAAGGGCATCAAGGTGATCGACGCACGCGGCATCGAGTCCGTCGTCAAGGATCTCCTCGCCCGTGGGGAGAAGATCTGATGGCCAAGAAGGGTCAGGACGTTCGTCCGATCATCAAGCTCCGCTCCACGGCGGGCACCGGGTTCACCTACGTGACCAAGAAGAACCGTCGCAACAACCCGGACCGTCTCGTGCTCAAGAAGTACGACCCGGTGATCCGCAAGCACGTCGACTTCCGTGAGGAGCGCTAAGCATGGCGAAGAAGAGCAAGATCGCGAAGAACAACCAGCGTGCCGAGATCATCGCGCGCTACGCCGAGCGTCGTCTCGAGCTGAAGAAGGCCCTCGTGGACCCGAACGGCACCGACGAGTCGCGTGAGGCCGCCCGTGTCGGTCTGCAGAAGCTCCCGCGCGACGCGTCGCCGGTGCGCTACCGCAACCGCGACGCCATCGACGGCCGCCCCCGTGGGCACCTCGGTGAGTTCGGCATCAGCCGTGTCCGCTTCCGCGACATGGCCCACCGTGGCGAGCTGCCGGGCATCACGAAGAGCTCCTGGTAAGCACCAGCTCCCGCGAACGCCCCGTCACCCCAGTGGTGGCGGGGCGTTCGCCGTTGCGCGTCCGTTTCGGGGGACATCTTCGTCACATCGGTCACATCAGCCCCGCTGGTACCCCGAGAAGCCCGGAAATCCGGGCGAGTCGGCAGGTTTCGTCCCTGGTGGCTGGTACGTTCGACTCCGGTTCCGCCGGGCAGCTCGCCTGCGGTCCCGAAGCACGGGGCACCCGCTCCGGGCGCCGGGCGAGAAGTCGTCCGACCGATACTGCAAGAAGTCCGAGGAGGACATCCATGGCTGACAAGTCACTGAACCGCACCGAGCTCGTCGCTGCCGTCGCGCAGGAGTCCGGCCAGAGCCAGGCCACCGTCAACGGCGTCGTCGACGCGCTCTTCTCCGTCGTCTCGAGCTCGGTTGCCGACGGCACCAAGGTCACGATCCCCGGCTGGATCGCCTTCGAGAAGACGCACCGCGCCGCGCGCACCGGCCGCAACCCGCAGACGGGCGAGGCCATCGAGATCGCCGCGAGCGACTCGGTCAAGGTCAGCGCCGGCTCGAAGCTCAAGGCTGCGGTCAAGTAAGACCTCTGCACCACACGGAAGGGACGGCTGCGGCCGTCCCTTCCGTCGTTCCCGGCCAGGAGGAACGGATCGCCGTCCACAGCTCGGCCCGCTCGATTCCGTGGCCGGCCGGGCAGCGCCTAGGCTTGACGGGTGAACCGGATCGCGCGCATCGCCGGCCCCGCCGTGTTGCTGCTCGTCGGGTTCGTGTCCCTCCTCGTCGCGCTCGTCGTCGGGGGCGGGGCGGACGCGGCCCTCATCGCGGACCCGGGCACCGCCGTCCGGTTCGGCCTGCCGATCGCCCGGCTCGTCGTCGACCTGTCCGCCGCGGTGACCATCGGCGGTCTGGCGCTGGCCACCGTCGGCCTCTCGCGCAGCGCGCCGGAGTGGGACCGCGCGATCGACGTCGCCGCCGGGGCCGCGGGGGTCTGGACGGTGTCCTCTGCCGTCGCGACGTTCTGGACGTTCCTCAGCGTCGCCGGCTCGAAGGTGAGCCTCGACGAGCAGTTCGGACAGTCGATGGGGGTGTTCCTCACCGGCACGGACCTCGGGCTCGCCTGGCTCGTCACCGTCCTCGTCGCAGCGGCCGTCACGGTGTTGTGCTTCGCGGTGCGGTCCCGGGGCATGGTGGCGCTGACCGCCGGTGTCTCGATGATCGGGCTGATCCCGTTGACGCAGCAGGGGCACGCCGCCGGGACGGCCAGCCACGACGCCGCGGTCACCGCGCTCGGGCTGCACCTGGTCGGCGCAGCGCTCTGGGTCGGCGGGCTCGTGATGCTCGTGCTGCTCCGGCCCGTGCTCCGCAGCGGCCGCCTTGCCGTGGTCGTCGGCCGGTACTCGAGCATCGCGCTCGGCTGCTTCGTGCTCGTCGCCGTGTCCGGGGTCGCCTCCGCGCAGATCCGGGTCGGGGCGCTCTCGAACCTGTTCACCCCGTACGGCGTCCTCGTGCTCGTCAAGATCGCCGCGATCATCGCGCTCGGCGTCCTCGGTGGCGTGCAGCGGCGTCACGCGATCCGGTCGCTCACCACGTCCCCCGGGCGTCGGCGGCCGTTCTGGACCCTGATCGTGCTGGAGCTCGCCGTGATGGGCGTCGCGAGCGGGTTCGCAGCCGCGCTCGGTCGCACCGCCACCCCGTCCGACCAGATCGCGCTGAGCAAGACCACGAACCCGTCGCCGGCCGAGCTGCTCACGGACGACACGCTGCCGCACGCGCCAGGGGCCTGGGGGTGGCTGACGGCGTGGAACATCGACCTGTTCTGGCTGATGGCCGCCGTGCTCCTCGCCACGACCTACGCCGCGGGGGTGGTCCGACTGCACCGCCGCGGTGTGCGGTGGCCGGTCACCCGGTCGCTGGCCGCGGGCATCGCCCTCGTGTCCGTGGTCGTCGCCACCTCGGGTTCCCTGCACACCTACGACCGGTTCCTGGTCTCCGCGAACGTCGGTGCCCACCTGGTGCTCGGGTTGGTCGTCCCCGCGCTGCTCTGGGCTGCGGCGCCGGTGCAGCTGGTCCGTGCCGCCGTGCACCCGCGGGACGACGACAGCACCGGCGTCCGCGAGTGGACGGGCGTCCTGCTCGACAACGCCGCCGTCCGGTACCTGGTGCAGCCGTTCCCGGCGTTCGTGCTGCTGGCGGCGGTGTGGTGGGCGCTCTACGCGACCGACGCCGTCCGGTGGTCCGTGAGCGACCCCACCGGACGCACGGTGATCGACGTCGTGTTCCTGCTGGTCGGGCTCCTCGCCGTGCCGACCCTGCTCACGCCGGTCGCCGCCGGGGCGCATCGGGCGTCGATGCCCGCGGCGCTCGTGCGGATCGCCGGCGCGGTCGTCGTCGCGGCCGGGCTGGTCTCCCTCGGGATCGCGATGCGCGGGCCGCTCGGGCTCCTGCAGGCGTCCTGGTTCGGGGCGATGGGGCGCACGTGGGGGCCGGACCCGATCGTCGACCAGGCGCGTGCCGGCGTCCTGCTCGTGGTGGCCGGTGTCGTCGTCCTGGTGGTCGTCGCCGCCGTGGTGCTCGTCCGCGTGCGGCGAGCGTCCGGGGCACCGCGCACCGACGACGTGATGGCCGTCCGATGAGCGTCGAACTGAGCGCCGAGCAGCGGGCCGTCTTCGAGTACATCGAGCACACCCGCGACCACGTGTTCATCACCGGTCGTGCGGGGACGGGGAAGTCGACGCTCCTCAACCACCTGTCGTGGAACACCGAGAAGCAGGTCGTCATCTGCGCCCCGACCGGTGTCGCGGCGCTGAACGTCGGCGGCCAGACCATCCACTCGCTGTTCCGACTGCCGATCGGCCTGATCGCCGACGCCGAGCTCCGGCAGAGCCCGGACACCCGCAAGCTCCTCAACACCATCGACACCCTCGTGATCGACGAGGTCTCGATGGTCAACGCCGACCTGCTCGACGCCATGGACCGCTCGTTGCGGAAGGCCCGCGGTCGGCAGTTCGAGGCCTTCGGGGGCGTGCAGGTCGTCATGTTCGGCGACCCGTACCAGCTGCCGCCCGTCCCGGGTGACGGCGACGAACGGGCGTACTTCACCGACCACTACCGGTCCATGTGGTTCTTCGACGCCAAGGTGTGGCTCGAGGCCGAGCTCAACATCATCGAACTCGCCACCGTGCACCGGCAGCGGGACGACGCCTTCGCCGCGATGCTCACGGCCGTGCGGCACGGTCGGGTGACGGCCGACGTCGCCGGCCAGTTGAACGCCGCCGGGGCACGACCCGCGCCCGACGACGCGATCACCCTGGCGACGCGCAACGACACCGTCTCCCGCATCAACAAGGCCGCCCTCGACCGGCTGCCGGGCAAGGTGAAGACCGCGAAGGCGGACGTGAACGGCGACTTCGGCGGGCGGAACTTCCCCGCGGACGAAGCGCTCGAGCTGAAGCCGGGGGCGCACGTGATGTTCCTGCGCAACGACCCCGACCAGCGCTGGGTGAACGGCACCCTCGGCATCGTGCAGACGATCCGGGACACCGTGTGGGTCGACGTCGACGGGGAGTCCTTCGAGGTGCAGCCGTCGGTGTGGGAGAAGTTCAAGTACTCCTACGACCCGGACAAGAAGGAACTCAAGAAGGACACCGTCGGGGAGTTCCAGCAGTTCCCGCTGCGCCTGGCCTGGGCGGTGACGATCCACAAGTCACAGGGCAGCACGTACGACCGGGCCGTCGTCGACCTCGGCAACCGGGTGTTCAGCGCGGGCCAGACCTACGTCGCGTTGTCGCGGCTGACGTCGCTCGAGGGGCTGTACCTGACGCGGCCACTGCGACCGCAGGACATCATCGTGGACCTCGACGTCCGGCGCTTCATGTCCGAGGCGCCCCGGGTCGTGGCGACCGAGCTCGAGGCGGCGCGCTCCGCCGAGGCTCCGGCCGACGCCGACGCCGACGCCGACGGCTCCGACGAGGACTGACCCCGACGCGGACTGACCCGCGGACGAGGACCGACCCGCGGACGAGGACCGACCCGCGGACGAGGACCGACCCGCGGACGAGGACCGACCCGCGGACGACGACACCCCGCCGGCCACGGGGCCGACGGGGTGTCGAGGACGGAGCGTGCGCGTCAGGCGCGTGCGGCAGGTGCCCGCAGCGCGCGGATGTTCTCCTTGTCGGCGCCGAACGCGGTCAGCAGCAGGATGACCCCGACGATCGCGTGGAAGACGTTGTCCGTGGTGTTGAGGGCGAAGACGTTGGCCGAGGTGTTCACGAACACGAAGCCGTAGACCGCGACCACGACGAGGACGGCGCCGACGAGGATGTTCGCGTTGCGGGACCCGATCGTGTTGCCGAGTCCGACGATGAAGAGCACCGCTGCGAGCAGGACCCACAGGAGTGCGAGCGCCGGGTTCACGCCGAAGGCGTTCCAGAGCATGCCGCCCTTGCGGCTGAAGAAGCCCGGGTCGCCATCGGCCGCGAAGAAGAAGCCGAGGATGCCCCAGACGAACAGGACCGTGCCGACGGTCAGCGCGAGACCCCGGTTCGGCGAAGCGGTGATGCTCGGTTCCTTGATGGCCACTTCGGTTTCCTCCTCGTACGCAGCCGACACGGTGTGCGTCGGTCCGGCGGTGCGCGCCGGTGCCGTCACCCGCGCGAGCCCGATCGGTGCGTTCCCAGGCTCCGACCGGCGGTCCAACGGTATCGTGTCGGACCCCGAGCCTCCGAATCGCACGCGCGTCACCAGGCGCGTGACGAGGCCCACGACCAGCACCCCGAGGAGGACCAGTCCGGTGACTCGAACGCCCGAACGCAACGCACCGGAGTCGCGTGGACCGAGCGTCTCGCGGCGGGTGCGGTGGGGCGTGTTGGCGGCTCTGGGGTTCGTGATCGTGCCTCTCGTCTACGCGGTGGCGGTGTTGACGCCGGTGGGGCAGCGGGTCGAGGACGCCGCGCTCGGCGGGGTCCGGGAGTCCGACCTGTTCGGGTCGGACACTGCACTCAACGTCATCTCGGTGCCGGTGATCCTGTTGCTCGTGGTCGTGATCGCCGCCGTCGCGTTCGCACGGCGGCGGCTCGCGGTGGGGCTCGGGGCGGGCGTCGTGGTGCTCGCGTCGGCAGCCACCTCGACGCTCGTCAAGCGTATCGCCGAGCGCCCGGAGATCGCCGAGTCGACGACGCCGAACTCGTTCCCGTCCGGGCACGCGACGATCGCCCTGGCGGCGCTGTTCGCCGTGCTCATGGTCACCCCTCGTCGCTTCCGCCCGGTCGTCACGCTCGTCGGCGTCGCCTACGCGGTCTTCGTCGCGAACCAGACCGTGGTCTACGGCTGGCACCGGGTGAGCGACATCGTCGGCGCGTGCGCGATCGCGTTGTTCTGGCTCGGACTCGTCCGGGCGTTCGGGCCGCGGGTCGACCGGGGGGAGCGCGGCGACCGTGACGGCCGACGTGGTCCTCGGCGAGTGGTGACCGGTGTGCTCCTCGTCGCGACGGGGGTGACGTTCCTGGTCGGTGTCGGAGCGCTCGTCTACGGGGTCGCGGGCGGCGGGCACGACCACGCCGCGATCCTGGTCGCCGGACGGATGGCCTCGAGCGCGAGTGTCCTGGCGGTCGTGACGATCGTGTGGATCGCGGACGGCATGCACCACGCGGCGCGGACGGACACCGAGGCGATCCCGTCCGAGCGGTGAGCACCGCAACGGTCACGATCACATCCCGGTAACGCGTCCGGACCTCGCGCCGATCGACGACTAGCGTCGTCCAGGTCGGCGGACCAGGGACCCGCCGTGGACGGGGAACCATGCGGGTGCAGCACACCGCGGCGCGAACGAGCCGAGCACGTGGCGTGATCGCCGCTGCGCTCGGCGTGCTGCTGGTCGCGGCCTCCGTGCTCGTCCCTGCGGCGTCCGCCTCGGCGATGACCCAGATCGGTGCCGTCCCGCGCGGTGTTCCCGGCAGCTCGGTGCAAGCGGTCGTGCAGAACCAGTCATCCGGCACCGGGGCGTGGATCATCGACGCGCCCCCGTCGACGACCATCACGCAGGCCCAGTCCATCCCCGGTCCCGGCTTGCTCCCGTTCACCTGCGTGCCGATCGACGGGGGCACGCAGGCGGACTGTCAGTTCAGCGGGTTGTGGGGTGCGAACAACCAGGTCGCCATCACGCTGACGATCGACCCTGCCGCGGAGGCTCCGCAACGGGTGACCGGAACGTCGACCATCCAGAACGTCGAGTCCGGGACGTACGCGGTCGACATCGCCCCGCTCGGAGCGCCCACGATCACCTCGCCGGCGGACGGTGCTGAGTCGATCGTGGCTCCGACCTCGGTGCAGGGCACGAAGGTCGCGGGCACCGGAGTGGTCGTCCGGCTCGACGGCACGCAGGTGCTCGACGTCCCGCTTGACCAGGCGACGACGTGGTCCGCGTCGCTCGCCTCGCCGCCCGACGTCGGGACGCACACCGTCCGCGTCGACGAGACCGACCAGTACGGGAACACGGCCACGGCGACGAGCACCTTCACCGTCCTCGCCCCCGCAGCCCTGTCGGTCACGCAGTCCGGTCCGACGGAGCTCCTGCCGACGCGTCCGGTCACGAGGACGATCGTGGTGGAGAACCCGGGGCCGGGAGCCTCGCGGGCGACGACGCTCGCCGTGGACACCGGCGGACTGCCGACGAGCGCCTGCACCGTGGACGACGCAGCGGTCGAGTGCGCCACGCTCGGCGGCGGGATCGCGCTCGGTGCGCTCGACCCCGGGGCGAGCGTCCGGGTGACGGTGACCGGTGCCGCACCCTCCGGGACCGCCCCGGGCACGACCTACGCGGTGACGGCGACCGCGACGTCGAGCACCGACCCGGACAGCCCGGTGTCCACGACCTCCACGCTCGAGGTCGTCCCGCTCGGAGCCCTCGCCTTCCGCACACCCGTCGCGGGGTCGTCGACGACCGATCGGCGTCCGGGCATCTCCGGGGTCGGAGCGGTGTCGGGCGCGACGGTCACGGTGACGACCGACGACGGCGCGGTCGGGGTGTGCGTCGCCACGGCCGACGCCCGAGGACGCTGGGCCTGCGAGCCGGGAGCGTTCCGCAGCGGGTCCGTCGTCCTCGCGGCGACGCAGGCGTTCGGCGGGCTCCGGTCGGAGCCGACGACCGTCGCCTTCCGCATCACGAAGCCGGCACCCCCGCTGGCGCCGCTGCCCCCGACGCAGCCGACCGGGCCGGGAGGCGCTGCTGGCGTCCCCGGCACCGGCTCCGGCTCCGCAGGTGGTCCCGTCGGTTCCGCGGGCGGTACCGGTGGCAGCACTGGCGCCGGAGCGGGATCGCCCGGCGGCGGCTCCTCCGGTGGTGCAGCCGGAGGGAGCGGCGCGTCCCCGTCGACGGGTGGATCGGGTGGATCGGGTGGAGCCGGGACGAACCCGACCCCAGGTAACGGCACCGGCAACGGCTCCGGGACGGACGGGGCCGGCGACGACCAGACGAACGACGGCGCGATGCCGATGGAGTTCCGCTTCGGCACCCAGCGCATCATGCCCGGCACGGCAGCGGACATGCGCGGCACCCTCGGCCCGAACGCGTCCGGGGCGACGGTCGCGGTCACGTTCCAGGCCCGGATGTCGACCGGCATGGTCTACCGGAACGTCGACGTCCAGGTCGACGACCAACCGCTGGGCTGCTCCGTCGCCACCACCTCGTTCTCGTGCATGATCCCGCTCGACCCCGGGCAGCAGGCCGACGTCGACGTCCGCGTGTACGCCGACCCGGTCAACGCTCCGGACACCGCGGTGCAGCAGATCTCCCTCGCGTCGAACCGGGCCTCCCAGGCGAACGCGGTCACCGTCACCACCGCGGTCGCGAAGGGCGAGACCGAGGCGTCCCAGCTGGCCGCCCAGATCACCACGTTCAACGCCACCGAGTTCCCTGGCGCGATGGTGCCGCTCCTCGCGATGCTGCTGTTCGCGCTCGCCGCGACCGTGGCGGGCCGACGCGCGGCCGGCGGCCCCGCCGCTCCGGCGACCGCCTCGCCGTCCGGGACCGGCCCACCGGAGGCGAGCCGCGCCTCCAGTCCGGACCGCGCCGACCGCGCGGACGACCCGAACCAGCCCACCTCCGATCCACCGTCCGGGAGCAACCGATGACGCAGACGACCGACGCCCCCACCGGCGCCCCCGAAGCCAAGCGCACCCGCAGGAACCCGGCGCCGCTGATCCTGCTCGTGGCGGTGGTGCTCCTCGCCGTGTACTACGTGGTGATCGGGCTCTCCGGCGCGTTGAAGACCACGACCGAGGTCCCGGTCAGCGGGTCGAACAGCGCCTCCGGCAACTACATGACCCTCCGGATGAGCGTGCAGGACGTCGACCTGTCGAACCGGGTCATGCAGGCGAACGTCCTGCCGATCCCGCACGGCTCGTTCACGGGCGAGAAGGCCGGCGAGATCTCGAAGCCGCTCCGCATCGAGGTGTCGAGCGGCGGCGTGACCACGAGCGTCGTGACGTTCCCGGGGCAGTCGGTGGTGGACGCGACCTCGCTGACGCTGACCCTCGACCGCGGCGACACCTCGTACCCGTTCGACCAGCCGTTCGCGAACTTCCAGCTGAGCGTCCAGAACGACGACTCCGGCGAGGCCGTGCCGTTCCGTGTCGACATGTCGAACTCGGCCCGGCCCTGGGTGATGAACGCCGTGCGGAGTGCGAGCGAGCAGCAGAGCGACCGCACGCTCGTGCCGATGCAGATCGACGGGCACCGCGACACCCTGAGCGTCGTGATCGTGTCGTTCTACATCCTCGCGATCCTGTTCACGACGCTGATGGCCGTGGTGACGATCGGCAGCGCGATCCTCCGGCGGAAGCTCGAGTTCGCGAACGTCATCTGGTTGAGCGCGACGCTGCTGTCGTTCCCGGCGCTCCGCTCGGCGATGCCGGGGGCGCCGCCGATCGGCACGACGCTCGACTTCGTGTTCCTGTTCCCGTGTCTGGCCCTCGTGGCGATCATGTTCGTGTG
Organism: Curtobacterium sp. SP.BCo; assembly: GCF_051903265.1. Classification (GTDB taxonomy): domain Bacteria; phylum Actinomycetota; class Actinomycetes; order Actinomycetales; family Microbacteriaceae; genus Curtobacterium. The sequence continues at coordinate 989,917 of NZ_CP194337.1, forward strand.
GACGGGCGCGTACATGCTCTGGCGGGAGTCGAAGGTGCTGCGCAACCGGGTGCTGGAGGACGACGCAGCGGCCTAGCCCCTGTCGGGAATGCGCTCGCCTGCGGTACGTTGTACCGAGCAAGTCGATGCAAACGCATCGAAAACGCGAAAGGCGGCGCATCATGCAGTTCGGCATCTTCACGGTCAGTGACGTCACGACCGACCCGACGACCGGGACCACCCCCGACGACACCCAGCGGGTCCGCGACATCCTGACGATCGCCGAGCACGCCGACCAGGCCGGCCTCGACGTCTTCGCCACCGGTGAGCACCACAACCCGCCCTTCGTGGCATCGTCGCCGACCACGATGCTCGGCTACCTCGCCGGACGCACGAAGCACATCACGCTCTCGACGTCGACGACCCTGATCACGACGAACGACCCGGTGCGCATCGCCGAGGAGTACGCCATGCTCCAGGTCATCTCCGACGGCCGCATGGACCTCATGATGGGCCGTGGCAACACCGGCCCGGTCTACCCGTGGTTCGGGCAGGACATCCGGCAGGGCGTCAACCTGGCGATCGAGAACTACGCGCTGGTCCGCCAGCTCTGGGAGAACGAGGTCGTCAACTGGCAGGGCAAGTTCCGCACGCCGCTGCAGGGCTTCACCTCCACCCCGCGTCCGCTCGACGGGGTCCCGCCGTTCGTGTGGCACGGCTCCATCAGGACGCCCGAGATCGCCGAGCAGGCCGCCTACTACGGCGACGGCTTCTTCCACAACAACATCTTCTGGCCGATCGAGCACACCGCGCAGATGGTCGGACTGTACCGCCAGCGGTTCGAGCACTACGGGCACGGCCGCGCGGACCAGGCGATCGTCGGCCTCGGCGGGCAGTTCTTCGCGCGGAAGAACTCGCAGGACGCCGTCGACGAGTTCCGCCCGTACTTCGACAACGCGCCGGTGTACGGTCACGGCCCCTCCATGGAGGACTTCACGCGGCAGACCCCGCTCACGGTGGGATCGCCGCAGCAGGTCATCGACCGGTACGCCGCCATGAAGGACAGCGTCGGGCACTACCAGCGGCAGCTGTTCCTCGTCGACCACGCGGGGCTGCCGCTCAAGACGGTCCTCGAGCAGATCGACATCCTCGCCGGTGAGATCGTCCCGGAGCTCCGGAAGATCAACGACGAGGGGCGTCCGGCGGATGTGCCGTCCGACCCGCCGTCGCACGCGGCGCGGGCTGCTGCTGCGCTCGCGGCCGGTGCTGCCGGGGCAGCGCACGTCGCCGCCGAGGACGAGTGGACGGGCGCGTCGGTCTGACGCACGTGCGCACGGGCGCACCGCGCACTCGCGCACGTGCGCACGTGCGCACGTCGTGCGGCGCGTGCCCACTTCGTGAGCAGAAGTGGTCGGGTCGCGGTCCGTGACCCGACCATTCCTGCTCACGATGCGGGGTGGTCGCGACCACCCCGGACGGGAGGCGCGGTGCCAGCTGGCACCGCGCCTCCCGTCCGTCTCGGTGCGCGTCACGTTCGCCGCGGCGCCGAGCCTCGGGTCAGCGGACGGAATGCGCGTCCACGTCGCGCGAACCTGTCCGCGGGGCCGAGTCTCGGGATGCCGACACGGGGCGAGCGGGTACCAGCTTGAGGCCGACGACGCAGCCGACGATCCCGGCGATGAACAGCAGGCGCAGGACGGTGACCGATTCGGTGCCCGTCGCCATGCCCCACAGCACGGTCAGCGCGGCACCGGTGCCGGTCCAGACCGCGTACGCCGTGCTGATCGGGATGTGCTTCAGGACGTACCCGAACGCGACGAGGCTCACCACGATGGTGACCGCGAACACGATCGTCGGGCGGAGCACGGTGAACCCGTCGCTCTCGCCGAGGGCCGTCGCCCAGACGGTCTCGAGGGCGGCGCTGACGAACAGGACGATCCACGCCACCTCAGCTCACCACCTTCAGGCCGACGACGCAGGCGACGAGCCCGAGCACGAGGGCGATCCGTGCGAACGAGGCGGCCTCCTGCTTCCGGAGGATCGCCACGATCACGGTCAGTGACGCGCCGATGCCGACCCACACCGCGTACGCGGTGCCGACCGGGATCTCCTTCATCGCGAACGCCAGACCGACCATGCTCAGCGCCATGCCGGCGACGAACACGATGGTCGGGACGACCTTCTTGAAGCCGTTCGACGCGCTCAGTGCGGTGGCCCAGACGGCCTCGAGCACGCCGGACAGCACCAGGATGACCCATGCCACGGTGGACTCCCTCCGATAGTCGTACGAGTGTGCGACTATGACAGTAGCACAGTTGTGCGAGTATGGGTGCATGGCCCGGAGCATCGACGTCGAGGAACGGCGCCGCACCGTGTCCGAGGGCGCCTGCCGCGTGCTCGCCCGTGACGGCCTCGGGGCCCTGAGCGTGCGGAACGTCGCCGCCGAGGCAGGACTCCCGCCGAGCACCGTGCGCTACGTCTTCCCCACGCAGTCGAGCATGCGCGAGCACACCATCACGCTCGTGTTCGACCGCACCCGGGAGCGGATCGAGGCCATCTCCGCCGACCTGCCCGCCCGTGAGCGCGCGCACCGGATCCTGCTCGAGCTGCTGCCCCTCGACGAGGAGCGGGTCATCGAGCTCGACGTGTACCTGGCGCTCGGGAACGCCGCCCTCACCGACGCCGAACTCCGGCCGGCGCTCGACCGGGTCGTCGCCGAGATGCGGGAGTGGAGCGAGGAGATCCTCGGACTCGTCGGGGTCCCCGCTGCGGACCGGGAGTACGAGGCCTGCCGGTTGCACGCGCTGCTCGACGGGCTCGCGATGCACGTCGCGCGGCTCGCGCCCGGGGAGTCCGGCGACTGGGCGATCGACGTGCTCGACCGACACCTCGACGGGCTCGCAGCGGGCTGACCCGGGCGCTGGGTGCGTGCCGGGCGTGCCGGACGCGGGTGCGTGCCGGGCGTGCCGCGGGGTCGCACGGTGCGCGGGGTCGCACGGTGCGCGGGGTCGCACGGTGCGCGGGTTCGACCACGGTGCGAGGGTTCGCCTGCATGGTGCGAGGTCCCGACCACGGTGCGAGGCTCGCAGGGCCGCACCGTAGCCGGAACCTCGCACGCTGCGCATGCCTCGCACGGCGCGCGCGCCGCCCCGCGCCGCGCCTGCCCGCGCCGTGGCTCGACCACGGTGCGAGGGTTCGCCTGCATGGTGCGAGGTCCCGACCACGGTGCGAGGCTCGCAGGGCCGCACCGTAACCGGAACCTCGCACACTGCGCGCGCCTCGCACGCTGCGCACGCCACCCCGCGCCGCGCCACACCCGCGCAGCAACGCTCGTCGCCTATCCTTGCCCGGTGACGACGACCACCCGGCCGCCGCAGCAGCAGCGCTCCCGAGCCCTCACCGGCCCGGGCCTCGTGCTGCTCGCCGTCGTCGTCCTCCTCGGGATCCGGCTGCTCTCCCCGGCCGTCGGCTCCGCGGGGCTGCCGAACGTCGTGCAGGACTTCCTCACGCTGGCGATCAGCGTCGTCGTGGAGTCCCTGCCGTTCGTGGTGCTCGGCATCGTCCTGTCCATCGTCGTCGAGGTCTGGGTGCCGGTCGGGGCACTCGAGAAGGTCCTGCCGCAGCGACCGATCCCGCGCCGGGCGGTGATCTCCCTGATCGGCATGCTCTTCCCGGTGTGCGAGTGCGGGAACGTGCCGCTCGCCCGCGGCCTCATGATGCGCGGCTTCACCCCCGCCGAAGCGGTCACCTTCCTGGTCGCCGCCCCGATCCTCAACCCGCTCGTCATCATCAGCACCGCGCAGGCCTTCGGCTGGTCGGGCTGGATCCTGCCGGTGCGCATCGTCGGCGGGTTCGTGGTCGCCAACCTCGTCGGCTGGATCGTCGCCGCCCACCGCCGCCCGGCCGACCTGCTCCTCCCCGCCTTCGAGGCCCGGTGCCGCGCGGCGATCGGCGCCCCGCGCTCGCGGAACCGCTGGCGGGACAGTGCCGCGCAGTTCGGCGGCGAGACGGCCACGATGATGCCGGCACTGTTCGTCGGCGCCGGCCTCGCCGCCGCGATCCAGGTCGCCGTGCCCCGGTCCACCCTCGTGGCGATCGGTGCGAACCCGGTGCTGTCGGTCGCGGCGATGATGCTCCTGGCGATGACGGTGTCGCTGTGCTCGAACGTGGACGCGTTCTTCGCGCTGTCGTTCGCGTCGACGTTCCTGCCGGGGTCGATCACCGCGTTCCTCATCATCGGACCGATCATCGACGTGAAGATGATCGCCCTGCTCCGGACGACGTTCCGCGCGCGCTTCCTGGTGCTGCTCGCCGTCGTCTGCGTCCTGTTCGCCGCGACCGTCGGGTTGGTGATGAATGTCCTCGTCTGAGTCGCGCCTGCCCGCGTACCTCGGCCTCGGGTCGGTGCTCGCGGTGGCGCTCTGCACGCTGTGGCTCGCCCTCGCCGGACACCTCGACCTGTACATCAACCCGCGGTACTCGGTGTTCACGATCGTCCTCGCGGCCGTCGCGGTGCCCGCGTCGGTGGCCGGCCTGGTGGTCGTGGCGCGCGGACACGGCCACGACCACGACGACGACCACGAGGAACGGCCGGGAGGCGCCACCCGCGTCACACGGATCGTCCTCGGCGGGGTGGCGGCGCTCGTCACGATCGGGGTCACCGCCGCCATGCTGGTCCTGCCCCCGACGACGCTGTCCGCCCGCACCGCCCAGCAGCGGAGCGTGGACTCGGCGACGCTGTCGAACGCCACCGGCTCCGAGGCCGCCGTGTCCCTGCTCGGCTCCGGCTCGGTCGACACGTCGCAGTACGGCGTGAAGGACTGGGCGGCGCTCATCCGGCAGACCACGGACACCTCGTCGCTCGTCGGCAAGCGGGTGCGGCTCTCCGGGTTCGTGGTGCCCGGCGCCGACGGCTCGTTCACGCTGACCCGGTTCGTGATCAGCTGCTGCGCGGTGGACGCCCAACCGGTCGGGCTCGGTGTCGTCACCGACGGGGCCGTTCCCGACGAGGACCAGTGGGTCACCGTGACCGGAGCGCTCGCCGCCAACCCCGACCAGTCGGCCGACGCCCGGATCGTCATCAGGGCGGCGACGGTCAAGAAGATCGCGCAGCCCGAGGACCCGTATGAGTACTGAGACGGGACCGGGTCCTGACGAGCTGACGCGCCGCCGCCGCCCCCGGAACCGCTTCCGCCGCCGACTCGTCGCCACCGTCCTGGTGCTCGTCGTCGTCGGCGCGGCCGCGGCCGTCGTGGGATCGCAGCAGGGACCTCGGCTCCGCGACGTCAGCTACGACGCGACCGGACTGGTCTCCCGGCCGGCGCAGCGGGTGATCCTGACCGCGAACCAGGCCCTGCAGCGGGTGTCCGCCGCCGACGTCCGGGTGAGCCCGGCCGCCGCGCACACCGTGACCTCGAGCGGGAACACGATCGCCGTCGAGTTCGCCGGGCCCCTGGCGTACGACCGGGACTACACCGTCACCGTGTCGGGCGTCCGGGCTCCCGGGCAGCGGGCGACCTCCGAGTTGCGGACGTCGATCCGGACGGGCAGCACCGACGTCCTCGCGCTCGTCCCGGGTTCGGGCGGCGCGAAGGACCGCATCGTCCGCCGGTCCCTCGACGCCGGTGGAGCGACGACCGTCTACGAGGCCACCGGCATCTCCGAGTACACGCCGCTCGGCCGGTCGCTCGTGGTCGTGAGCGGCACGGACGCCGGGTCTTCCGTGGACATCGTCCCCCTGGCCGGCGGGGTGCAGGACGAGGACGCCCCCGTCGAACACCTCACCCTGCCCACGGCCGAGGGCCGGGTGACCGCGCTGCACGCGGCGGACGACGGCGCGTCGTTCGGGTTCGAGTACGCCGACACCACGACCGGGCAGTCCCGGAACGTCGGCCTGTACGTCGTCGACATGACCGGCACGCACCTGCCGACCGCGATCGCCGGGGACGGCAAGCCGATGACGGGGGCGGTCCCGATGACGGTGGGACAGTGGGCGTACGTGCCCCGCACCGAGAGCGCTCTCGTCCGGACCGGCAGCGACGACCTCGTGCTCGTCGACATGAGCGGCCGGACCGACCCCGTTCGGCTCGGCAGCGCCACCTACCTGCACGGCTTCGTCGGCACCGGCACCACCGCCGTGGTCGAGACCGGCACCGGCATCGTCCGGCTCGACCTGACGGACGGCAAGCGCACCGCGCTGCAGGCCCCCGCAGGCAGCACCGACGCCCCGTACCTCGGGCGGATCGCCCAGCTGACGGACGACAGCTACCTGCGGGTGGTGGGGGACGTGCGGCCGGACGGGACCCTCGCCCAGCGGATCGTGCGTGTGGACGGGAGCCGTGCCTCCAGGCTGGCGGTGACCCTCCCCGACGACGCGAGCGTCACCGCGGTCTGTCCATCCCCCAACGGCCAGTTCGTCGCCGTCGCGACGAAGTCGGCGACGAGCGAGCTGGTGAGCATCGTCGACGCGACGTCGGGTGCGTTGGAGGCGAGCGTCGACGCCGGGTCCGTGGATTGGTGCGGCGCGCTGCCCTCCGGCGACGAGGTCGGCTGACGGTCCACCGCAGACGGGAGGCCCGTTGCCGACCGGCAACGGGCCTCCCGTCTTCGTGTGGCGTGGACTACGCCAGCGTGGCCGCGTCGATCACGAAGCGGTACCGGACGTCCGACGACAGGACGCGCTCGTAGGCCTCGTTGATCTGGTCGGCGCTGATGAGCTCGGTCTCCGGCAGGATCCCGTGCTCGGCGCAGAAGTCCAGCATCTCCTGGGTCTCCCGGATGCCGCCGATCGCGGAACCGGCCCAGCTGCGGCGCGAACCGATCAGGGCGAAGGCCGGGACCTCGAGCGGCTCCGACGGGGCGCCGACGTTCACGATCGTGCCGTCGACCGCGAGCAGGCCGATGTACGCGCCCATCGGGATCTTCGCGGACACCGTGTTGATGATGAGGTCGAAGGAGTTCGCGAGCTTCTCGAACGTCTCCGGGTCCTTCGTCGCGTAGTGCGCCGAAGCACCGAAGCGGAGCGAGTCGGCCTCCTTCGACGTGGTCTGCGACAGGACGGTGACGTCGGCGCCGAGCGCGGAGGCGATCTTGACGCCCATGTGGCCGAGGCCGCCCATGCCGACGATCGCGACCTTCTTGCCGGGGCCGGCGTTCCAGTGGTGCAGCGGCGAGTACAGCGTGATGCCGGCGCAGAGCAGCGGCGCGACCTTCTCGATGTCGAGCGACTCGGGGACGCGGAGGACGAAGTCCTCGTTCACCACGACGGCCTGCGAGTAGCCGCCCTGGGTGATGCTGCCGTCGGCCGGGTCGACGCCCGCGTAGGTCTGGATGTTGCCCTTGAGGCAGTACTGCTCCTCGCCCTTGACGCAGTTCTCGCACTCGCCGCAGGAGTTCACCATGCAGCCGACGCCGACGCGGTCGCCGACCTGGTGCTCGGTGACGTCGCTGCCGACGGCGGAGACGTGGCCGACGATCTCGTGGCCGACGACCTGCGGGTACTGGATCTCGCCCCACTCGCCGCGGACGGTGTGGATGTCCGAGTGGCAGATGCCGGCGTAGGCGATGTCGATCTCGACGTCGTTCGGGCCGAGGTCGCGACGGGTGATGGTGGTCTTGACGAGCGGCTCGGTGGCAGACGGTGCCGCGTACGCGTTGACGGTGCGCATGTTCTCCTCGTGGGGGTGCGTTCGGGCCGGGTCCGGCCCGTCACCAGTCTGCTGGAGCGCTCCGAGGCGTGGGGGGTTCCGTTGGGGTCCCCCTGGTCAGGAATGCGCTCAGGCCATCCGGGCGAGGCGCTGGCCGGCGATCCGGGTGAAGCGCAGCGGGTCGCGGAGTGCGTCGTCCGGGTCACCGGTCGTCTGTGTCGCGATGACCGTGAGCGAGGCCCCGGCCGCGAAGTCCGTCAGCGGCGCGTCGATCGCCCCCGCGACGAGCATCGCGCGGGCCTCGGGCGCGTGCGACCCCACCAGCGTCCGCACCACGGTCGGGACCTTGCCGGCGGCGGACTGCCCGTCGAAGCGTCCCTCGCCGGTGATCACCACGTCGGCGCCGGCCAGCAGCGTCGGCAGCCCGAGGACGTCTGCGACGCCGTGCGCTCCGCGTGCGAGCGTCGCACCCCACGCCAGCAGCCCGAAGCCGACACCGCCGGCAGCACCCGCTCCGGGTGTCGCCGGGTCGATCCCCGGGAAGGACCCCGCCCACGCAGCGAGCCGTGCGTCGAACCACGCGATGCGGTCGGGCGAGATCCCCTTCTGCGGCCCGAACACCGCGGCGGCACCGTCCGCGCCGAGCAGCGGTGACGTCACGTCGGTGAGCACCGTCACGCCGCCGGGCGGGAGCGGGCGCAGTCCGGGGCCGTCCCAGCCCAACGCTTCGAGCACCGGCCGTCCGCCGTCCGTCGACGCACTCCCGCCGATCCCGAGCACGAGCCCGGTCGCGCCGGCGTCGAGCGCGGCGGCGATCGCCTCGCCGAACCCGCGGGAGGTGGCGGTCTCCGGCTGCAGCGCGGGCATCAGCGGCAGCCCGCTCGTCGCCGCGAGCTCGACCACGGCACGGCCGTCGGGCAGCCGCAGCCAGGACGCGTCGACTGGGTCGCCGGCGGGCCCGGTCACGGTGACCGGCACCCGCACGGCAGCGGGGAACGCGGTCGCGAACGCCTCCAGGGTCCCTTCGCCGCCGTCGGCCATCGGCGCGAGGGTCACGGCGTCGTCCGGCCGTTCGGCCTGCCAGCCGGCCGCGAGGGCCGATGCGATCGCGGCCGCCGTGGCGGTCCCCTTGAACGAGTCCGGAGCGATCACGACGTGCACGGGCACACGCTACCGGTCGCCGTCACGGAGCCCGGGCAGGGCGAAGCGCGGATGGGGTGCCCCACCGGTCGCGAGGTCGGCGAGCAGCTCGCCGAGCACCGGTGCGAACTTGAAGCCGTGTCCGGAGAACCCGGTGGCGACGGTGATCGGGCCCCGCCGGTCGATGACGAAGTCCTCGTCGGGGGAGTTGTCGTACAGGCAGCTGATGAACGTCGGCCGCGACGCGTCCACCCCGGGGACGAAGCGCTCGACGTACGCCTGCAGACGGGCGGCCTCGGCGGGCACGGGGGTGTGGTCGCGCTGGTCCGGGTCGACGACGGGGCCGGTGCCGTGGAACCCGACCTTCACGCCCTCGCCCGGGGTGAGCAGCCCGTACACGTCGTCGCCGTCGGCCCAGTGCACGAAGCTCGGCCACGCCTGGTCCGGCAGGCGGCTGGGGAAGTGGGCGGGTTGCTCCTGGGTGACGCGGATGGCCGGGAGGCGCGCCCCGCGTGCGGCGAGCAGGTCGCCGACCAGCGTGGGGGCCCAGGAGCCCACGGCGGCCACCACGGATTCGGTGCGGACGGTCTCGTGCTCGCCGTCGTGCGCTCCGCCGCCGCTGGACAGCGCGACGGTCACGGCGTCGCCGTGGTCCGCGATCCCGGTGACCCGGGTGTCGAACCGGAGTTCCGCCAGGCCGGTGCGCTCGGCGAGGGTGAGGAAGACCTCGATCGCCTCGGCGGAGCGGATCCGTCCGGCGGAGGCATGGGCGAGGACGTGCCCCTCGAAGGCGATGCCGGGCCAGCGGGCCGCCGCGGCCTCCGGGGTCAGGGTCTCGTGCGGGATGCCCGCGTCCGACAGCGCGGCGGCGATGGCGTCGACGACCTCGGGGCGGCCGTGGTCGACGGCGCCGGTGCGTTCGACCAGGGCCGTGCCCGCCGCTGCCTCGAGCGCTTCCCACGACGCGAGCGCGCGGGTCGTCAGCGCGACGTACTCCGCGTCGGCGTAGCCCTGCCGGAAGATCCTCGTCGCACCGTGCGAGGACCCGTGGTGGTGGCCGCGCTCGTGCTGCTCGACGAGCAGGACGCGCTCGCCACGGGCGGTGAGGGCGTACGCGGTCGCGGCGCCGACGACGCCACCGCCGATGACGACGTGCGTGGAGGGTTCGGTGCTCACCCGGTCATGCTGTCACTGTCCGGCGAAGACCCGCAGGACTGTTGCGGCGGACTTCGCGACGAGGGCGTCGTCGTACTCCGCGTCCGGGTCGTTCCTCGTCGTCAGCACCGCGATCACGATGGGGTCGCCGTCCGGACGGGTCACCCGGGCGACGTCGTTCCGGATGCCGCCCGCGCCGCCGGACTTGTCCGCCACCGTCCACCCCTCGGGTGCGCCGGCGCGGATCAGGGTCTCGCCGGTGGCGTTGCCGCTCATCCAGTCGGTGAGCTGCGCCGTGTCCGCCGAGTCCAGCGTGTGCCCGTCGAACACCGTCGCGAGGTCCGCCGCGAACGCCGCCGGGGTCGTGGTGTCGTCGGTGCTGCCCGGTTCGATCGTGTTGAGCGCCGGTTCGTCGTGCACGACCTCGGTGGTGGTGTCGCCGAGCGCGGTGAGGGCGTCGTCGAGCCCCGCCGGGCCGCCGATGCGCTGCAGGACGAGGTTGAGTGCGGTGTTGTCGCTCTGCCGGACCGCCGCGTCGACGAGCTGCGTGTACGTCAGCCCGTCCGTCACGTGCTGGGACGTGACGGGGGAGTACCCCGCTGCCGTCGTGTCCGCCGTCGTCCAGTGCACGAGCTCGTCGCGGTCGGCGCCCCGGACGGACCGGAGGAACTGCGCGGCGGCGAAGGCCTTGAGGGTCGAGGCGTACCCGAACCGCCGGTCCGGGTTGTACGTGACGGACTCGCCCGTGCCGGTGTCCGTCGCGACGACACCCACGGTGGCGTCGTACTGCCGCTCGAGGGCACCGAGCTGCTGCTGCGCCCGGGCCACCGCTGCCGCGTCGATGGGGGCCGGGGTGGGGGTCGGTGTCTGCGTCGGGGTCGATGTCCGGGCGCTCGTGCTCGCTGCCGACGTGACGGCACCCGAACAGCCGGTGAGGGCGAGTGCGGCGACGACGGAGCTGGTGACCAGGGGCAGCAAACGACGCATGGGGGCATCCTGCCGCGCGCGCCTGGACCCGAGCGGCAGGATGCCCGATCCGTCAGTGCTCGTCGTAGTGGTCGGCGTGGCGGGCGTGGCGGTGGCCGTCGTGCAGGAAATCCACGTGGTCCCCGTGCTGGACGGTCTCGTGCTCGCCGCCGTCGTGCTCGTGGTCGTGCTCGGTGACGTCGTGCTCGGCGACGGTGTGTTCGGACTCAGGGGCGGCGTTGGTGTCGGACATCGTGTTCCTCGTCTCCTCGATGCGCCCGGAGGTCGGGCACGGACTTGTGTACTTGTTCAGTGTGGATCTAGTGTACCCAGCAACTGATAACAGTTATCAGTATCACCCAGAGCTAGAAAGCACCTCATGACCAACACGATCACCCACAGCGCACGCCGCCGAGTCGGGCTGGCAGGCGGGGCCGTCGCCGTCCTCGCAGCCCTCGCGGTCGGACTCGGGTCCACCCCCGCGAACGCCGCGGACCTGGGCTCCGGGCACGTCGACTTCGTGTCCGTCGCGGCGAACGGCTCGCAGCTCAAGCTCGGCTCGAACGTCAACGACACGGGCTGGGTCGCCGCATCGGCGAACACGCTGAAGGTCGCGTCGACCAGCGGCGCCAGCGGCACGGGCTACATCCTCCCCGAGAGCCACGACGAGGCCGACGCCCGTGGTGTGCCCTTCGCCGGGTTCTCCGGGGACGAGGACCTCCGCGACCTGGGCTTCGTCGCGGGCAACACCGTCACGGTGAAGCTCGAGTCCGTGGCCTACACCCCGGCTCCGGGGCAGTCCGGTACCGGAACGGTCAGCATCAGCCAAGGTGGCACTGCCTGGTTCACCAACGCCGCGAAGACGCACGCCTTCACCGTCGAGAGCGGTTCCGACGAGGCCTACCACCAGCACGCAAAGTGGGTGTTCAGCAAGGCGGGCACGTACCAGCTCACCTTCAGCGCCTCCGGCAAGGGCAAGTCCGCCGGTTCGACGACCTACACGGTCAAGGCCGGCGTCTAGCCGGTCCGCCACGGGACCGAGCACGCTCCGTGCGTGCTCGGTCCCGTGCCGTCGTCGATCTCTCCCACCCGCGAAGACGAAAGGGCGCTCGTGCGCCGCACCACCTCTGCACTCCTCTCCCTCGGCCTCGTCGCCACGCTGACCGCCGGCGTGGTCGCGGCCGGTCCCGCGGCCGCTGCCCCGAGCAGCGCCCCCGTGGTCCACGACTCCGGGTACCTCGCCGTCACCCCGACCTTCACCCTCGGGGCGGACGGCAAGCCCACCGCCGCGCGGCTCGGACTCGTCGACAAGACCGATCCCGCGAGCGCCGCCGCGAGTTGGCGTCCCGCGTCCGAGGCCGTCGTGCACGTCCCGACGCCCGGCCAGGACGGCACGTGGTCGCTGCCGGCGTCCGACGCGGACTTCGGGAACGGCGAGCAGCTCGTCTACGGGACCGACCAGCCGGCGGCCGAGTACACGGCACGGGGCGGGACGCTGCTCGGGTTCGACACGCAGTCCCAGCCGGGGCAGCTCAACGGCGACCTCGCGTCGAAGGTGGCGTTCGACAGTGCGTACCGACTCGAGGACGCCACCGGAGCCGGTTGGACGGTCAGCCGGTCGGACGTCGACTGGGACCAGGACCCGCCGGTGCGGACCATCAAGCCCGTCTGGACGGCCGACGATCACGGCGCCGACATGCTCTCCGCCCCGGGCCAGTACGGGGTCTCCCCGGCGTGGAGCTTCACACAGCCGGGCACGTACTGCCTCACGATCGCCGAGACGATGCGGACGAAGGAGCCGAAGGGCACGCCCGCGACCGACCTCTCGACCCGGGCCACCTACACGGTCGTGGTGGGCGCGATGCCGGCGACGGTCCAACCGTGCGCGCAGCCCGGCGACGACGACGGCGACGTGCCGGCGAACCTCGTCACGTCCGGGCACCACGACCTCCGTACCTACCTCGGGCCGGACGGCGAACTGCACTGGGGCCTGGACAGTGCGCTGTGGTCGCTCGACGACGTCGTGATCGGCCGGACGCCGCCCCCGGCGCGGGTGCAGGCGCCGACCGGGGCGACGGACATGCGGACGATCGGACCGGTCGGCACCGAGTACTGGTACTTCCCGCAGAGCTCGACGAACGGCTCGGGCGACTACGTCTGGCCCGGGTGGAGCACCGAGTCGCTGGACCGGTCGCTGATGGGCTCGAAGGTCGGGATCTCGCTCGACGGCGTGACGCGGGACGGTGCGGTCGACCCCGCTGCCCGGGTGCTCCTGCTCGGTGCCACCTCGGGCGGACGCAACAGCACGTACTTCGACTCGGCGAAGGGGACCACCTCGTTCGAGATCGGCGGGAACGACCACTCGCACAACATCTGGGCGTTCACGAAGCCCGGCGTCTACTGCGTCGCGATGACGGCGACGATGCGGACGGCCTCCGGGCACTGGACGAGCGCTACGCAGAACCTCACCTTCGCGGTGGGTGACGACGTCGACCTGCAGCAGGTCCGGCCGTGCGGCACCGCGGACGTCCCGCGACTGCCGTCCGCGCTGCCCTCCCCGCCGTCGACCGGCACGGTGGCCCGACTCGACCACGGGTCCGCGCAGCTCGGCCTCGGCATCGACGGCTCGAACGTCCGGAGCGTCGCGACGACGGGCATGCGACCCACGGACGCGGAGTCCGTCCGTGACCCCGAGGACGTCGTCCTGCACGGGGCGACCCTCGACGGCCGATCCGGACAGTGGCGAGCGGTGCAGAACGGCGGCGGCGCGGTGGCGATCCGCACCGACGCCGTCGACCCGGCATCGGTGCGCGACCGGCACGTGACCGTCGGCATCGGCACGGTGGACGGACCCGGCACCGTGGCGGCGATCAGTGACGACGGCGCGAAGACCTACGGGTCGCTGTCGAGCGCGATCGGCGGGTCCCGCACGATGGACGTCCCGGTGCGGTCGACCACCAGGACGCTGCAGTGGTACTTCTCGAAGCCCGGCGTCTACTGCGTGCCGCTGACCTACCGCGCGACGCTGACCGACGGCAGCACCGCGACCGGTTCGGACACCCTGACGTTCGCGGTCGGGCCGGCGGCCGACGGTTCCGGGATCGACCTGTCGAGGATCACCACCTGCAGTCGCGGGCAGCACGGCGTGGACCTCGGAGGCGGAGGCAACGGCGGCAGCGGGGGCGCCGGCGGCGGCACCGGACCGAGCCACGGGGACGTCTACCTCGAGAACGGTGCGACGAACCGTGCAGGCGCGACCGTGCTGAACGACGGACACGTCGACGTGGCCTCCCGACTGCGGAACGGTGCGCTCGACACCGTCGTGAAGGACACCACCGAGCGAGCGACGCCCACCTGGCGGGACACCCGGAAGACCGTGCTGCAGCTCCTGCCGACGGCGAAGACCACCGTCCCGGCGGGCTACGGCTTCCTCGGCGCCCCCGGCAGCCCGGCGTGGGCGGTCGACCAGACCCAGCAGGACGGACTCCTCTGGCCCGGGTGGTCCACCGAGTCACTCCCCGGTGGTGCGACGAAGGGCGGCGTCACGTGGGCACTGAACGACGTGCAGGGCTACCCGGACGCCCAGGGCCGACCGACGTCCGTCGGTGACTTCACCCTGTACCAGCAGGTCGGCTTCGGCGAACCGGACGTGCTCCTCGCCTCGGCCGGCAAGCGGAGCTTCGTCATCGGCAAGGACGTGCACGCGCACGGCTCGTGGTCGTTCTCGGCGGAGGGCGTCTACTGCATGGCGATGACCCGCAGCGCGGTCGCGTCCGACGGCAGCCCGATGCAGCACGACTTCGTGCTCGCCGTGGCCGTCGGCAACGTCTCCGTGCAGGACGTCGACCCCACGACGTGCTTCTCGGGCAGGACGCCGACGGGCTCGGCCGCCGGCACGACCACCGACGACCCGTCCGACGACAGCGGGCAGGCAGCAGCGGCTCCGTCGCTCGCGTCGATGGTCGACAAGCTGTGCACCGCGCCCACCCGGTCGTCGGGTGCCGCCGACACCGCTCGGACGACCGTCATCAGCCGCGGACACGTCGACGTCGGCAGCCGCATCGTCGACGGCAGGCTCCGCACGCTCGTGAAGGACGGATCGCGGGGCGGCGTGACCTGGCGGGAGCCGTCGGCCACGACGATCTGGCTGAAGCCCGCCGCGAAGGTGTCGAGTCCCGGAGGGGCGTTCTCCTTCCTCGGAGCGGCCGGCAGCCCGGCGTGGCAGATCCCGCAGACCCAGGACCCGGCACTGGTGTGGCTCGGCTGGAACACCGAGGAGATCACCGCCGCGCAGGCGAGCAGCCCGGTGCAGTGGCGTCTCGACTCGGTCGACGGTCCCGGGACGGTGACGGTCTACGAGTTGGCCGCGTTCGGCAGTCCGGAGCGCATCCTCTCCGCCGGTGGCACCTACCCGATCCCGCTCGGCGTGCACGCGCACGGCAACTGGGGCTTCACCGCCGAGGGTACGTACCGCCTGCACATGACGCAGACGGTGGCGCTCGCCGGGGGCGGGACGAGCACGGACCGGCAGACGCTCACCGTGGTCGTCGGCGGGGCGGACCCGTCCGCCGGTGCCGGCTCGGGCGCAGCCGCCGCGGCGACCGCGGACCTCGACTGCGCACCGGCGTTCGGTTCCACCGTCCCGGCGGTCGCGGACGTGGACGACCCGGCCGCCGACCAGGGCGGCGGCACCACGGCCGGCGGCATCCGACCGGTGCAGCGCGACCGGGCGGCTGACGGATCCGGCGCCCCGGACACCCCGACGTGGGTGCTCGCCGTCATCGGGTTCGGCGGCGTGCTCGGCGCCGGTGGCGCCGGCAGCACCGCCACCTGGTTCCTGTCCCGTCGACGCGGGCCGTCGGCATGACCGCCCGTCGCCGACGCGGGGGCGAGCCGGCCTGGAGGCGCGGTGCGAGCAGGCGGATCGGCCGTCTGTGGGCGGTGACGGTCGCCACCACGGCCGTGGCGGGCCTCCTGGCCGGGTGCACGCCGAGCGGCGCCCTGTCCTCGACGTCGGACGGGCGCGTCCGCGTCGTCACGACCACCGGGGTCCTCGCCGACCTGGTCCGGAACGTCGGCGGCGACCGCGTCCAGGTGCGCTCGATCGTGCCGGACGACGCGGACTCGCACACGTACGAGCCGAGTCTCCGGAACGTGCGCGACGTCGCCTACGCCGACCTGGCGTTCAGCAACTACCTGCTGCTCGAGGAGCACGACGTCATCAAGGCGCTCGACGCCAACCTGCGGCCGGATGCGACGGAGGTGAGCATCGCCGAGGCGTCGACGAAGTACGCGTCCGACGTCATCCCGCTCGTCGAGGACGTCTCCCTCGACACGATCTGGCTGGGACTCCGCGTCGAGGGCAGCGGCACCGGATTCGGGGCCGACCGGTCGTCGGAGGTGCAGCTGCGGGCGACGGGACTCGACGGACCCGGCGAGCTCACCGCCTACCTGACCGGCACGTTCGGGGACACCGACGTGCTGTTCAGCCCGCGGGACGGCGACGACCGGGACGACACCGCGACGCTGCCGCCCGACGCGCACACGCACCTGAGCTGGGCGTTCACGGAGCCCGGTGTCTACGCGCTGCACCTCAGGGCCTCGCTCCGGAGGGACGACTCCTCCGGCGCGGTCGACCTCGGTACGACGACGGTCCGGTTCGCGGTCGGTGTGGACCCGTCGACGGTCCGGGGTCGGACGGACGCCGTGCTCGACTCCGGGCACGCCGACATCGCGGTCGACCTCGACGGGGCCGCCGGCGACCGGTTCAGCCTGCGGTCGGAGCGGACGGGGAAGGACGGCAGCGACGAGGTCCGGCACGACGATCCGGCGACCGCGGTGGTCTCGGTGCCGAACACGGCGCTCAAGCCGATCCCCGCCGGCCCGGGCTTCCGGTTCCTCGGCCGCTCGGGGCAGCAGGTCTACCAGCTGCCCCAGGCGGTCCTCGGCGTGCACGTGCACGGGTCCATCGACCCGCACCTCTGGCAGGACGTCCGGAACGTCCAGGCGTACGTCAAGGTGATCCGGGACACCCTCGCGGCGAAGGACCCGCGGCACGCCGACGACTACCGGCGGAACGCAGCACGGTACCTCGACACCCTGACCCGGCTCGACGACGAGGTCCGCACGACCATCGCGGCGATCCCGACGAACCGGCGGCACCTCGTCACGACGCACGACGCGTTCGCCTACCTGGCCAAGGCGTACGGCATGCGCGTCTCCGGGTTCGTCACCCCGAACCCGGCGTCCGAGCCGAGCCTGGCCGACCGGCAGCGGCTCGCGCAGACGATCCGCTCCCTGCACATCCCCGCGGTGTTCCTCGAACCGAACCTCGCCGCCCGGTCGTCGACCCTCACCTCGGTGGCCGTCGAACAGGGCGTCGCCGTGTGCCGCATCTACGGCGACACCTTCGGCCCCGACGTCCACTCCTACGTCCAGATGATGCGCTTCAACGCGCGCTCGCTCCACGACTGCCTGACCTGAGAGACCCATGCGATCCCGAACACCGATCCGACGCACCGTGCTGCGCGCCCTGCCCGCCCTCGTGGCCGTCGCCCTCGTCGCACCGCTCGCGCCGACCGCCGCGACCGCCGCGACGGACCCGCTGCAGCAGACCCTGTCCGCCTCGGAGCCCACGGTCACCGACCACCGGGTCTTCGACGACGGACACATCGACATCGGCCCGCGGTGGCAGGACGGGAAGTGGACCCTGCAGGTGCACTCCGGGGTCAGCCCCGACGCCGAGTGGCGCGCACCCTCGGACGCCGTCCTGCACGTCACCGACGCCGCACGCCTGGCGGTCCCGGACGACCCCACCTACGACTTCCTGCACACGGCGCCCGGCACCGAGGTGTCGGTGATCCCGCAGACCCAGCAGAGCGGCGTCGTCTGGGTGGGGTGGAACACGCAGGACCCCGCGGCGATGGAGGTCATGCGGGACGGCGTCACGATGTCGCTGCACGGCGTCCAGGGCCCCGGCGACCTGGTCGTGTACCTGCAGAGCGGATCGCTCGGCGCACCCCAGGTGCTCTGGGACTCCGCGGCGCAGCTGCCGCAGGACCTCTTCGTGGACGTGAACAGCCACACGCACGCGAACTGGGTGTTCACGAAGCCCGGCGTGTACCTCGTCGACATGGAGATCCGGTCGACGCTCCGCGACGGCAGCACCGCGACCGACACCGAGCCCGTGCGGTTCGCCGTCGGGGACACGACGAGCACGGACGAAGCGTTCGCGGCTCGGTGGACCGGGACGTCCGCATCGCCGACGCCCACCGCGGCCGCCACGGCGACGACCGGGGCGGGGCTGAGCGACGCCGGCGTCCTCGGCATCGGAGTGGGTGCGGGCGTGCTCGTCCTGGTGCTCGTCGTGATCGTGGTCGCCGCCGTCCGGGGAGCTCGGGCACGGCGACGAGCGCGCGTTGTGACCACGGCGGGCGGCTCCGATGGCTGAGCGGCGCAGTGCAGGGGCCCCCGACGTCGTGGATCCCGACGGCGTCGTCCTCGTCGACGGCGTCTCGGTCGTGCTCGGCGGGCGCGAGGTCCTCTCCGACGTCACCACGACCCTCCGCACCGGGGAGTTCGTGGGACTCGTCGGTCCGAACGGCGCCGGCAAGACCACGCTGCTCCGGAGCGTCCTCGGACTCGTCCCGATCGCCGGGGGACGGCTCCGGGTCCTCGGCGCGAAGCCGGGCAGCACGCACGGCGCCATCGGCTACGTGCCGCAGCGCCACGAGTTCGCGTGGGACTTCCCGATCTCGGTCGAACGCGCCGTGATGACGGGACGGGTCCGGCAGGTCGGGCTCCTCCGACAGCCGAAGGAGCACGACTGGCGCGCCGTGCACCGTGCCGTCGACCGGGTCGGGCTCACGGCACTGCGCGACCGACCGGTGGGCGAACTGTCCGGCGGGCAGCGGCAGCGCGTGCTCGTCGCCCGGGCCCTGGCACTCGGCCCGGCGGTGCTGCTGCTCGACGAACCGTTCACCGGGCTCGACGTCCCGACGCAGCGACTCCTCACCGAGCTGCTGCGGGCCCTCGCCGACGAGGGGCACGCCGTCCTCATGACCACGCACCACCTCACCGACGCGGTGCGCTCGTGCGACCGACTCCTGCTGATCGACCGGCGCGTGCTCGCCGACGGACCGCCGGCCGAGGTCACCGCCGCCGTCGGCTGGCAGGCGTCGTTCGGGGAGGTGGCCTGATGCTGACCCCGCTCGACTTCCTGCACGACCTCGTCAACCCCGACCTGCGGTTCCTCGCGAAGGCCCTCGTCGTCGCCGTGGCGTCGAGCCTCGTGTGCGGCATCGTCGGCGCGCACGTCGTCCTGCGCGGCATGGCGTTCATCGGGGACGCCGTCGCGCACGCCGTCTTCCCCGGGCTCGCGGTCGCGTTCGTCCTGAACGGCGACCTCGTGCTCGGCGGAGCGATCGCCGGGGTCGTCACCTCGGTGCTCGTCGCGGTCATCGCACAGAACCGCAGGCTCAAGGAGGACAGCGTGATCGGCATCCTCTTCGCTGCCGCGTTCGCACTCGGGATCGTCGTGATCAGCCGGGCCCCCGGGTACGCGGGCTCGCTGCAGCAGTTCCTGTTCGGGTCGATCACCGGCATCCCGGACTCCGACGTCGTCACCGTGCTCGTCGGCGGTGCCGCCATCGTCGTGGTCCTGCTGCTGCTCGGCAAGGAGTTCGTCGCGGTGGGCCTCGACCGGGAGTCCGCCCGTGCCCTCGGCCTCCGGGTGTTCACCCTGGACCTCATGCTCTACGTCCTCGTGACGCTCGCCGTCGTGCTGTCGGTGCAGACGATCGGGAACGTCCTCGTCCTCGCCCTGCTCGTGACCCCGGCGGCCACCGCTCGACTGCTCACCGACCGGCTCGGCGTGATGATGGTGGTCGCGCCGGCCCTCGGGTCCCTGTCCGCGCTCGTCGGCCTGTACCTGTCGTGGAGCGTCGACCTCCCCGTCGGCGGCACCATCGTGCTCGTCGCGACCGGGCTCTTCGTGCTCGCGTGGCTCGCGAGTCCGCGACACGGCCTCGTCGCCAAGGCGCGCGCTCGACGGACGAGCCGAACCGTGCCTGCCGTCCGCTCCGTGGAGACCACGTGAGCGAACACTCGCGCATTGCGCGCTTCCTCGCCGTCGGGACGGGCGCAGCGGTGGTGGCTGCGGCGCTCGCCGTGGTGGTCGCGGCCGGGTTCCGGCCGTCGAGCGGTCTGGAGGCTCGGCCCACCTCCGCCCCGTCGGTCGCGCCGACTCCCGCCACTGCTCCGTCTTCGCCCACGCCGGCGGCGGCGTCGCGCCCTGCCACGACGGTGACCGCCGACCGGGAGTGGGTCGCGGACCGCGCCGCGCGGACGGGCATCCCGGAGCCGGCCATGCGTGCCTACGCCGCCGCCGCGCTCCGCGAGCGGGCACGCACACCCGGGTGCGGGCTCGGCTGGTCCACCCTCGCCGGCATCGGTGCGGTCGAGACGCACCACGGGACGATCGGGCAGCGGACGCTCACCCCGGACGGCAAGGCGCTCCCACGCATCGTCGGCATCGCGCTCGACGGCGGCGACACCGACCGCGTCCCGGACACCGACGCTGGGTCGCTCGACGGCGATCCGCGGTGGGACCGGGCGATCGGTCCGATGCAGTTCATCCCCGAGACCTGGCGGACCTGGGGCGTCGACGCGGACGGCGACGGGGTGGCCGATCCGGACGACCTCGACGATGCAGCGGCCACCGCGGCGGCCTACCTGTGCGCGGACGGGCACGTGCTCGGGGACCACGCCGGGTGGGTCGCCGCAGTCGGGTCGTACAACCACCACGAGGACTACGTGCGCGCCGTTGCTGAAGCGGCGAACCGCTACGCGATCCGGTGATGGTCTCCTCGGAGCGAGTGACGGGAATCGAACCCGCGCTACCAGCTTGGGAAGCTGGAGTTCTACCATTGAACTACACTCGCGCACCCCGCTGAGCGGGACGGAGCAAGCCTAGCGGATTCTCCGCTGGAAGCCAGCCGAGTGACCACCGTGCGTCGCGGGACGGTCGTGATCCGTCCCTCCCGACCCGCACCCGTGTCTCCGCTGTGAGCCCGTCCGCCTGACGGACAGGTGTCGTCCTCGTGTGTACCGTCCAGGTGGATCGAGCGACAGGCGAACCCCGAGGAGGACCCGGATGGTCAGGCATCCCCTCATCGACGACGTGGTCGGCCCCGCGATCGTGGTCGAGTCCGCTTCGCCGGTGGTGTGGCTGACCGAGGCGTTCGCTTCGCTGCTCCGTCGGGCGTCGGACTCGGGCCGGATGGTCGTGCTCCGCACCGGCCCCGGCGCAGCGGTCACCCCCGCCCTCCGACACGCACTCGGTGCACACGGCGCGGCGTGGGTCGTCGCCGACACCGACGGGACGCTGCGGGACGGCCGTACGGGGGTCGCCGCCTCCGACATCGAGGACTTCGTCCGTCGTGGCCCCGAACTCGTCGGCACCCCGTCGCCGCAGCACCCGGTCTCGACCGACTCGGTGCGGCAGATCAGCATCGACCTGACCCTGCGACACCACGCCGGCCGTGCGGTCGACATCGGCTCCGCCATCGAGGCCCTGTGCCACACCGTGGGCACCTGCCCGACGCGCTGGGGGACCGCCGAACCGCTCACGGTCCCGTGGGACCGCTGGGTCGTCACGCAGTACGCCAAGCACGAGGCGCCGGCGATCTCGACCTCCTACGCCGTGGGCGAGGGCTTCTCCGCCACGATGACGGCGCACCTGCTGGACGGGGTCGTCGTGGAGACGATGTCCGCGGTGCTGACCATCCCCGAGGAAGGCGCCGACCCGGCACTCGCCGCCGCACTGCTGGACGCGGTGCACCGTGTCGCCGAGGACGTCGAGCCGGTGTTCGGCGTCGTCATGCAGCGTCGCGGCGACGCCGACCACCTGGTGCGCGCCGTGTCGCACGGCGAACCGTCGCCGCTCGCGGTCGTCGTCGGGCCCGAGGCGGCGGAGTTCCTGGACCGCGACGGCGTCTGGCCGCCCCCACGCACCACCACGTCGACGTTC
Source organism: Curtobacterium sp. SP.BCo (assembly GCF_051903265.1). GTDB lineage: Bacteria > Actinomycetota > Actinomycetes > Actinomycetales > Microbacteriaceae > Curtobacterium. The sequence continues at coordinate 1,011,832 of NZ_CP194337.1, forward strand.
GGCGGCGGCGGGCTCGTCGTCCGGTTCGACGACGGGTGGGAGGCCCTCGAGTCCTTCCTCGACCGCATCGACGAGGACCGGTTCCTGCAGCTCGTCGGCGGCGCACCCCTCGACCCGGCGCACGACGAGGGCACCCTCGACGGGCACGTCAGCGGCTCCGGATCCCGTGCGTTCGGCGGTCACGGTGCCCCGTGACGTCACGCTGCTCTGCCGAGGACCCGTCGAGACGCGCGACGTCGCCGAGGCCCTGCTCCTGCACGACGAGGCCTGGGGTGTCCGGGCGCTCGACGACGGCCCGATGATGCAGGTGTGCCGGGACGCCACGCACCCGGTCATCACGGTGCTCGGCGTCCGGCGCGTCGACTCCCTCGACGAGGTCGAGCGGATCCTGCCCGATGCGCCGACGCTGGCGACGCCGCTCTGGTGGGTGGACACGGTGACACCGGCGGGTGCCGACGGCGAGTCCGGGATCTCCGCTGCGCTCGAGGCGGCGCTGGATCTCGACGCGGTCTGCATCGTCCACGGCGACTGAGGTCGCGCAGGTCGCACGGGTCGCACGGGTCGCGCAGGTCGCACGGTGCGAGGTGCTGCTCGGAGCGTGCGAGGTTCCGACGAGTGTGGGACGCCCGCGACCTCGCACACCGCGCGGGACCTCGCACACTGCGGGCTGCGCGTCAGTCGTGGTCGTTCATCGCGGCGAGGCGCTCGTTGTACGCCTTCAGCTCGGCGTCCCCGTCGCGGTCGGCCTGCCGGTCGAGGCGCTTCGCGTCGCGCTTGTCCGACCGCACCCAGTTCCGCACCACGAGCAGCGCGACGAACACCATCGGGAGCTCGGACGCGCCCCACGCGATGCCGCCGCCGGTGTGCTGGTCGGCGAGCAGCGCGGTGTCGTTCGTCTGGCCGAGCGCGTGGAACCAGTCGACCGCGTAGATCGACTCCGAGGTCATCACCGCGACGCCGAAGAACGCGTGGAACGCCAGGGTCGCGAGCAGCGCGATGATGAGGATCGGGTACTGCGGACGCTTCGGCCCCGGGTCGATGCCGACGAAGACCCAGAAGAACAGGTAGCCGCTCAGGACGAAGTGCACGACCATCGCCACGTGCCACTCGTGCGACTGCATGGCAGCCTGGAACGCCCCGGTGAAGTAGAACACCACGAGGGACCCGGCGAAGACGACCCCGGCGACGGCGGGCTTCGCCATGAACTGCATGTACCGCGAGTGCACGAAGAGCATCAGCCACTCGCGGGCGCCGCGGGACCCGTCGTTGCGGACGGGCAGTGTGCGCAGCGCGAGGAGCACCGGGCCGCCGAGCACGAGGGGGAGCGGCACGAACATCATCAGCAGCATGTGCTGGATCATGTGCGACGAGAAGTGGATCATGCCGTAGACGGAGGGGCCAGCGGAGGTCGTCCAGAGGAACACCGCGCAGCCGAGCACCCACGAGATCGTCCGGCCGACCGGCCACGCGTCGCCGCGCTTCCGGAGCTTCCGCACCGCGAGCAGGTACCAGCCGGCGCCGACCACGGCGAGGGCGAACCACACCCAGTCGATGTGCCACTGCGTCAGGAACGTGTGCAGGGTCTGCGTCGGCGGGTACGGGTAGCCGATCAACCCGGAGCGGGTGTCCTCACCGGTCTCCGGCGTCTGCGGGATCGGCGGCTGGCTGCGCGACACCGCCACCGAGACGCCGATCGCGATCGCCATGAAGACGATCTCGGCGAGGGCGAACCGCGTGAACGAGCGGCGGTCGAGCGGCGAGCGGAGCAGCGCGGGCACGAGCTTCCGGCGCTGCACCACGCCGGCGAGCCCGAGCAGGATGAGGATGACGGCCTTGACGGTGATGAGCCAGCCGTACGTGGTGGTGACGAGGTCGAGCGGACCGGTGAGCCGGAGCGACGCGTTCACGATGCCGGAGAACGCGACGGCGGCGAACGACCACCCCGCGAGGGTCGAGTACCGCGCGACCACCCGGCCGGTGGCGCCCCGCGTCCGGGTGCGGAGGACGACGACGGCGACGAGCCCACCGGCCCAGACGCACACGCCGATCAGGTGGATCGCGAGCGAGTTCACCGCGTTCGCGTGCTCGAGCGACCCGGCGGCGTGCCCGGAGAGTGCGAGGGGGAGGAGCGCGAACAGTCCGGCGACGGTCGCGACGGCGAGGGTGGTGACCCGGGTCGCGAACGCGGCGAGCAGGGTCGCGACCAGGATCGCGGCCGCCGAGACGACGAGCGCCTGTCCGATCTCGACCTGGAACGCGAAGAGCATGAAGTTCCGCGCGAACACGGAGTTCGTCAGCGGGACGCCGAGGGTGTTCGCCCCGGTGAACACGAGGCTGACGACGGCGGCCAGGAACCAGATCGCACCGGTCGTCGCCGCCCACCGGACCGCTCGGTGCTGCACGCTCGAGATCGCGCCGTGGTCCTGCTTCTGTGCCGGCAGCGCGAACGCCGCGACGATGAGCAGCCCGATGGTCAGCGCGGCCATCGTGTCGTGCACCACCCGGGCGACGGGCAGCCCGTACTCGACGAGGTCGCCGGCGGACACCAGCTGCTGGCTCGCCGAGAACGCTCCCGTCACGGTCATCCCGAGGATCGCGCAGCCGACCGCGAGGGGAACCGCGATCGCGAGGACGGTCGCGACGGTGGACGTGCGCACGGTGACGGGCGCGGATTCGGGCGCCGCGCCTCCAGGCTGGGTTTCGGGTGACGTGACGGTCATGACCGTCCCATGGTAGGTGGCCAGTCTGGAGGCGCGGCCCGAGTGGCCGGAACCGGCTGCGGCCCGCCTCAGGGTCGCGTCGTCAGACGCGGCGCTCCCAGATGCCCTCGCTCCCGACGCCGACGAACCCGACGGCCTCGTTGACGTCGAGCATCGGGCGGTTCTCCTCGGCGTTGAAGGTGATGATCGACGGCCGCCCCGGGAAGTCCTGCTCGACGCGCTCGATCCCGACCACCTTGAGGAGCCAGCCGAGCCGGTGCCCGCGGTGCTCGCGCAGCACGAGGGTGTCCCACTGCATCACGGCGCGGGTGGGGTCGTCCGGCACGGCCAGCTGCGTGAAACCTGCCAAGGTGGTGCTCGGGACGTGCTCGACGGCGACCGTGAGCATCGTCCGCGGCGCCCGGGCCAGCTCGGCCTCGTGCTCGCGGAGCCGCTCGGCGGTCCAGACGTCCTCCGGTTCGTCCATGTCGCCGTTCGGGGCGTCGGTGCTCATCCGCGTCTCGAGGGTCGCGATGCCGTCGAGCCACCGCTCGGGCGTCCGACCGGCCCAGGTGTGCACGCGGTAGTCCGGCCCGGCAGCCGCGACGGCACGGTCGTGGAGCTCGCGGACGACCGAGTGGTCCGTCGGGAGCGTGAGTCGGCTGATGCGGTTCACCTGCCCGAACCGCCAGCCGCGCCGGGTCAGGAAGCGCACCCCGGCCTCGTCCTCCGGCACGGCGCCGAACCCGGTGGGTGCCGCCAGGTACCCGTGGCCCGTCGCGGGTCCGACTTGCCGGGACACGGCGTACGTCTTCCACTGCGTGCGGCCCTCGGAGCGGGCGACCTGCTCCAGGTGGTCGGCGAGCAGCGTGCCGACGCCGCGACCCTGGTGCTCGGGTGCCACACCGACCGCGAGCCAGCAGTTCGGTGTGCCGGGTGCCTGCTTCGTGTCGTACGAGCCGGCCGCGACGACCGTGCCGTCGGGGTCGCGGACCACGAACAGCCGACTCGGGGCCTCGGGCTCGTGGCACATCGGGAGGTACTCCTCCGGCTTCCAGGAGAGCTCGGTCAGCCCGTGCACGTCGACCTCGGCCGCGTCCGAGACGGCGAGCCAGTCCCGGAACGCCTGCACCGTGGTGGGGTCGTCGTCCATCGTCGCGGGCACCTGGAGTTCGTGCACGGTGTACGTGGTCATGGTGGCCCCTCCCGGCGCTGTGCGGCCGCCCGAGGCTGGGCAGCCTCGCAGCATACCGGGGGCGACCGCGGTGCCGCTAGGCTTCTGGCGTGCTGCTCTCCGACCGCGACATCACCGCCCAGCTCGCCGAGGGCCGGATCGGCCTCGACCCGTACGACGCCTCGCTCGTGCAGCCGTCGAGCATCGACGTCCGGCTCGACAAGTTCTTCCGGCTGTTCGACAACCACAAGTACCCGCACATCGACCCGGCGGTGGACCAGCCCGACCTCACGCGTCTGGTGGAGACCGACCCGGACGACGCGTTCGTGCTGCACCCGGGGGAGTTCGTGCTCGGCTCCACGTACGAAGTCGTCACGCTGCCCGACGACATCGCCGCCCGACTCGAGGGCAAGAGCTCTCTCGGTCGCCTCGGGCTCCTGACGCACTCGACCGCCGGCTTCATCGACCCGGGCTTCTCCGGGCACGTGACCCTGGAGCTGTCGAACGTGGCGACGCTGCCGATCAAGCTCTGGCCGGGCATGAAGATCGGCCAGCTCTGCTTCTTCCAGCTGTCCAGCCCCGCCGACAAGCCCTACGGCTCGGCCGAGTACCAGTCGCGCTACCAGGGGCAGCGCGGGCCGACGCCGTCCCGCTCGGCGCAGAACTTCCTGCGGACGGACGTCTCCCGCCGCGACTGACGGGTCTCCGCAGACGTCGGCGGTTGGCGACGGATGAAATGTTGCGTTCTGTGTATCGTGACAGCATGTCCGCTTCCGCTCCGATCTCGGCCGCTTCGCTCATCCGGGATGCCCGCAACCGCGCCGAACTGACCCAGGTGCAGCTCGCGGCGCGGGCCGGGGTCACCCAGAGCGTCATCAGCACGTACGAGAACGGCCGGCGCGAACCGTCCCTCGCCGCACTGCAACGGCTGCTCCTGGCGGCGGGGTTCGTCACCGAGATCGACCTGCAACCCGTCGAGGACCCGCCGCCGCTGCGCGACCGAGTGGCTGCGGTCCGCGGGGAGCTCATCACCGTCGTGCGACGCTTCGGCGGCCGGGAGCCGCGGCTGTTCGGCAGTGTCGCCCGCGGCGAGGACGGTCCGGCGAGCGACGTCGACCTGATGGTGGACCTCGAACCGGGCCTCGGCATCTTCGCGCTCATGCGGATCCAGGACGAGGCGGAGCAGCTGCTCGGCGTGCGGGTGGACGTCGTCGACGCGGCGGGGATGGCGCCCGAGGTCGTCCGGACGGCGGTGCCGCTGTGAACCGCGACCTGGGGGACCGGCTCGACGACGTCATCCGGGCGTGCGGCGTGATCGCGCGCTACGTCGAGGACGATTCGCTGCCCGAGGACCTGGTCTACGACGCGGTCCGGATGCGCCTGGTCGAGATCGGCGAGGCGGTGCGGATGCTGCCGTCGGCGGTGACGTCGAGCGAGCCGGGGATCCCGTGGTCGCGGGTCTCGCTGCTCGGGGAGCGGCTGACGCGGCGGTACTTCGACACGACGCCCGCGGTGGTGTTCGGGACGGCGCGGGTGGACGTGCCGGCGCTCCGCGAGGCCGTCCGGCGCCTGCGCGCCCAGGTGCGGTAGGCCGCGGTCGTCGGCCGGCCGGCCGGCCCGTCGGCGTCGGCCGAGGTTCGGCCCCGCGGACAGGATCCGGCGTCGACGAGGCGCGCACTGTCCGCCCAGCCGAGCTTCGGCACTCGGCCTCGGGAGCGGCCCCGCCGCGTGGCCGGTTGCCTGGCGGACGGGAGGCGCGGTGCCGGGCTGCGCCGCGCCTCCCGTCCGGCGGCGACGCACTGTCCGCCCAGCCGAGCCTCGGCACCCGCCCCCTCGCCGCGCCGTGAACGCGGGACGGCCCCGTCTCGCCGAGGCGAGACGGGGCCGTCCGTGGTGTCGGGGGAGATCAGCCCTGCTTGGCGAGCGCCTCGAGGGTGTCGTTGCCCTTGTAGGCCTCGACCGCGTTCTCCTTGGTGACGAGGATCGGGGTCAGCTCGATCGCCGGGACCGTCTTGACGCCGTTGTAGTTGTTCGTCTTGTCGATCTTGGTGTCGGGCTTGTTGCCCTTCGAGAGGTCGGACACCAGGTCGATGGCGGCCTGGGCCTCCTCGGTGGTGTTCTTGTAGATCGTCGAGTACTGCGTGCCCTTCATGATGAGGGGGATCGACGCGGTCTCCGAGTCCTGACCGGTGACGACGGGGTTCGGCTTGCCGGCCGCCTTCGTCGCGGTGAGGATGGCACGGGCGAGCGTGTCGTTCGGGGACAGGACGCCGTCGAGCTTCGTGTCACCCGAGTAGTACTGCGACAGGAGGTCCGTCATGCGCGACTGGGCGTTCTGCGCGAGCCAGCCCTTGGTCTGGACCTTCTGGAAGGTCTCCTGGCCGGACGTGACCTTGACGGTGCCGTCCTTGATCTTCGGCTCGAGGACGCTCATCGCGCCGTTGAAGAACACGGTCGCGTTCGCGTCGTCCGCCGAACCGGCGAAGAGCTCGATGTTGTAGGGGCCGGAGCCCTTCTCGGCCTTGAGGCCGTCGAGGAGCGCCTGCGCCTGCAGCTGGCCGACCTTGTAGTTGTTGAACGCCACGTAGTAGTCGACGTCCTTGGTGTTCAGGATGTTGCGGTCCCAGGCGATGACGGTGACGCCCTTCGCCTTGGCGGCCTTCACCTGCGAGCCGAGCTGCGAACCGTCGGCGGCACCGATGATGACGACCTTCGCGCCCTTGGTGACCATGCCCGAGATCTGCGACTGCTGGTCCGGGACGGGGTTGCCGGCGTTGGCGTACTGGATGTCGGCCTTGAAGCCGGCGTCCTCGATCGACTTCTCGAAGGCGGCGCCCGCGAGCACCCAGTTCTGCGAGGTCTTGGCCGGCAGGGCGACACCGATCAGGTCGCCCTTCTTGATCTCCGTGCTGGAGGAGTCCGAACCGGAGGTCCCGCGTGCGGAGCAGCCGCTGAGGGCGAGGCCCGCGACGAGGGCCAGGCCGATACCGGCGATGAGCTTCTTGCGCATGAGATTGCTTTCTCTTCGTTGAGGAGTGGTGCTGTGTGGTGAGGGGTTCGTGCGCCCAGGTCGCCCCGGGCGCCACGTCTTTACTGGGTGTTGACCTTCTCCGGCTGGTCCTGGATGGACTGCGGTTGCTGTGCCGCCACCGTGTTCTGCTCGGTGTCCTTCCGCTGGAACTGGCGCATCATGCCGCCGATCAGGGACGGGCGCCCCTGGGACTTCGAGTAGACGTCGAAGGCGACCGCGACGAGCAGGACGAGACCACGGATGATCTGGACCTTGTTCGACTCGATGCCCATGAGCTGGAGGCCGTTGGACAGCAGCGCCATCACGAGACCACCGATGATCGACCCGGAGATGGTGCCGATGCCACCGGCGACCGCGGCGCCACCGACGAACACGGCGGCGATCGCGTCGAGCTCCCAGCCGGTGCCGTCAGCGGGGCCCGAGGCGTTCGAGTAGCCGACGAAGACCATGCCGGCGACGGCGGCCAGGACGGACATGTTCGCCATGACGAAGAAGTTGACCTTGCGGGCGCTGACGCCGGAGAGGACCGCGGCGCTCGCGTTGCCACCGACGGCGTAGACCTGGCGGCCGAAGATCGTGTTCTTCGTGATGAAGCCGTAGATGATCGTGAGGACGCCGAGGATGATCGCGACGATCGGGATCGACGTGCCGACGGGGCCGGCGCCGAACAGGTAGGTCGCGACGAGCGTGACGGCGACGAGGATGCCCGTGCGGACGATCGACACCCACAGCGGCGGGACCTCGGCCTGCATCTTCTTGCGGCGACCGCGGCCGCGGACCTCGATGACGATGAGCGCGATGATCGTGGCGAGGCCGATGAGCAGCGTGCCGTTGGAGTACCCGAAGTCGGGGCCGAAGTCGCCGAGGTAGCCGGCACCGATCGCGTTGTAGGAGTCCGGGGTCGGCACGGAGGTCGACTGGCCGATGATCTGGTTCGCACCGCGGAAGATGAGCTGACCGGCGAGCGTCACGATGAACGCGGGGACCCGGACGAAGGCGACCCAGAAGCCCTGCCAGGCACCGACGAGTGCGCCCACGGCGAGGCCGAGGATGATCGCTGCCCATGCCGGCCAGTGCCACACGGACATCGACTGCGCGACGATGATGCCGACGAACGCCGCGACCGAACCGACCGACAGGTCGATGTGGCCTGCGATGATCACCATCACCATGCCCAGCGCGAGGATGAGGATGTAGGAGTACTGCAGGAACAGGTTGATGACGTTCGTCGGCTCGAGGATCAGGCCGTTGGTCGTGATCGAGAAGAAGATCACGATCGCGATCAACGCGATGATCATGCCGTACTGGCCGATGCTGTTGCCCTTGCCGAACAGCAGTTTCAGGTTCTTCATGAGACGAGAGCGCCCTTCCGCGCGGAGGTCATGCTGCGCATGAGCGTTTCTGGATTGGCCTGTTCCGAGGGGATGTCAGCCGTGATCTGGCCCTCGAAGATCGTGTAGATCCGGTCGGAGAGGCCGAGGAGTTCGGGGAGCTCGGACGAGATGAGGATGATGCCCTTCCCCTCCGCCGCGAGCTGCTGGATGATGCCGTAGATCTCGAACTTGGCGCCCACGTCGATGCCGCGGGTCGGCTCGTCGAGGATGAGGATGTCCGGGTCGGTGAACATCCACTTCGACAGGACGACCTTCTGCTGGTTCCCGCCGGAGAGCTTCCCGACGTTCTCCTCGACGGTCGGCACCTTGGTGCGGAGCATCTTGCGGTACTTCTCGGCGACGTTGTACTCCTCGAGGGAGTCCACGACGCCGGCCTTCGAGATCTTCTGCAGGTCGGCGGCGACGGTCGACCGCTTGACGGTGTCGAGCAGGTTGAGGCCGAGCGCCTTGCGGTCCTCGGAGACGTACCCGATGCCGTGCTCGATGGCCTGCTGGACGGTGGCGACCTTGATCTCCTCGCCGTCCTTGATGATCTGCCCGCCGAGCCAGGTGCCGTAGGAGCGCCCGAAGATGCTCATCGCGAGCTCGGTGCGACCGGCGCCCATGAGGCCCGCGAAGCCGACGATCTCGCCGCGCTTCACGTGGAAGTTCGAGCCCTTGCAGACCAGGCGGCTGGCGTCGAGCGGGTGCTGGACGGTCCAGTCGCGGACCTCGAAGAAGGTCTCGCCGATCTTCGGGGTGCGGTCCGGGAAGCGGCTCTCGAGCGACCGGCCGACCATGCCGCGGATGATGCGGTCCTCGTTGACGCCGTCGCCCTTGACGTTCAGGGTCTCGATGGTCTTGCCGTCGCGGATGATCGTGATCTCGTCGGCGATCTGCTCGATCTCGTTCAGCTTGTGGCTGATGATGATGCTCGAGATGCCCTTGGCCTTCAGTCCGACGATGAGGTCGAGGAGGTGCTGGGAGTCGTTCTCGTTGAGGGCCGCGGTGGGCTCGTCGAGGATGAGGAGCTTGACGTCCTTGTGCAGGGCCTTCGCGATCTCGACGAGCTGCTGCTTGCCGACACCGATGTTCTTGATCTGCGTGTCCGGGTCGTCGGCGAGGCCGACGCGGGCGAGCAGGTCCTGGGCGCGGAGCTGGGCGGTGGTCCAGTCGATGACGCCGAGTCGTCCCGGCTCGTTGCCGAGGAACAGGTTCTCGGTGATCGAGAGCTCCGGGATGAGCGCGAGCTCCTGGTGGATGATGACGATGCCGGCCTGCTCGGACTGCTTGATGTCCTTGAACCGGACCTCTTCGCCCTCGAAGACGATCTCGCCGTCGTAGGTGCCGTACGGGTAGACGCCGGACAGGACCTTCATCAGGGTCGACTTGCCGGCACCGTTCTCGCCGCAGATCGCGTGGATCTCGCCGGCACGGACGCTGAGCGAGACGTCGGACAGCGCCTTGACACCAGGGAACTCCTTGGTGATCGAGCGCATCTCGAGGATCGTCTCGGGTGCGGTGATCGACCGGGTCTCGAGGCCGGTGTCGATCGGGTTTGACGCCACGGTGCATCTCCTTCTGCCGCTGCGATGCGGCAGTCCTTCGGGTGGTTCTGCCAGCGGCAGCGAAGGGCGCAGGAGGCCTGCGTGGACTTCGTTGTCGCGTCCGGTGTCCTGTCGTGTGACGGTCCATGTGACCGTTCACATCGGCGGAACGGAGGTAATACTACGCACGGGATCGGCGCGGCTGTCAATTCGGATTGGTCGCGTTTTCGTAACGGCCCGCGTGATCCGGCCCATCGCACCCGTCGGCGTCCCCCGCGTTGGGGTACCCGGGTGACGCCACAGCGGCCTGGAGGCGCGGGGCGGGCCCGACCCGCGCCTCCAGGCCCGTCCGTGGTCGCGCCGGGCTGGCGCGATCCCGCATGGTGTGCAGGAATCGTCGGGTTCCGAGCCGGCACCCGACGATTCCTGCTCACGAAGCGCCGGCGGCGGCGCGCGTCGCGGCGGCAGGCCCGCGCGTCGCGACGCCGACGCTCGCGGTCAGCGCCGGCGCGGGGCGCTCGTCGAACCGCGCACCACGAGCTCGGGCACGAGGTCGATCGGGCGGAGCAGGCCCGCGTCGTCCCCGGGCAGGAGCTGCTCGACGCATCGACGGCCGAGCTCCGTGAAGTCCACGTGCACTGTCGTCAACGGCGGCCAGAGGTGCTTCGCCTCCGGGATGTCGTCGTAGCCCACCACGGAGAGGTCGCCCGGCACGTCCAGCCCGTACGACCGTGCTGCGTGCATCACCCCGAGCGCCATCGCGTCGTTCGAGCAGAAGATCGCCGTGCAGTCGCGGTACCGCAGGAGTTCACGCCCGGCGTGGTAGCCGAAGTCAGCGGTCCAGTCCCCGAGGATCGGTGGCACGACGGGCTTGTCGCGGTCGGACATCTCCCGCAGGAACCCCTGCATCCGGGCCTCGGCCTCGATCCAGTCCCGGGGGCCCGCGATGTGCCGGACGTACTCGTGACCGAGGTCGAGCAGGTGCGCCGTCGCGCGCCGTGCGCCCTCCATCTGGTCGATGAAGAGCGTCGACGGGGCATCGCTCGGGCTCGTGCGGAGCGCGACGTACGGCGTCCGCATGCCCGTCTCCTCGATGAGGTCGAACACCCGCTGCTGCGGCGCGATCACGATGATGCCCTCGACGTCCTGGTCGAGCAGGTGGCCGAGGCCGTCACGCACCGCCTCGTCGGTCGCGGCCGCGATGTTCGACGTCGTGATCGAGTACCCGCGGGCGACGGCGGCGTCCTCGATCGCCTGCATGGTGGCGGCGGGGCCGTAGTGCGACCGTTGCGCCGTGAGCACGCCGATGGTGTGCGTCCGGCTCGTGACGAGGGCGCGGGCGGCACGGTTCGGTCGGTACTGCAGCTGCTCCATCGCGGCGAGGACCTTGTCGCGCGTCTCGCTGACGACCGCGTCCGAGTTGTTGAGCACGCGCGACACGGTCTGGTGGGAGACCCCGGCGACCCGCGCGACGTCGCGGATGCTGGGCGACCGCGGTTGCTGTGTCCGCGTCGACGCCATTGCTACTCGTTCCTGCCCGGGGCCGAGGCACGCCGATGTGCACGTTCACATTCCGAGCCAGATCATTATGCACACCTGACGGGTCGGCGCCACCTGAGTTGTCCTGTGCCGTCGGATCGGTTACCGTTCTCGTCGTATCCGGCGGATCGCCCCGACGGATCACCACAACTGCAGATCGGCCGTCCCCCGAAGGACGGCAGTCGCTCCAGACCTCAGAGAACAGCGACACCCGCAGCGCACCAGCGCTGGGGTGTCGCTGTTCTTTTTTTGTGCCCACACCCCCCCACCACGAAGGAGTGGTCTTGACCAAGTCCCGCAGACTGACGAGCTTCATCGTCCTGTCGATGACCGGCGGCGCGATCTTCCAGGTCGCGTACATCCGGTTCGTGTTCCTCGCGGAGACCGCGCACGCGCTCGACCTCAGCATCCAGCGCTACGGCGAGATCACGTCGGTCTTCGGCGCGGTCGCCGTGCTGATGTACTTCTGCGGCGGTTGGTTCGCCGACAGGTTCTCACCGAAGGCGCTCATCGTCATCGCCCTCGCCGGGATGGGTGTCGTCGACCTCTGGCTGTCGACCGTCCCGGGGGAGACCGGCGTGATCGTCGCCCACGTGTTGATGGCCGTGCTCGGCATGGGGCTGTACTGGTCGTCGCTCGTCAAGCTCATCTCGATGCTCGGGTCGGCCGACGAGCAGGGCAAGCTGTTCGGCTGGCTCGAGGGCGTCCGCGGCATCACGTCCACCGTGGTCGGGTTCGTCGGGGCCGGCATCGTCGCCGCCGCGATCGCCGACACGGGCGGCGTGCTCTGGGTGATGCGCATCTACGGCGTGCTGTGCCTGGTGTTCGCCGTGCTCGTCCTGGTCGTCGTCCGCACCGATCGTGACGCGCTCGAGCACGTGGAACGGCAGACCGTCACGCTCCGCGAGCTCGGCGCCGCCGCCCGGAACAAGTACACCTGGCTGATCGGGTTCTCGATCATGCTGATGTACTGCTTCTACACGCTGCTCGGGTACCTCACACCGCTGCTGCAGAACGGCTTCGCGGTGCCCGTCGTGCTCCTCGGGGCGATCGGCGTCGTCCGCACCTACGTGTTCCAGATCGTCGGCGGCCCGGCCGGTGGCGTGCTCGTCGACCGGTGGACGAAGTCCTCGCCGGCGTTCCTCCGCTGGGCGTTCGTCGTCGCCGCGGTGAGCGCGGTCGGGTTCCTGCTCCTGCCGCACGACCCCGCCCTGGTGTGGATCGCCGTCGTGCTCATGATCGTGATGTGCCTCGCGGTGTTCACCTCGCGGGGCATCTACTGGGCGCAGGTCGGCGAGGTGGAGGTCCCGCTCGCCCAGCGCGGCGGTGTGATCGGCCTGGCCTCGGGCATCGCCTACCTGCCGGACGCGTTCCTGCCGGCCCTCGGCGCGTGGTGGGTCGGCGACCCGTCGAACGGCGTGCCGGAGCAGGGCGGCGGCTACACGACCATGTTCGCCGTCCTGCTCGGCGCCGCCGTCCTCGGCTTCCTCCTCACCACCCTCACGATGCGCGTCCGTGCGCGCGACCTGCGCATCCGCCGGGCGTCCGACGTCGTCGTCGCCGCCTGACCCCCCACCGAAAGGACTCCCCACCCACCATGGACATCCGCGACTTCTCGATGGACCTGTTCTCCCTCGCCGGCAAGCGGGCGATCGTCACCGGCGGCAACTCCGGCCTCGGTCAGGCGTTCTCGCTCGCTCTCGCCAAGGCCGGAGCGGACGTGTTCGTCCCGAGCGTCGTCGACGACGACGGCACCACCCGCGCACTCGTCGAGGCCGAGGGCCGCCGGTACGAGTTCCTCGAGATCGACCTCACGGCCGACGACGCACCGGCGCGCATCACCGACACGTGCGTGGAACGGCTCGGCGGCGTCGACGTCCTCGTCAACTCGGCCGGCATCTGCCTGCTCGACGACGTCGAGGCGTTCGACCGCGCGAAGTGGGACCCGATGATCGCCGTCAACCTCACCGCCCCGTTCGCCCTCGGGCACGCGGTCGCGAAGCGGTTCGTCGCGCAGGGCTCCGGCAAGATCATCAACATCGCGTCGCTGTTCGCGTTCCTCGGCGGCCAGTGGTCGCCCGCGTACGCCGCGACCAAGCACGGCATCGTCGGCTTCACGAAGGCCTACTGCGACGAGCTCGCCCAGCACAACGTGCAGGTGAACGCGATCGCGCCGGGGTACTTCGCCACGAAGATCACCGAGCAGACCCGGTCGAACCCGGAGACGAACCAGCGGGTCCTCGACCACGTCCCGGCCGGGCGCTGGGGCGACGTGGCGGACCTGATGGGCGCGACGGTGTTCCTCGCGTCGCGGGCGTCCGACTACGTGAACGGGCACACCCTCACCGTCGACGGCGGGTACCTCGTCCGCTGACGCGGACACGGGACGCGACCCAGGACCGGACGGGAGGCGCGGGGCGACCCCGCCACGCGCCTCCCGGACGACGACCACCAGACCAGAGCAACGACACCCACCAACGAAGGGCTCACCACCATGATCGACTCGATCGCCACCCTCGACCGGGCCGAGATCCTCCAGCGTCTCGCCGGCATCGTCCGCCCCGACCAGATCGACACGGACGAGCAGCACCTGCTCGACGCGAGTGTCGACCGCTTCAAGAAGTACCAGTCGGTGCACGGCATCCACGACGCCCCGACCCCCGTCGCGATCGTCAACGCGGAGTCCACCGAGGACGTCGCCGCGGTCCTGGCGTTCGCGAACGACAACCTCATCAACATCGTCCCCCGCACCGGTCGCACCGGCACCGAGGGCGGCCTCGAGACGAGCGTCGTCGACACCGTCGTGCTCGACTGCTCGCGGATGGACGCCGTCCTCAAGGTCGACCCGGAGAACATGCAGGTCACGGTGCAGGCCGGTGTGCCGCTGCAGCGCCTGGAGGACGAGCTCCGCCTGCAGGGCCTCACCACGGGCCACTCGCCGCAGTCGAAGCCGCTCGCCCAGTACGGCGGGCTCGTCGCGACCCGCTCGATCGGCCAGTTCTCGACGCTGTACGGCGCGATCGAGGACATGGTCGTCGGGCTCGAGGCCGTGTTCCCCGGCGGCGCCGTCCGCCGCATCAAGGCCGTCCCGCGGCGCTCGGCCGGTCCGGACATCCGGCACGTCGTCATCGGCAACGAGGGCGCGCTCTGCGTCATCACCGAGGTGACGATCAAGGTCTTCACGTACCAGCCGGAGAACAACGAGTTCCACGGCGCACTGGTGGACGACATGCGGACGGGCATCGCCATCCTCCGCGAGGTCATCACGAACGGCTTCCACCCGTCGGTCGTCCGGCTGTACTCGCCGGAGGACGCGAACCAGCACTTCTCGCACTTCTCGCAAGGCAAGTGCGTCGTGGTGTTCGTCGCCGAGGGTCCGAAGGGCATCGTCCGTGCCACCAGCGACGAGATCGAGCGCGTCATCGCGAAGCACCCGCACGAGTCGGTCGACCCGGCGCTCATCGAGGCGTGGTTCGACAACCTGAACTGGGGCCAGGACAAGATCGACGCCGAGAAGCAGGTCATGCTCACGGACCAGCACCTCGGGTACACGACCGAGGTGTCGGCCGACTGGTCCGCCGTCGGCGACGTGTACGACGCCGTGATGCGCCGCATCCGGGAGGACTACCCGCACGCCGACGACCTGACGATGCTCGGCGGCCACTCGTCGCACAGCTACCAGACCGGCACGAACATGTACTTCGTGTACGACTACCGGATCGACTGCTCCCCGGAGGAGGAGATCGAGAAGTACCACATCCCGCTCAACGCGATCATCGTGGAGGAAGCGCTGCGCCACGGCGGGTCGATGGTCCACCACCACGGCGTCGGCAAGTACCGCACCCCGTGGGTCGAGGAGGAGCACGGCTCGGCGTTCGCGATCATGCAGGGACTCAAGGCGCAGTTCGACCCGAAGGGCATCATGAACAAGGGCACGATCTTCCCGGCACCCGGCGCGATCCAGCCGGCCGCCGCGGACCCCGACACGACGTTCGGGCGCAGCGGCGCATGACCCGCTACCTCGTCGGCATCGACAACGGCTCGCAGTCGTCGAAGGTCACCGTCTTCGACGAGCGGGGCGGGGTCGTCGCCGAGGGGCGTGTGCCGCTGCGACCGAACCACACGCCGGCCCCGGGCGTGGTCGAGCACCCCGACGACGACCTCTGGGACTCGATCGCGGCCGCGTGCCGGATCGCGATGGACGCCTTCCCGGGCGATCGGTCCGAGATCGTCGGCGTCGGCCTCTGCACGATCCGGTTCTGCCGCGCCGTGCTCCGGGCCGACGGGTCGCTCGCGCAGCCAGTGATGAGCTGGATGGACGCCCGAGTGGGCCGTCCGTTCACGCCCGAGCACGACGACGTGGCGTACACCACGACGTCCTCCGGGTACGTCACGCACCGGCTCACCGGCGCGTTCCGGGACACTGCCGCGAACTCCCAGGGCGTGTGGCCGATCGACACGGACACCTGGCGGTGGAGCGAGGACGAGGCAGCGTATGCCGCAACCGGCATGCACCGTTCCCAGCTGTTCGAGCTCGTCGATCCGGGCGAGGTCCTCGGTACCGTGACGCCCGAGGCGGCCGCCGCCACGGGCCTCCCGGTCGGGCTCCCGGTCGTCGCGACGGCCAACGACAAGGCAGTGGAGGCACTCGGGTGCGGGCTTCTCGACCCGACGACGTTGCTCGTGTCGCTCGGCACGTACATCGCGGGCATGTCCGTCGGGTCGCGGAACATCGGCGACGCCAGCGACTTCTGGACGAACTTCGGGTCGGAGCCGGGTCGCTACCTGTACGAGTCCGGCGGGATCCGCCGCGGCATGTGGACGGTGAGCTGGTTCCGGGACCTGCTCGGACCGGACTTCGCGGCCGCGGCCGAGGCGTCCGGCGAGCGGGCCGAGGACCGTCTGAACCGTGAGGCAACCGCCGTGCCCCCGGGTTCGGACGGCCTCCTCACGGTGCTCGACTGGCTCGCACCGGCCGACGCGACCTTCCGGAAGGGCTCGATCCTCGGGTTCGACGGGCGGCAGGGACGAGCGCACGTGTACCGCTCGATCCTCGAGGGCATCGCGATGACGATGCGCGACTGCGGCGACGCCATGGCCGCCGAACTCGGGACAGCGTACGAGCGCGTGGTCGTCTCGGGCGGCGGGTCGTCCTCGGACCTCGTGATGCAGGTCATGGCGGACGTGTTCCAAGCGCCGACCATCCGGGTCGTGGGGGACAGCGCGGCCGGTCGGGGCGCGGCGATCTGCGCGGCCGTCGCCACGGGCGTGCACCCGTCGTTCGAGGCGGCCGCCGCGGCGATGGTCCGGGAGCGCGACCGGTTCGCGCCGGACGCGTCGACGGCGTCGGTGTACGACGCGCTGCGTGCCGTGCACGCGGACGTGACGGCGCACACCGACGAGGTCTACCGGCGGACGGCGGCGATCGTCGGCTGAGCACGGACGGGAGGCGCGGGGCGGGCCCGCACCGCGCCTCCCGTCCGGCACCGGTCGGGTCCGACCGCAGCGTGCGGTCGATGGACGCGGCTACAGCCAGTTGCGCTTGCGGAAGATCGCCCAGAGGACGCCCATCAGGGCGAGCATCCCGAGGATCGCGACCGGGTAGCCGTACCGCCAGTGCAGCTCCGGCATGTGGTCGAAGTTCATCCCGTAGACGCCCGCGATGAGCCCCGGTGCGAACAGGATCGCCGCCCACGAGGAGATCTTCTTCACCTCTTCGCCCTGCCGGTGCGCGGCCCGTGCGAGCTGCCGGCTCTCCTCGCCCTGCGCCAGGCTCGCGCTCGTCATCCGGCGCATCGCCTCGTTCTGCTCCTGCGAGACGAGCGTCGCGTGCAGGGTGAGGGCGTTCTCGAGCAGTGCCCGGAAGGAGTCGACCCGCTCGGTCACCCGGAGTGCGTGGTCGAGCACGTTGCGCAGTCGGTGCTGGACCTCGTCGTCGACGCCGTACTTGTCCGCGCCGCGCAGCAGCCCCTTCACCATCGCCGGGACGGGCTTCGTGGCGCGCTGGAACGCCAGGACCTCGCTGAGGAGCTGGTAGATCCGCTTCGAGACGCCGGGGTCGACCTGGCCGGCGAACAGCTGGTCCTCGATGGCGTCGATGTGGTCCTGCAGCACCTCGACCACGGGGGCGTAGCCGTCCACGACCTCGTCGAGCACCGCCGCGGTGACGGCCTCGGAGCCCATCGCGAGGAACTCCGGATCGGCCTCGACCCGCGACCGGAGTGCGGCGAGGTCCGGGCGCTCGGCGTGCCGGACGCTCACCACGAAGCGGTCGCCGACGAAGAGGTGCACCTCGCCGAACTCGACGGTGTCGGCGGAGGAGTCGAACCACGCCGGCCGGAGCACCAGGAAGAGCGTGTCGCCGTAGCGCTCGAGCTTCGCCCGCTGGTGCCCCTTGCGGGCGTCCTCCACCGCGTTCTCGTGCAGGTCGAACTCGGTCGCGACGGCCTCGAGCTCCGACGGGTCGGGACGGAGGAGCCCGATCCACGCGAGGTCACCCCGGGTGGCGAGCGACAGGGTCGACGGCGACTCGACGCGACGTCCTCCGACGTAGACCGCGTTGTCGATCAGTGCCATGCTGTGCTCCTCTCATCGGAGCAGGCAGGCGCGAGGTCCCCGGAGTCGTCCGGGGTGGGCGTGGTTCAGCGAACGGGCGCGCAGATCCGCCGGGGCAGGAGCCTGGGCACGATCTGCTGGCCCGATCGAGGATGGTCACCCGACATCGCGCCTCACCTGCCCTTCTCCTGGTCGTCCGGCCGCGGTGCGCAGCCCGGTGGCCACACCCGTGGCCGACGTCCGACCCTACTCCGGCGGCTCGGGGGAGCCAAGTGAACGAACGCTCACATGCCCCAGACGTCGCGGTTCGAGGACGCGACGGCGACGGCTCCGGCCCCGAGCGCGGCCATCACGTCGGCCTTGTCGCACACCAGACCGCCGGCGATGATCGGCACGGACGTGTCGTCGCGCAGCCAGGTGATCACCCGCGGCATGCAGCCGGGCAGGATCTCGATCGCGTCCGGGCCGGCCTGGTCGACCACGCGGGGCAGCTGGTGGTACGAGAACGAGTCGACGAGGAAGAAGCGCTGCACGGCGACGAGCCCAGCACGCTTGGCCGCGCGGACGAGGTTCGACTTCGTGGAGAGGACCCCGTCGGCGCGGGTGTGCTCGGCGATCCAGGTCACCACGACGTCGCGTGCCGCGAAGCCGTCGAGCAGGTCGACGTCGACGAACACGGTCTTGCCGGCGTCCTTCGCCCGGGCCACGATGTCCGCGACGTCCAGCACGCTGCCGTAGAGCACGAAGACGACGCCGCGGTCCGACGCGAGGACCTCGTCGAGGGCCGAGGCGTCCTTGATGCTCGCGATCACCGGATCGTCGCGGAGTGCCTCGAGCACCGGGCGGGCGACATCGCGTTCGGTCGTGGTCATACCGACCATTGTCCGTGTCGCGCGCTGGGGGCTGGCTGCCGAGTCCCGGACGCACTCGTCCGAGACTCGGCCTGGGCGACACTTCTCGTGCCCGCGGACACGAGAAGTGTCGCTGAGCCCGAGTCTCGGCGCAGCGCGGGCGCCGCGCGCGCAGCGCGGGCGCCGCGCGGGCGCGTCAGCGCGTCAGGTGCAGTCCGGCCCGGGACAGCTCCGTGAGCTGCCAGCCGAGCCAGGGGCTCCACGCGAACGGCGCACCCGCGACGGACTCCCGCAGGGCGTCCTCGGACACCCACGCGTACTCCGCGACCTCGTCGTCCGCGGGCGCGGGCACGTCGTCGGTCACCGCGCGGTACACCGGGCAGACCTCGTTCTCGACGATGCCCGACGCGTCCACCGCCCGGTACCGGAAGTCCGGCAGGACGAGCTCGACGTCACGGACGGTGATGCCGAGTTCGCGCGAGGCCCGGCGGGCGATCGCGTCCTCGAAGGACTCGTCGGGGCCGGGGTGGCCGCAGAACGTGTTCGTCCACACCCCCGGCCACGTCTTCTTCGACAGCGCACGACGGGTCACCAGGACGTCGCCGTCGGTGTTCCGCACGTGGCACGAGAAGGCCAGGTGGAGGGGCGTGTGGTCTGTGTGCACCGTGAACTTGTCCGCTGTGCCGATCGGGGTACGGTCGTCGGCCAGCAGCACCACGGTTTCCGGGAAAGCGCTCATCTGCACCGATAGGTTAGGCCAATGAGCGAGGAAGCGGCCACCGTGGCGCACATCGACCTCGCGCTCGTCGACGACTGCCTCGAGCGCTTCTTCGCCGTGTCGTCGGCGCGCGCCGAGCGGTACGGCCGTCCGTCCGAGGAACTCTGGCGGGTGCTCCGCAAGGCGAGCATGGGCGGCAAGCGCTTCCGTCCGCGCATGGTCCTCACCGCGTACTCCGGCCTCGGCGGGGACGACGTGCACGCCGCCGCGAACGTCGCCGCGGCGTACGAACTCCTGCACACCGCGCTGGTCGTGCACGACGACGTCATCGACCGCGACTGGTCCCGCCGCGGGCAGCCGAACGTCGCCGGGTCCTTCCGCGACACCGGGACGACGGGCGGACTGTCGATGCCGACCGCCGAGCACCGGGGCATGAGCGCCGCGGTGATCGCCGGGGACCTCGCGCTCGCCGCGGCACCGCGCTTCATCGAGGCGTCGGGCGTCACCGGTGAGCGACGCTCCCGGTTGCTCGAGCTGCTGGACGAGGCCGTGTTCGCGAGCGCCGCTGGTGAGATGACCGACGTCGACCTCGCACTCGGGGTGATGCCGACGGTCGACGAGGTGCTGCAGATGGAGCGGGCGAAGACGAGCGTGTACTCCTTCGAGGCCCCGCTGCAGTCCGGCGCCGTCCTCGCCGGGGCGGACGAGTCGATCGTCGCCGCACTCGGTGCCTTCGGCCGTGAGATCGGCATCGCGTACCAGATCGTGGACGACCTGCTCGGGGTGTTCGGGGACGAGGGCACGACCGGCAAGACCGTGCTCGGGGACCTGCGCGAGGGCAAGCGCACGATGCTCATCGCGTACGCTGCGACCACCGACTGCTGGCCGGACCTGGCGCCGTACCTCGGCGACCCGGACCTCACCGAGGAACGGGCAGCCGAACTCCGTGCGACGCTGGTGACCTGCGGTGCCCGTGCTGCCGCGGAGTCCCGGATCGCCGAGCACGCCGCACTCGCCCGTGCCGAGCTCGCCGGACTGCCGTACCACCTCGCCGACCACCTGGAGGCCCTCGTGACCGAACTCGTGGAGCGCGCCCGTTGAGCCACAGTCGAACGGAGCCGCGTCCATCGACCCGGCTCCCGCTGTACGACGCGACCGCCGAGGCCGCATCCGGGGTCGTCATCGACCGGTACTCGACGTCCTTCGGGCTCGCGAGCCGGCTGCTGACGAAGGACACCCGTGAGCACATCCGGAACGTGTACGCCCTCGTGCGCGTCGCGGACGAGGTGGTCGACGGTCCCGCGACCGAGGCGGGCCTCGACGACGCGCTCGCCCGGACGGTCCTCGACGAGCTCGAGGCGGACACCGAGCGGGCGATCGCGCTCGGCTTCTCGGTGAACCCGGTCGTGCACGCGTTCGCCCGGACCGCTCGTGTCACGGGGTTCGGTGCCGAGCTGACGCGGCCGTTCTTCGCGTCGATGCGGATGGACCTGGAACGGACCGAGCACGACCAGGAGTCCTTCGACCGCTACGTGTACGGCTCGGCCGAGGTGGTGGGCCTGATGTGCCTGCGGGCCTTCGTGCACCGCGCCGGACGGCCGACGTTCGACGACGCCGTGCTCGTCGACGGTGCCCGAGCGCTCGGCGCCGCGTTCCAGAAGGTGAACTTCCTGCGCGACCTGCATGCCGACTTCGAGGTGCTCGGGCGGTCGTACTTCCCCGGCGTCGACCTCCGCTCCTTCGACGAGGCCACCAAGGAGCGGCTCGTCGCCGACGTCCAGGCGGACCTCGACCGCGCCGCCGTCACCGTCCCGCTGCTGCCGGCGGACGCCCGGAACGCCGTCGGGCTCGCGCACGCGCTGTTCCAGGAGCTCAACGACCGCATCGCTGCCACGCCGGCGCAGCGGCTGATCACCACGCGCGTGCGCGTGCCGAACCCGGTGAAGGCGCGGTTGGCCGCACGGGTGCTCGCCGGGCGCGCGCCGCTGCGGTCGCGCGCGACCCACCACCGGACTGGAGGCACCGCATGACCCCGCCCCGCGCCTCCCGTCCGGCGGCACCCGCGTCGAAGCGCAAGGTGCCCGCTCGTCGCGCCGTCGTCATCGGCGGCGGCATCAGCGGACTCGCGTCCGCCGCGCTGCTCGCGCGGGACGGCTTCGCCGTCACGGTGCTCGAGCAGCGGAAGCAGCTCGGCGGCCGAGCCGGGTCGTGGGAGCAGGACGGCTTCCGGTTCGACACCGGTCCGTCGTGGTACCTCATGCCCGAGGTGTTCGACCACTTCTTCCAGCTGCTCGGGACCTCGGCCGACGCCGAACTCGACCTCGAGAAGCTCGACCCCGGCTACCGGGTCTACAGCGAGGGCCACGACGAACCGATCGACCTCCGCGCCGACCGCGAGGCGAACATCGCCCTGTTCGAGTCGATCGAACCGGGCGCCGGCAAGCGGATCCGCAAGTACCTGGCCTCGGCCGAGGACACCTACGCGATGGCCATCCGGCGGTTCCTCTACACGACGTTCCAGGACCTCCGCGGGCTCGCCGCCCCGGACGTCCTCCGCCGGCTCCCGAAGCTCGCACGCCTGCTCATCGAGCCGCTGTCCACGTTCGCCGAGTCCGCCGTCAAGGACCGCCGGCTCTGGCAGGTCCTCGGCTACCCGGCGGTGTTCCTCGGCACGAGCCCGTACGCGGCGCCGAGCATGTACCACCTGATGAGCCACCTCGACCTGGCGGACGGGGTGCTCTACCCGAAGGGCGGCATCACCGAGGTCATCGCCGCCGTCGAGCGCGTCGGCCGCCGCGAGGGCGCCAAGATCATCGCCGGCGCCAAGGTCGAGCGCATCGTCGTGGAGGACGGGCACGTCACGGGCGTCGTGCACCGCGACCGTCGGGGCGTGCAGCACACCGCGCCGGCGGACCTGGTCGTGAGCGCCGCGGACCTCCGGCACACCGAGCTGCAGCTGCTCGACAAGGAGCACCGCACCTACCCGGCGGCGCACTGGGCGAAGCGCGACCCGGGGCCGAGCGCCGTGCTCGTCTACCTCGGGATCGACGGACCCGTCCCCGGGCTGCTGCACCACACGCTGGTGTTCACCGCGGACTGGAAGGCGAACTTCGGCGCGATCTTCGGCGCCGACCGACACGTCCCCGACCCCGCGTCGATCTACGTCTGCGCCCCGTCGGAGACCGACGCCTCGGTCGCCCCGCCGGGATCGAGCAACCTGTTCCTGCTCGTGCCCCTGCCCGCCGACCTGTCGATCGGCAAGGGCGGGATCGACGGCGCCGGCGACTACGAGGTCGAGCGGATCGCGGACCGGGCGATCGACGTCGTCGCGGAGCGGGCGGGCGTGCCCGACCTCCGGGAGCGCATCCGGGTCCGCCGCACGATCGGTCCGCAGGACTTCGCCGACGACTACAACGCCTGGAACGGCTCGATGCTCGGCCCGGCGCACACCCTCAAGCAGAGTGCGTTCTTCCGCGAGAAGAACGCGTCGCGGAAGGTCGAGGGGCTCTACTACGCGGGCGCCTCGACCATCCCGGGCATCGGGCTGCCGATGTGCCTGATCAGCGCCGAGGTGCTGCTCAAGCGGATCCACGGCGACACCAGCACCGAGCCGCTCCCCGCACCGCTCGCGTCCGCGCCGGCCAGCACCGCCTGATGCCGGGGCTGTACCTCGCCGGGCTGGTCGTGTCGCTGGTCGGCATGACCGTGCTCGACGCGCGCTACCGGCTGTTCTTCTGGCGGGCGCCGTGGCGTGCGGCCGCCGTGATGGTGGTCGGTGTCGCGTTCTTCCTGGTGTGGGACGCGGTCGGCGTCGCGCTCGGCATCTTCTTCATCGGCCAGCAGTCCCTGCTCACCGGTGTGCTGCTCGCGCCGGACGTCCCGCTCGAGGAACTCTTCTTCCTGGTGCTCCTCTGCTACACGACGATGAACCTGACCGGGTTCGTCCGGCCCCTCGTCGCCCGCCGACTGCGGGCAGCGGAACGGCGGCGGTCGTGACCGGGCCCGGCACGTACGCCCTGCTCGCGGTGCCGTTCTTCGCCGTGGTGGCCGTGGCCGCCGTCGTCGCCGGGATCGTCGCCGCGCGCCGTGCCCGTGCCCGCGGGCGTCGGGCGCGCACCGGGCGACGGGTCGCGCTCGTCACCGCCCTCGCCGCCGGCGTCGCGCTCCTCGTCATGACGATCGTGTTCGACAACGTCATCGTCGGCCTGCGGATCGTCGCGTACGACCCGGCGCTCATCAGCGGTGCGAAGATCGGGGCGATCCCCGTCGAGGACCTGGCGTACGCGATCGCCGCGATCGTGCTGCTGCCGAGCCTGTGGGTCCTGTTCGACCGACCGACCCGGCCATCCCAGGAAGAAGAACCGACCCGATGAACGTGAGCACCGCCTCCAGGCCGTCGACCCTCCGCGCCCTGTTCGTGTCGTCCCGGCCGATCAGCTGGGTGAACACCGCCTACCCGTTCGGCGCCGCCTACCTGCTCGGCAGCGGCGTCGGCGTCGAGGGCGGCGGCGGGTTCTCGCTCGTGGCGTTCCTCGTCGGGGTCGTGTACTTCCTCGTGCCGTACAACCTGGCGATGTACGGCATCAACGACGTCTTCGACTACGAGTCCGACCTGCGGAACCCGCGGAAGGGCGGGGTGGAGGGCGCGCTGCTCGACAAGAGCGTGCACCGCACCACGCTGTGGGCCGTCGTCGTCACGAACGTGCCGTTCCTCGTCGCGCTCGTCGTGCTCGGGGGGCTGTCCGGCAACGGACCGTGGTCGTGGCTGGTGCTCGCGATCAGTGTCTTCGCGGTCATCGCGTACTCGGCGCCGGGCCTGCGGTTCAAGGAGAAGCCGTTCCTCGACTCGCTGACGTCCAGCACCCACTTCGTGTCGCCGGCGATCTACGGCCTCGCGCTCGCCGGGCCGCACTGGACCGGGCAGCTCGTCGCCGTCTGCGTGGCGTTCTTCCTCTGGGGTGTGGCCTCGCACGCGTTCGGAGCCGTGCAGGACGTCCTGGCCGACCGGGCCGGCGGGATCGGCTCGGTGGCGACCGTGATCGGCGCCCGGGCCACCGTCCGGTTGGCGTTCGTCGCGTACGTCGTCGCCGGGGTCGCGCTGCTGTTCTCGGCGTTCCCGGGGCCGATCGCCGCCGTCGTGGTGATCCCGTACGCCCTGAACGTGCTGCCGTGGTGGAACGTCACCGACGACGGCGCCGAGTCTGCCAACGCCGGGTGGAAGCGGTTCCTCTGGATCAACTACCTCGCCGGGTTCATCGTCACGATGGCACTGATCGCGTACGCGTTCACGCACTGACAGACTGGACGCATGCGCCGCGGACGTCGCGGCGCGCCAGTCACGAGGGAGTGCACGCATGACGGTCCGGATCATCCACGTCGGTCTCGGAGGGTGGGGCGGCAACTGGGCCCGCACCGCCATCCCGGAGGTCACCGAAGTGGAGGTGGTCGGGATCGTCGACCCGGTCCCGGCGACGCTGGAGGCCGTGCGTGCGGACCTGGACCTGCCGGAGTCGGCGGCGTTCGCGTCACTGACCGAGGCGCTCGCCGGGGTCGAGGCCGACGCCGTCGTCATCACCGCCCCGGCCGTCACGCACGTGCCGCTCGCGCTCGAGGCGCTCGAGGCGGGCAAGCACGTCCTCGTCGAGAAGCCGTTCGCGAACACCACGGACGAGGCCGTCACCGCGGTGCGTCGTGCCGAGGAGCTCGGGCTCGTGCTGCAGGTCAGCCAGAACTACCGCTGGTACCCGGCGCCGCGCGTCGTGCAGGAGCTGCTCGAAGCCGACGCGGTCGGCGAGCTGTCGGCGATCGACATCGACTTCCGGCAGTGGGACAACGACCTCGCGTTCGAGGAGCACCCGCACTACCGGTTCCCGCACGCGATGATCAACGACATGGCCATCCACCACTTCGACCTCATCCGGATGGTCACCGGGCTGGAGGCCGTGCGCGTCTACGCGAAGGCGTCGTACCCGTCGTACAGCAAGTACCAGGACGAGGCGATCGCGTCCATGGTCATCGAGCTCGACGGCGGCCTCGTGGTGAACTACCGCGGCAGCTGGCTCAGCCGCGGCCCCCGGACCGCGTGGGCCGGCGAGTGGAGCATCCAGGGCGGGGACGGCGAGATCTGGTTCACGAGCCGCTCGGGGGAGCCGAACGCGGTGGCCGGCGACCGGGTCACGGTGCGCCGGACCCAGGACGACGAGGCCGAGCCGGTCGAGCTGCCCGCGATGCCCCACACCGACCGGCAGGGCGGGCTGCAGGCGTTCGCGCGCTCGGTCGCGGGCGGACCGGCACCGGCGACGAGCGGCCGCGACAACCTGCGGAGCCTCGCGCTCATGGAGGCGGCGGGGCGCTCGGCGGCCTCCGGCCAGCCGGAGGACGTCGTCGTCCCGTCTTGACGGGCGGCGCGGCGGCGGCGGCGGCGGTGGCGCGTGGTGCGCTCGGTGCGGGAGCCGTCGGACTGGAGGCGCGGTGCGGGCCCGCCCCGTGCCTCCAGTCCGCGGCGGCGTCCGAGCCTCGGCTGGGCGGACAGATCGCGGGTCGGAACGGCCGCGCGGTGTCCGCTTGGCCGAGCCTCGGCGGCGAGACTCGCGATCGGCGACGGTTCTCGGGCGCGCGGCCACGAGAACGGTCGCCAGACCCGAGTCTCGGTGCGATGACGCGCAGCGGCGGCACGCGCGACGCGCTCGATGCGGGAGCCGTCGGACTGGAGGCGCGGTGCGGGCCCGCCCCGTGCCTCCAGTCCGCGGCGGCGGCCGAGCTTCGGCTGGGCGGACATCGTGCGGCTCGGAACGGCCGCGCGGTGTCCGCCTGGCCGAGGCTCGGCGGCGAGACTCGCGGTGGGCGACGGTTCTCGGGTGCGCGGCCACGAGAACGGTCGCCGGACCCGAGTCTCGGTGCGATGACGCGCAGCGGCACCACCCGCGACGCGCCCGGGACTGGGCACGACTCCGGGCGGAGCGTGTACGAAATGGGGAATGGCCAAGGACAGTCTCCCCGAGCTCGAACTCGCGAACGTCCGCACGCGTGAGGGCATCACGGACACCGTGACCGAGATCCGCCGACGTGTGGACGTCCCCGCGCGCACCCGCCTCGCGATCGCGAAGACCCGGCAGCGCTGGCACCGCGACCCGACGCCCCTCGTGGCGATGGGTGTCACCGCGGCGGCGGGCATCGCGGCGATCGTCATCGGCATCGCGATCCGCGACAAGCCGGCCGGCCACCTCGCCGAACCGCCGGCGTCCACGGCGTTCACCGCACTGCTGCCGTTCGGCGCGCGCGGGAGCGGCCCGTCCGCCACCGAGCAGTCGCAGACCGGCCGCAAGGGACGGAAGGCACGGGCGAAGGCGGCCGAGGAGGCCCTCGAACGCGACCCGTTGCACAAGGCCCGCGTCAAGCAGCGCGCCGGGATCGCGGCCGTGCAGCGTCGCGCCGACAAGAACCGGAAGGCCGCCGTCAAGCGGTCCAAGGCCGCACTGAAGGCACGGGGGTAGTCCGATGGCGCGCGAACGGCAGAAGCCCGCACCGGACGACTCCCGCAAGGTGGACAGCCCCACCGACCTCAGGAAGCCGACGGTGGTCTACACGCTGAAGAAGACCCTGCGGGAGTTCTCCAGCGACCAGTGCACCGACCTCGCTGCGAGCCTGACGTACTACTCCGTCCTCGCGCTCTTCCCCGGGCTGCTGGCCGTGGTGTCGATCCTCGGGCTCGTGTCCGACCCGAAGAAGACGATCGACACGCTGCTCGACATCGTCGGCAACATCGGTTCGGCGCAGGTCGTCGCACTGATCCGGGAGCCCGTCGAGGGCCTCGTCCGGTCGCCAGCAGCCCCCGTGACGTTCATCGTCGGTGTCGTCGGCGCGCTGTGGTCGGCCTCCGGGTACGTCGGCGCCTTCGGCCGCGCGATGAACCGGATCTACAACGTCCGCGAGGGCCGTCCGATCTGGAAGCTCCGCCCGACGATGCTCGGCGTCACGCTCACCACGGTGATCCTGCTCGTGCTCGGACTGCTCGTGCTCGTGTCCGGCCCGCTCGCCCGCAGCTTCGGCGACGTGATCGGTCTGGGGGACGTCGCCGCGACGGTGCTCCTCATCGTGCAGTGGCCCATCCTGCTCGTCATCGCGATCGTCGTCATCGCGGTGCTCTACTACTGGTCGCCGAACGTCAAGCAGCCGAAGTTCAGCTGGGTCAGCGGCGGGTCGATCCTGGCGCTGCTCATCTGGATCATCGCCAGCGTCGGCTTCGGGTTCTACGTCGGCAACTTCTCGAACTACAACGCCACGTACGGTTCGCTCGGTGGGGTCATCGTCTTCCTGCTGTGGATCTGGATCACGAACAACGCCCTGCTGTTCGGCGCCGAGTTCGACGCGGAGCTCGAGCGCGGCCGACAGCTGCAGGCCGGCATCCGGGCGGAGGAGGACATCCAGCTCCCGGAGCGCGACACCCGGCAGATCGAGAAGCAGGACGAGAAGCGCGCCCAGGACGTCCTCGACGGGATCAAGATCCGCGAGGGCGCCGACCGCGACTGACGGGGGTTTCCCGGCCGCCGTCGCTACGGTTCGGCCGTGCCGTCCTTCCTCGAGGGCCTCCCGTTCCGGTGGCTCGTCCTCGCGCTCTTCGTGGTGGTCTGCTGCCGCGCGCAGGCGACGTACTGGCTGGCGCGAGGAGCGGTCGCGGGTGCCTCGCGGTCCCGCTGGGGCAGGTGGCTCGACTCGGCCGCGGTCCGACGGGGGTCGGCGCTCCTCGACCGCTGGGGGTTGCCGGTCGTCACGATCAGCTTCCTGACGGTGGGTCTGCAGACGATCGTGAACGCGGCCGCCGGGGCCGCCCGGGTGCCGTGGTGGCGCTACACGATCGCGATGGTGCCGGGTTGTGCGGCGTGGGCGCTGGTCTACGCCACGGTCGGGATCGCCCTGTTCTGGGCGGCCGTCGCTGCCGTCGCGGGTTCGCCGTGGGGAGTGGTCGCGCTGGTCGCGCTGCTCGCCGCCGTCGGCGGCGCCGTCGCCTGGTCGGTGCGCCGTCGACGCCGGCCCACCTCGTCCCCGTCGGCGTGACGGACTGGAGGCGCGGTGCGCGTTCCGTAGGCTGGCCTGCGTGACGGATGAACAGCCTCCAGGACGCCCGACCGCACTCGTGACGGGCGCGACCCGTGGGATCGGCCGGGCCATCGCGCTCGACCTGGGACGGACGCACCACGTGCTCGTCGGCGGCCGGGACGCCGACGCCGTGGCCGCCGTCGTCGCCGAGCTGCCGAGCGCCGCGCCGTTCGTCGGGGACCTCGGCGCGGGCGACCTGCCGGCGCTGCCCGACCGGCTCGACGTGCTCGTGCACTCCGCGGGCGTCGAGCAGGGCACCACCATCGCGGACACCCCGCGCCCGGTGTGGGAGCAGGTCTTCGCCACGAACGTCTTCGCGGTCGCCGAGCTCACCCGCGTGGCGCTGCCGGCGCTCCGGGCTGCACGGGGCATCGTCGTGCCGATCAACAGCGGCTCCGGCTTCCACTCCGGCCCGGGCGGCGGGGTGTACGCCGCGTCGAAGTTCGCGCTGCGGGCACTCGCCGACGCCCTGCGCGAGGAGGAACGCCCGAACGGCGTCCGGGTGTCGAGCGTGCACCCGGGCCGGACGGACTCGGACATGCAGCGGGCGCTCACCGCGAAGCTCGGCGAGGACTACGACACCGCGTACTACCTCGCACCGGAGGACGTGGCCGCAGCGGTCCGCACCGTCGTGGACCTGCCGGAGCGGGGCACCGTCGAGTCGCTCGCGATCCGACCGACCCGACGGCGCTGACCGCCCCTAAGACAGCTCGAGCCTCGCTGTGAGGTCGAGCCGCTCGAGGAACGCCTCGTCGTGGCTCACCACCACGAGCGCCCCGCGGTGGGCCCGGAGCGCGTCGACGAGCTGGTCGACGCTGGTCAGATCGAGGTCGTTCGTCGGTTCGTCGAGCACGAGCAGCTGCGGCGGCGGATCGGCGAGCACCAGGGTCGCGAACGCCACCCGGAACCGCTCGCCGCCGGACAGCGCTCCCGCCGGCCGGTCGACGGTGTCCCCGCGGACGAGGAATCTCGCCAGCCGGTTCCGCACCTCGGCCGGCGGCACGTGCGGAGCGTCCCGCCGGACGTTCTCGAGCACGGTCGCGGCGTCGTCGAGCGTGTCCTTCCGTTGCGGCAGGTAGGCGATCCGGTCGACGTGCGGGACGGCACGGGTGTCCGGCAGCGGGTGCTCCCGGGCGTCGGGGGCACCGACGAGCTGGTCGAGCAGCGTGGTCTTGCCGACGCCGTTGTCACCGGTGACGGCGATCCGCTCGGGCCCCTGCACGATCGTCTCGCGGCCCCGGACCGTGACGGTCGCGATCTGCCGTGACGCCGGGACGTCCGGGTCGGGCAGGGCGACGTGGATCGACTCGTCGGCACGGAGCCGGAGCTGGGCCTCCCGCTTCGTCTCGAGGGCGGCGGCCTCGTCGTCGGCGTACCCGACCCGGAGCCGCCCGGCGGTCTCCTGCGCCTTCTTGCGCGCCTCGTTCGCCAGGATCTTCGGCATCGACCGTGCCGCCTTCTCGCCGGCCTTCGCGCGTCGTGCGATCTTCGTCTCCGCCTCGATGCGTTGCCGCTTCTCGGTGCGGTGCCGTTGCTCGGCGACCCGGACCTCGCGTTCGACGGCGGCCTGCTGCACGGCGAGGTGCTCCTCGAAGGCGCTGAACGTGCCGCCGAACACCGTCATCGCCCCGGCCCGCAGCTCGCACGTCTCGTCGACGTGCTCCAGCAGCTCCCGGTCGTGGCTGACGACGACGAGGGTGCCCTGCCAGTCGTCGACCATGTCGAGCAGCAGGCCGCGGGCGCGACGGTCGAGGTTGTTCGTCGGCTCGTCGAGGAACGCGATGGGGCGCCCGCGCAACCGGATGCCGGCGACGGCGACGAGCACGGCCTGCCCACCGGACAGCGTGCTCGCCGGCCGCTCGAGGAGGTCCTGGCCGGGGGCCGCCCCGAGCCCGGCACCGACACCGATCGTGTCGAGGGCCGCGAGCGCGCGTTCCTCGAGGTCCCACGCGTCGCCGACCGCGTCGAAGTGCTCCGGTGCGGCGTCCCCGGCGAGGATCGCCCGGAGCGCGGTGAGCGTCGATCGGATGCCGAGCAGGTCGGCGACCGCGGCGTCGTCCTCGGTGCGGAGGCGCTGCGGCAGGTGGTCGACGGGACCCGACGTCGTGACGGTGCCCGAGGTGGGGTGGAGCCGACCGGTGACCAGCCGGACGAGCGTGGACTTGCCGGCCCCGTTCCTCCCGACCAGACCGGTGCGGCCACGGCCGAAGGCGGTGGTGAGGTGACTGAGCGCGACGGTGCCGTCGGGCCAGGTGAAGCTGACGTCGTGCAGGACGACGGACGGACTGATGGGCATGGCGGTGCCTCCCCGGTTGTCGAAGCTGGGCGCTCGACACCGGACCCACCGCCGCGGCGGTGGAGCGCCCGACGGGGCGCGTCATCACGGTGTCAGCGCGTGGGCTGAGCAGAACCGGTGATGGCCAGCAAGGCGTCTCTTCCGTCGGGGGACCCCCGTGTCCGCCATCCGTGCCGCCGGTCGGTCGTCCCGCCCCGGGAGCCTCGTGATGACGACGAGGTGGCCACCACGGTACGCCCGCGTCCCGCGGACACGCAAGAGGTGACAGGCTGGGGGCATGCCGGAGAACCTGCTGCCGAACCCGACCGCGAACCCCGAGACCCTGCTCCCCGCCGAACCCGAGGTGGACGCCGCGCTCGCCGCCGACACCCCCGTGGCGAGCGTCGTCGTGTCGCACCCCTCGTCGAGCCTGGCGTGGGCGCTCCTCGCCGACGAGGCCTGGGCGCGCGGGGCGTCGCTCGAGTCCTACGCCTACGCGCGGGTCGGGTACCACCGCGGCCTCGACGCACTGCGGAAGGCCGGGTGGCGCGGGGTCGGGCCGGTGCCGTGGTCGCACGAGCCGAACCGCGGCGTGCTCCGTGCCCTGTTCGCGCTGCGTCGCGCTGCGGAGGCGATCGGGGAGCCGGGCGAGCCCGAGCGCCTCACCGAGTTCCTGAACGCGAGCGATCCCGCGGCGCTGCCAGCGCTGTCCGCCGCCGCCGAGTAGCGGCCGGCGCCTGGCGCGCGGCGCCCGGCGCGGCGCCCGCGCGCGCCCGCGGCCGGATCGCGGCGCGTTCCGATGTCACACGACGAAAATCGCCTCGAACCATGCAATTCCGTGGTTCGAGGCGATTTCCGTTGTGCGGGTGCGAACGGCGCCGCCGGCCGCTACGCGAGCACGACGCTCCACGAGAACGCCTGCGGCCAGAGCTGGTGCTCCGGCAGCACGTCGAGGCCGCACGCGCGTGAGCCCAGCCCGTGCTGCGCCGCGTCGAGGTACAGGTACAGGTGCTCCGACGTGGGCAGCTCGTACGGGTGCATCGCGCGGCCGATCTGCTGCGCGGTCCACGGCGAGAGCGTGAACCCTGCCCGGTGCGCGCCGACGGTCGTCACGGTGAGGTCGCCGACGGACAGGGTGCGGAGCGCCGGCCGGTGGCCGGTCTCCTGCGGCATCGAGTAGTCCACACCGAGGGAGCGGACCGGTGCCGTGAACCGTCCGACCCGCGCAGCGTGCGACGAGTCCGCGTAGGACTCCAGCGGCCCGGTACCGAACCACGTCGCGTCCCCGTCGGCCAGCTCCGGTGGTAGGTCGAACCGCACCCCGATGCGCGGCCACGTGACGTCCCAGGCGCCGAACGGGATCGCGTCGGTCTGCAGCAGCAAGCCGTCGTCGGTCAGGGTCCAGCGGTGGGTCACGTCGACGCCCCACCCGCTGTTCGCCGCCGCGACGCGGACCCGCTGTTCGAGGCCGCTCTCCGTCCGCGAGACGGACACGAGCCGGTGCGTGAGCCGGTCCAGGCCACGAGCACGCCACCGTTCGGCCGACGGGGGAGCGGAGGGGTCGCCCACGCCGTGCGTCAGCACCGGGTCGGCCGTCTCGTACCCGCCCTGGGACGCCAGCGCGTCGTTGTCGGTCGGTGCGCGCCAGAGTTCGAGCCGGGGTCCGGCGACCTCGTGCCCCTTCCAGGACACCAGGTCACCGCGGGCCGAGAACGTCCCGTCGCCGAGGCGGTCGCCGTCCCAGGGCTGACGGGAGGCCCGGGGTGCGTCCGCCACGCGGGACGCGACGAGCGTCTGGGTGCGTGCGACGACGTGGCCGGTGTCCGCCCATGCGGTCGGTCCGGCGAGCTCCGCGGTGACGTCGAACCAGAGCTCGTCGCCGGGTGCGAGCGCCGAGGTGGCGGCCTCGAGCACCTCGTCCGGCACCGGGAGGGTGGCGGACTCGCGGGCGGCGACGACACCCGGGGCGAAGCGGCCCTCGTGTTCGACGTTTCCGTTCCGGGACAGCGTCCAGTGGAACCGGAGCCCTGCCGTCGAGGCGGAGTGGAAGCGGTTCTCGACCAGCACGGTGCGGTCGGACACGGCGAACCGGATCGGGGCGACCACGGCCGCGAACTCTGCGAGCCCCGGCGTCGGGGTGTCGTCGGGCAGCACGAGGCCGTCCATCACGAAGTTGCCGTCGTGGACCACCTCGCCGAAGTCGCCGCCGTAGCCGTAGAAGGCCTGGCCGGACGCGGTGTGG
Source organism: Curtobacterium sp. SP.BCo (assembly GCF_051903265.1). Lineage (GTDB taxonomy): Bacteria > Actinomycetota > Actinomycetes > Actinomycetales > Microbacteriaceae > Curtobacterium. Next base: position 1,044,932 of record NZ_CP194337.1, read on the forward strand.
GTGAGGAGCCCGTGGTCGCGCCACTCCCACACGAACCCGCCGTGCAGCCGCGGGTAGGTGTCCACCAGCGCCTCGTACTCGGCGATCTGTCCGGGGCCGTTGCCCATCGCGTGCACGTACTCGCAGTGGATGAAGGGCTTCGACCGCTGCCGTGCGGCCTCGGCGGGACCGCAGCCGAGCAGGGGCGTGGCCGTGCCACCGCCGATCGACTCGGTCTCCTGCAGCGTCGGGTACATCCGCGAGTAGACGTCGGTGTACTCGCCCGTGTAGTCGCCCTCGTAGTGCACCGGCCGTTCGGCGTCGCGGTCGTGCACCCACTGCGCCATCGCCGCGAGGTTCCTGCCCGTGCCGGACTCGTTCCCGAGCGACCACATCACGATCGACGCGTGGTTCTTGTCCCGCTCGACGGTCCGGGCGATGCGGTCGAGGTAGGCGCCCCGCCACGCCGGGTCGTCGGAGGGGTTGCCGACCCAGTCGGTGAAGAGGAATCCGTGCGTCTCGAGGTCGCACTCCAGGACCACCCAGAAGCCGAGCTCGTCCGCGAGGTCGAGCACGCGGGGGTGGGGCGGGTAGTGCGAGGTGCGGATCGCGTTGACGTTGTGCCGCTTCATCAGCGCCATGTCCGCGCGGGCATGGGCCTCGTCGAACACGCGACCGCGCTCGGGGTGGGTCTCGTGCCGGTTCACCCCGTGGAAGACCACCCGCTCGCCGTTCACCAGGAACCGGTCGCCGACGATCTGCACGGTCCGGAACCCGAGTCGCAGCGACACGGTCTCGCCGCCGTCGCGTCCGCCCGCCGCCGTCCCGGTGGACAGGGTCGCGTCGTACAGCTTCGGGAGTTCGGCGCTCCACGGCTCGACCCCCTCGACCTCGATCGGCGTGACGTCGGCCGCCGTGTCCCACACCACGGACACCCCGAGGTCGGGGACCTCGAACCGCACCGGGAACACGGCGTCGAGCGTCGGCACCGTGATCGTGCCCGTGCCGGTCGAGGGACGACCGGACGCCGCCGTCCCGGCCGTCGCCGCGGATCCGAGGGCCGGCTGCCACCCGGCGCGCACGAAGACGTCGTCGATCGGCGCGGTCGGCCGGGCGAGCAGGGTGACGTCGCGGAATATGCCCGGCAGCCACCACTGGTCCTGGTCCTCCAGGTACGAGGCCGCCGACCACTGGTGCACCCGGACCCGGACCTCGTTCGCTCCCGGCCGGAGGAGCGACGTGACGTCGAACTCGGTCGCGAGTCGGGACCCGGTCGCCCAGCCGACCTCGGAGTCGTTCACCCACACCCGGAAGTGCGACTCCACCCCGTCGAACCGGAGCAGGACCCGGGCCGCCGCGTCGAAGGTGCTCGGGACGTCGAACGTGCGCCGGTAGTCACCGGTCGGGTTCTCCTCCGGCGGGTGCGGCGGGTCGATCGGGAACGGGTACTGCAGGTTCGTGTAGCTCGGTGCCCCGTGCCCGTGCAGGACCCAGTGCGCCGGCACCGGGATGGTGCCCCACTCGTCCTCCGGCCCCGGCAGCGGGACGTCCGCGACCGGGGACCACCGGAAGTCCCACTCCCCGTCGAGCGACAGCGTCGGAGCGTCGGTGTGCAGCCAGGCCCGAGGTGCGAGGCGGGTGTCCGAACCGGGAGCGGTGGAGGAGAGTGCGGCGATGGTCAACCCTTGACCGATCCTTCCGTGAGGCCCCCGCGCCAGAAGCGCTGCAGGACGATGATGGCGATGACGAGCGGGATGACCGAGACGAGCACGCCGCCGGTGGTGAGCTGGTAGAACTCCGGCAGCCGGTCGACCTGGGATCGCCAGTTGTTGAGTCCCAGTGTGATCGGGTACAGCTTCTGGTCTGCCAGCATGATGAGCGGCAGGAAGAAGTTGTTCCAGATGCCGACGACCTGGAACAGGAACACCGTGACGAGTGCCGGGGTCATCTGCCGCAGCACGATCGTGTGGAAGATCCGGAGTTCGCCGGCGCCGTCGATGCGGGCCTGTTCGAGGAGCGCCGTGTCCACCGACGCCGCGGCGTACACCCGGCAGAGGAACAGGCCGAACGGCGAGACGAGGCTCGGGATGAGCACGCTCCAGTAGGTGTCGGTCAGGCCGAGCGTCGAGAACAGCAGGAACAGCGGCAGCGCCGTCGCGGTCCCCGGCACCAGCACGCCGCCGAGGATCGTGCCGAACACGACCTGCCGTCCGCGGAACTCGTACTTCGCGAGCGCGTACCCGCCGGCCGCGGCGAAGTACGTCGCGAGGACGGCGCCGACGCCCGAGTACAGGATGCTGTTCGCGATCCACCGGACGAAGATCCCGCCGTCGTACGTGAACACCTGCTGCAGGTTGCTGAACAGGGCGAAGTCGCCGCCGAACCAGAACCCGTTCGTGGCGAACAGGGCACCGGTGGTCTTCGTGGCGGCGATGATCACCCAGTACAGCGGGACGAGGAAGTAGATCGCGACGATGACGAGGATGCCCGTCACCACGATCTGGGACTTGCCGGACCGGTCGAGCTTGCGGCGCTGGTGCGCCGAGATCGACGTGGTGTCGACGGGGACGGCCGACTTCGCGGTGGCGGGTGCCTGGACGGCTTCGCTGGTCATCGGTTGTCCCCCTCTGCCGGGGCCCCCGCCAGCCGGTTCCGGAGCACCGCGGAGCTTGCGGAGCGGTGTTCCGGCCGTGGTGGTGGGGAGAGGCGCGGTGCGGCCCCGGTGGTCGTGCTGCGGTCCGCGACGCCGGTCGCCGGACGCGACCCGTCAGCGGTGGTGACGCGCGTGCGGAGGGCGCGCTGCGCCTCCAGTCCGTCGCGCTTGGCGCGCTTCTTCCGGTCCCGTTCGTCCTTCGGCGGACGGTTCGTCAGCGCGAGGAACGCGAACGACAGGATGAACGCGGCAAGTGCGATGATGACCGCCTGCGCACTCGCGACGCCGTACTCGTTGAACGCGAACGCGTTCGTGTACGCGGCGTAGTTCGGCGTGTACTCGGTGTCGATCGCCGGGGCGACCGTGGAGAGGATCTGCGGCTCGGCGAAGAGCTGCAGCGTGCCGATGATCGAGAAGACCGTCGTGAGCACGAGCGCCGGGGCGATGAGCGGGATCTGGATCCGCCACGCGACCTGGAACGCGTTCGCGCCGTCCACCTTGGCGGCCTCGTAGACCTCGCCGGGGATGGACTTCAGCTGGGCCACGATGATGAGCATGTTGTAGCCGGTGTAGGTCCACGTGACGATGTTCGCGATCGACCAGAGCACGCTGTTCGCGCCGAGGAAGTCCGGCTGCAACCCGATCGACTGCAGCAGCGACACGATCGGCGACAGGCCGGGCACGTACAGGAACGACCAGAGGATCGTGGCGATGACGCCCGGGACGCCGTACGGCATGAAGTAGATCGCGCGGAAGAACCCGGGCCAGCGGGCGCTCGCCGACTCCAGCAGGAGCGCGAGGATCGTGCAGGCGATGATCATCACGGGGACCTGCACGATGCCGAACAGCAGCATGCGGCCGATCGAGGCGACGAAGCCGGCGTCCTGCAGGGCGATCGCGTAGTTGTCGAACCCGGCGAACCGGCCGACGACGCCGTCCTCGCCGAACAGTCCCTCGCGGTCGACGGTCGTGAACGACTGGAACAGCGCACTGATGATCGGGATGATGAACGTCAGCACGAACAGGGCCAGGAAGGGTGCGAGCAGGATCCACGGGGCGCGCTTCTGGGCGACCGTGGCCTTCGTGCTCGTGCGGAAGCCGTTCTTCGGCTGCGTCGTGGTCATCGTGCCGTCCTCACGCTGAGGCCCTTGTCCTTGAAGGACTGGACGATCTCCTTCTGGGCGAGCTCCACCGCGTCGGTGAGCTTCAGGCCGCTGGTGAGCTTGCGGCGGAACTGGTTCTGCAGGCTCGTGAAGGCCGACTGCGTGACCGGCGACCACGACCAGTCGACGTTCTGCTCCTTGGCCGCGGGGACGAAGACGTCCACGTTGTAGTTCTCGCCGGAGAACCACTCGCTCGGCTTCTCGCGCTGCGCCCCGATGTAGTCCTTCGCGGGGGACCAGCCGATGCCGCAGTACTTGATCATGGCGTCGATGCCCTCCTTCGAGGTGGTCATCCACGTGATGAACTCGAGCGCCTCCTTCGGGTGCTTCGAGTTCGCCAGGACCGCCGCCGTGGACCCGCCGATCGCGCTCGAGCCGAAGCCCGTGTCGCCCCACTTCTGCATCGGGGAGACCTTCCACTTGCCCTTGCCACCCTGCACGGACTCGATGAGCGCGTCACCCCAGCTCGCGCTCGTGACGGCCGCGATCTTGCCGCTCGCCGCCGAGGCGTACCAGCCGGGGGAGTACGCGCCGGCGCTGGTGTCGACGAGCTTGTCGTCGATGACGCCGTCGAAGAACTCCGCCACCATGAGGGTCTTGTCGTCGGTCATGTCGACGACCCACTCGTCGCCGTCGACCTTGAACCAGCGCGCGCCGGCCTGCTGTGCGTACGCGGCGAAGGGCGAGGCGTCGGAGACCGGGAACACCTCGAGGTAGTTCTGCGCACCGGTCTTCCGGACCTTCTCGGCGAGCTCACGCCACTCGTCCCACGTCGTCGGGGGCTCACCGCCGGCCTGCTCGAGGATCGCCGTCTGGTAGTAGAAGCCCATCGGGCCCGTGTCCTGCGGGATGCCGTAGACGCCGTCGACGAACGAGACCTGGGCCCAGGCGGCGTCGTCGTACTTCGACTCGTGGTCCTTCGCGCCGTACCGGGCGAGGTCGACGAGGCCGTTCGCGAGCATGAACTCGGGGACCTGTCGGAGCTCGACCTGGCCGATGTCGGGGCCGCCGCCGGCCGCGAGCGCGGAGTACATCTTCTGGTAGCCGCCGCTGTTGCCGCCGGGGATCCAGTTGGCGTTGACCTGGATGTCCGGGTGCGACGCGTTCCACACGTCGCACACCTTCTGCAGGTCCTTCAGCCACGCCCAGTAGGTGAGTTCGACCTTCTGGCCGCTCGCCGCGGCGGGGATGAGGGCCGCCTTGTTGACGTTCGTGGACCCCGGCACGGCGCACCCTGCCAGGAGTCCGGCGGCAGCGGTGCCCAGGCCGAAGCCCAGCAGCTGTCGTCGCGATATCGCGCTTCGGTTCGGTTGTGGCCGCATTGCCTGGACTCCGGTTCGTCGTCGATCGGGGTGCGACCAGCCAACCACAAAACCGAGCAACGCTGTACTTTCGCGCAGACTCTGGGTGTTCGCTCCGCGCCGTGTGCGGCGAGGGCCGCAGGGGTGGAGTGTGGGCCCACACGAAACGTCGGGGTGCGTGACAGCTCCGGCGACCGTCCGAGAGGAGCTGCCATGACGTCGACCAACGCGACGAGTGAACTGCACGGGATCCTGGGACAGCGGCTGGAGGGCGGTGGCACGTGGGCGTGGGCCTACGCCGACGTCTCCGGCAACGTGGAGGACCCCCGACGGCAGGCGGCGCTCAAGCTCCGCGGCATCGAAGAGGCCCTCCGCGCACAGGGCGCCACCGACGACGTCGTGGACGTCATCGCCGGCGAGTTCGAGCAGGAACCGGGTGTGCCGTCGCCCGTCACGCGCTACGTGCTCGTGCACGACGGCGCCGTCGTGCTGAGCGAGGTCCTGCCCGGGCACCTGCACGGAGCCGAGGCCGTCGGCGTCGGGGCGGTCCCCGACCTGGTGCCGCTCGTCGCTCACCGCCCCGTCGACCTGCCGTTCCTGGTCGTGCACGCCGGCAAGGAGGGCGGAGCATTCCGTGCCTACCGGCTCGGCCACGCGCCCGTCTCGCACGACGAGCAGCAGGTCGCCGGCCGGAACGACACCCTGCACTACGCGAAGGCCGGCACCGGGTGGAAGCAGCCGCACTGGCAGCAGCACACCGAGGAGATCTGGAAGCAGAACTCCTCGGAGACCGCTGCCGCCGTGGACGAGGCCGTCCGGACACTCCGCCCCGGACTCGTCGTGGTCGCCGGTGACGTCACCGCGCGCGAACTGCTCGTCAAGGCGCTGTCCTCGGAGGCCCGTGCGATCACCTCGGTGTTCCCGGGCGACCCCCGCGCCGACGCCGGGTCGAAGCAGGCGTTCGTCGAGCACGTCGAGACCGCGCTCGCCCGCGTCGTCGCCACGCGCCGTCACGACCTCGAGGACCTGCTCCGCACCCACGTCGGACGCGGTGACAACCTCGCGGTGACCGGACTCGGGTCGGTCGTCACCGCGCTGCAGCAGGCGCAGGGGGCGGTCGTCGCACTCGACGCCGTCGCCGTCGGGGACCGCACGCTCCTCGCGCTCGCCGGGGCCCCGTGGGTGGCGACGGCACCGGAGCAGGCAGCCGGGACACCCGTGGTCGGCGCAGTGCCCGCGGTGTGCGCACTCGTGCGTGCCGCGGTGCTGACGGATGCCGAGCTCGTGCTCGTCAACGCCGCGTCGTTGCCCGGTGGCGCGGCGGCCGCGGCGCTCCTGCGTTGGCCCGTCGGCCCGACCGTGCCCGCCTGAGCGCGCTGGGTGCTCTGCGTGCCCTGAGGCTCGCTTCGTGAGCAGAAACGGTCGGGTGCCGTGACGGCACCCGACCGTTTCTGCTCACGGAGTTCGCCCGTTGCCTCAGTCCTGGAGCGTTCGATCGCGGCGGGGGACCAGCGGGAGCGCGAGGAGCGGTAGGACCCCCACGATGGAGAACGACGCCGCGAACCCGAGTGCCCCGACGAGCGCGCCGACCCCGGGCCCGACGGCGCTCGCCGCGATGAACTGGCCGGTGTTCTGCGCGCCGAGCGCCCGGCCCGACCAGAACGGCCCGGCGGCCTCGGCCACCGAGGTGTACGCCAGCCCGTTGTCCGCGACGGTCACACTCGTGGCGACGACCAGGAACACCGCCGCAGCCGCGAGGTGCGTCGCATCCACGAGCGCCAGCAACCCCATCACCACGGCGGCGCTCACCGCGACGATCCGCAGCGGTTCGACCCGGGACCCGGCCCGGTCACTCCACGCACCGACCAGGATCCGTCCGATCGCGCCGACGAACTGGGACGCCCCGACGAGCAGTCCGGCCGCGGGCGTGGACCAACCGAGACCCACGAGCCACACCAGCCCGTACGTCGACAGCGTGAACTGCGGCACCACGAGCAGGATCGACACCGCGTGGATCCGCCACAGGAAGCCGTTCGTCCGGTACGGGTTGGTGACGTGCTCGACGGGGGCGTCCGCCCGGGCCGGCCGGGGCGGGTTCGCGATGCCGACCGCGCACAGCACCGCGAGCACGGCGCACAGGACGATCGGCAGGACGAGGGCGGCGCGGATGCCGTCCGTCTCGGCGAGCTGCGGCACCGTGACGGCCGCGAGTGTGACGCCGAGCGGTTGCGACATCTGCCGGATGCCCATCGCCAGGCCCCGCCGCTCCTTCGGGAACCAGCCGACCACGACGCGACCGCTCGCCGCGTTCGTCGACGCACTCGTCATGCCCCCGGCGAGGAACGCCAGGCCGAGCAGCACCGGGTCGCCCGCGGCCGCCCACGCCCCGACGACGGCGAGGGTGGTGAGCACGAGGCCACCGGCGATGACGAGGCGCTCGCCGAACCGGTCGGTGATCGCGCCCCAGGCGATGAGGGTGAGGACCATGCCGAACGTCGGAGCCGCGGCGAGCAGGCCGGCGAGGGTGAGTGACGTGCCCCGGGCGTGCAGGTACGGGATGAGCAGCGCGGGGGCGGACACCACGAGGGTGCCGGCTGCCTGGGCGGCGACGCCGAGGGCGAGCATCGTCCAGGCGCGGGTGGTGGCGGTGGGCACGGAGGTCGTCACGATCGTTTCATATTCGAATCAAATGGTATACCAAAACGGTATACCATCTGCGTCGCTCCACTACTAGGCTGGATCGCCGTGACCGAGACGACCGATGCAGCGCCCGTGTCGCAGACCAGTCAGCTCTACGACAACCTGCGCGCCGCGATCCTGACCCTCGAGATCGCGCCAGGGGAGCGCATCTCCGAGCGGGGCCTCGAGGCACGGTTCCACGCCTCCCGCACCCCGGTCCGAGCGGCACTCTCACGGCTCGAGCGCGAGGGGCTCATCCTGCACGAGGGCCGCTCGTGGACGGTCACCCCGATCGACCTCGACGAGATCGCCTCCCTCGCCGAACTCCGCGGCGTCCTCGAGCCCGCGGCCGCCCGGCTCGCCGTCGAGCGTGCCTCTGCGGAGCAGCTCGCCGAGGTCCGCGCGCACCTCGACTCCCTCCGACCCACCCCCGACCAGCAGTCGGGCATCCGGATGGGATCGACGTTCCATCTCGACCTCGCCGCACTCGGCGGCAACCGGTTCATCACCGACGCGATCGCCGACGCACTCACCCGCCTCGAACGGACACGGTGGATCGAGGTCCGCACGCCGGAGGCCCGCGACGCGGCGTGGGAGGAGCACAGCGCGATCATCGACGCCGTCCGCTCCGGCGACGGTGACCGCGCCGCGGAACTGCTCGCTGCGCACGTGGCGGGGACCAACGACCGGCTGCTCGCGTGGATCGCCCAGGAACGGCGACGCCTCCGCGGGGCCGGCATGGCGATCGTGGGCAGCACCGAGCGCTGACGCGCGGCCAGCGCAGAGCCCCGGGGCCCGCGCAGAGCGCTGCGGCCCGCGCGGACGCGACCGCCGGCCCTGGACGTGACCGGTCTCCGCGAGGCATGGCGCGGGACGGGCCCGCACCGTGCCTCCAGGCCGGGTGTTGCTGAGCTGGACGTGAGGCCTACGGTGTCGCGCGGTCCTCCGCGGAGTCGAGCTCGTCGAAGATCCAGGCGGTCCCGCCCTCGGAGTGGTCGAGCAGCGCGCTCTTGACCTCTTGTTCGTCGGTGGAGAGCTTCTGCGCGAGCTTGCTCCCGGAACGAGTCGACTGCGACATGGTGCGGTCCTTCCCCTGCGTGTGGGCATCGTGATCGGTGCGGGCACACGGCCCGCCGGTGCGCTTCCTCACGGGACGTACTGAGGTCGCACCAGTGTGCGGTCGCTGTCCGCATCACGCAAGGGATTTCCGGCACATGTGGAAAAGTCCCGGCAGGCACCATGCCTAGGATGGTGCGGCCGCGCGGCTCGCGGCACGCGAGCAGCGGACGTGGACGGGAGGCACGGCTTGGCCGAGCAGCGCACCGCACCTCCCACGGTCTACGACGTGGCGAGTGCCGCGGGGGTCTCGATCGCCACGGTGTCGCGCGTGCTGCGCACGCCCGACGCGGTCCGCGAGGGCACCCGCGACAAGGTCCAGGCGGCGATCCGCACCCTCGGCTACGTGCCGTCGGGCAACGCCAGGGCCCTCGCCGGCAAGCGGACCGGCGTTGTCGGACTGCTGCTGCCCGGGTTCGACGTCGTGCCGGACGAGCGACCCGACCTCGTGACCGACGGTGGCGTCCGTGTCGTCGACGACCGGCGGCACGTCACGCAGCCCTTCTCGTCCAACCTGTACTTCGACGAGGTCCTCCGCGGCGCCGAGACCGAGGCGTGGCAGCGGGGCCTCGCGCTCATGGTCGCGGCGGGGCGCGGATCCTCCCGCGACGTCATCGTGAACGACGTCGCCGGCCGGGTCGACGGACTCGCGGTCCTCGCGCAGACCGTCCCCGACGACCTGCTGGAGCACGTCGCCCGGCGCATCCCGGTCGTGGTGCTCGCCGACGACCGCCGGTCGCACGGGTTCGACTCGGTGAGCGTCGACAACGCCGCCGGCATGCGCACCCTGGCGTCGCACGTCATCGGGCGGCTCGGTGTCCGCTCGCTCGCGTACCTGGCCGGACCGATCGACTCGCCGGACGACATGGAACGTTCGGCCGGGTTCCGCCAGGCGCTCGACGACCACGGGCTGCCGGCGTCGTCCGTCCGGGTCGTGCACGGCGACTTCGGGCGGGTGCGGGCGCGGGAGCTCGCGGCCCAGCTGCTCGACGGGGACGCCGTCCCGCGGGCGATCGTCTGCTCGAACGACCAGTCCGCCCTCGGGGTGCTCGACGCCGCGGCCGCCCGGGGTGTGCGGGTCCCGGAGGAGCTGGTCGTCACGGGGTTCGACGGCATCGACGCGGGGCGGTTCTCGGCGCCGCGGCTGACCACGGTGCACCAGCCGATGGGGGAGCTCGGGCGGGCGGCGGTCCGGGCGATCGTCGACCGATTGGAGCGGCGCGACGGGCCACCGCGGGCGATGCGGCTGCCGGTCGAGGTGCTGCTTCGGGAGAGTTGCCCGCCGGCGTTGTAGGCGCGCGACCTCGGACCGTGCGGGGTCCGGCGGCGTCCGTCGCGCCAGTGTGCGAGGTCCCGCGCAGTGTGCGGGCCTCGTGCGCTCGCACGCCGGGTGGAACCTTGCACGCTGCGCTCGCGGCCTCGCACCGTGCGAGCTCGCCCACCGCCGCTCTGCACGGTGCGAGGTTCGACGGCGACCGTCCCCCGTGTGCGAGGTCCCGTGCAGTGTGCGGGCCTCGTGCGCTCGCACGCCGGGCGGAACCTCGCACACTGCGTTCGCGGCCTCGCACCGTGCGACCCCCGACCCCCGACCCCCGACCCGTGCCGCCCCGGTTCACAAACCACCCGGTTGCGGAACGCCATGTAAGCGCATACATTGTCTCCGTACCGACTCGACACGGAGGTCGACCGAGCAATGACGCTTCCCCCACAGCGCGTCCCAGAGCGCACCCCGGGCACCCGCCGGGGCCGGCGCGGCCGCCTCATCGCGGCCATCGCCGGCATCGCGGTCGTGGCCCTCGCGGCCACCGGCTGCAGCATCCAGGTCCGATCCCAACCGGACCCCAGCATCGGCAAGGACACGATGCTCATCAACGCGGACCACGGCAACCCGCTGTTCGACCGCAACTTCAACCCGTACATCGCGAACGCCCGCACCGCGAGCAAGTGGATGTACGAGCCGCTCATCGAGGTGAACCCGCTCGACGGCAAGCGGAACCCCTGGCTCGCGAGCTCCTGGACCCAGCCGGACGCGAAGACGATCGACATGACGATCCGCAGCGGCGTCGAGTGGTCGAACGGCGACCCGTTCACCGCGGGCGACGTCGTCTTCACGTTCGACCTGCTGAAGAAGTTCCCGGCGATGGACGTCAAGGGCGCCTGGCAGCACATCGACACGATCGAGCGGAAGGGCGACCACGTCGTCTTCCACCTCAAGAGCGAGGACGTCCCGAGCCTGACGATCATCGGGCAGACGTACATCCTCGGCGAGCAGCACTGGGGCAAGGTCAAGGACCCGACGACCTACCGCGACCCGAACCCGGTCGGCACCGGGCCGTTCGTGCTCGGGAACTACACCGACCAGCAGTACTCGATGGACAAGAACCCGCGGTACTGGCAGGCGGAGAACATCGTCATCAAGCACCTCATCCTGCCCGCGACGAACACCCAGCTCGACACCGTCACGCGCGGCTACGACTGGGCCTACTCGTTCATCTCCGACGTCAAGGGCACGTGGGGTGCGGCCTCGAAGACGAACACGTACTGGTTCCCGCCGGGCGGGGTGATCGGCCTCATCCCGAACCTGACGAAGGCGCCGTACAACGACGTCAACGTCCGCCGGGGCATCTCCCTGGCGATCGACCGTGACGGCATCGCGGAGACCGCGACCGAGGGCAACCTCAAGGCCGCGGCGCAGACCGGGCTGATCCTGCCGAACCAGGAGCAGTACGTGAACGACGCGATCCCCGACAAGGGCGTGATCACGCAGGACACGAAGGCCGCGATCGCCAGCTTCGAGAAGTCCGGCTACACCGTGCAGGACGGCAAGATCGTCAAGGACGGCAAGCAGCTCGAGATCACGATCATGACCGCGAACGGCTACTCCGACTGGCTCCGTGCCGCGCAGGAGGTCCGCCGCAACCTCACCGCCATCGGCGTCAAGGTGACGATCCAGGCCCCGCAGCCCGCCGGTTACCAGCAGAACATCAACAACGGCACGTTCGACATGGCGATGGGCGGCATGGGCAACGGGGACGTCTACCAGGCGTTCAACTCCCTGCTGAGCAGCGACTTCTACCAGCCGGTCGGCAAGTCGACGGTCAACAACTACGAGCGCTACAAGAACGCCGACACCCAGAAGCTCCTCGACGAGTACAAGGCGACGACGGACACCGCGAAGCAGCAGGAGATCCTCGACCAGCTGCAGGAGATCGTCTACAACGACCTGCCCGTCATCGGGATGTACTACGGCGGACTCTGGGGGCTCTTCAACACCGGCAAGTTCGTCGGCTGGCCGAGCGCGAAGGACCCGTACATGGCCCCGCAGAACTACGACTCGGCCCCGCTGCTCATCTTCTCCAAGCTGCGACTGCGTGACAGCGCCGCCGGGCAGAAGATCCTGAAGGACGCAGAGGACAACCAGTGAAGTACATCCTCCAGAAACTCGTCCTCTTCGTCCTGACCCTCTGGGCCGCGGTCACGCTGAACTTCGTGCTCCCGCGTCTCATGCCGGGCAGCCCGACCGACGCCGCCCTGGCGAAGCTCAGCCAGAACGGCCCGGTCACCGACGCCACCAAGAAGGCCATCGAGGCGCAGCTCGGCGTCCCGACCGGCAATCTCTGGGACCAGTACGTCAGCTACCTGCACCGGGTCGTGACGCTCGACTTCGGCACGAGCTACACGTTCTACCCGCAGCCGGTCGGCGACCTCGTCGCGCGGGCCCTGCCGTACACGCTGATCCTCGTCGGCGTCGTGACGATCCTCGCGTTCGTCCTCGGCACCCTGATCGGCGTCGGTGCGGCGTGGAAGCGCGGCACCTGGCTCGACTCGCTGCCGACGCTGTCGGGGAGCTTCATGTCGACGTTCCCGTACTTCTGGACGGCGCTCCTGCTGCTGTTCTTCCTCGGGTACGTGGCGCACTGGTTCCCGACGACGGGCGCCTACTCGGCGACGACCACCCCGGGCCTGAGCGGGGCGTTCATCGGCGATGCCCTGCAGCACGCGGTCCTGCCGGCGGTCACGATCCTCGTGACGAGTCTCGGCGGCTGGATCATCGGCATGCGCAACGCGATGATCAACACCCTCGGTGACGACTACGTGACCTTCGCCGAGGCGAACGGCCTCCGCGGCCGCACGGTCGCCATCCGGTACGCGGCCCGCAACGCGATCCTGCCGAACCTGACCGGCTTCGGTCTGGCACTCGGTGGTGTCGTGGGCGGCTCGGTCCTCGTCGAGCAGGTGTTCGGCTACCCCGGCATCGGCTACCTGCTGTTCAACGCCGTCATCGGCCAGGACTACCCGCTCATGCAGGCACTCTTCCTGATGATCACCGTGTCGGTGCTCATCGCCAACTTCATCGTGGACGTCCTCTACGGCGTCCTGGACCCGAGGACGCGCCGATGACGAACAACGCGACCGTCGCAGTACGGACCCAAGACAAGAACGAACCCCAGGCCCCGAGCAAGCTCCGATCGGCAGCACGGCAGTTCGGCGTCGTCTGGAGCAACACCAAGGCCCGGATCGGCATCATCATCCTCGGCGTGTTCGTCGTCGTGGCCATCGCCGCACCGCTCCTCGCCCCGTACGGCGGCAGCCAGAACGGCTTCCCGCGGAGTGCGGACGCGAGTGCAGCGCACTGGATGGGCACGACCGCCGCGGGCGAGGACGTCCTGTCCCAGCTCATCTACGGCGCCCGGATCTCCGTGCTCGTCGGCGCCGTAGCGGGCCTGCTGTCCACGCTCGTCGCCGTCGCGATCGGCCTCAGCTGGGGCTACGTGCGCGGCTGGATCGCCGAGGTCATCGGGTTCATCGTGAACCTCTTCCTCGTCATCCCCGGGCTGCCGCTGATGATCGTCATCGCGGCGTACCTGCAGAACGGCGGCATCGCGGTGATCATCGCGGTGATCGTGGTCACCGGCTGGGCCTGGGGCGCTCGCGTCCTGCGCAGTCAGACGCAGTCGCTCCGTGGTCGCGACTTCGTGACCGCGGCGCAGTTCTCCGGCGAGGGTGCGACGCGCATCGTGTTCCGCGAGATCCTGCCGAACATGACGAGCCTGATCGTCGGCTCGTTCTTCGGCGCGGCCACGAGCGCGATCCTCGCCGAGGCGGGCCTCGAGTTCCTCGGGCTCGGCGACTCGTCGATCGTCAGCTGGGGCACGATCCTCTACTGGGCGCAGAACTCCAACGCGTTGCTCACCGGTCAGTGGATCCTGCTGTTCGCCCCCGGCCTCTGCATCGCCCTGCTGGCGATGAGCCTCACCCTGATCAACTTCGGCGTCGACGCCGTGTCCAACCCGCGGCTGCGCGAGGGCGCGCGCCGCACGAAGGAGAAGACCGCATGAGCGGCTCGCGATCGCAGGCAGCTGACGGCCTGGAGGCGCGGGACGGCGCCGCCACGCGCCTCCCGGCTGCAGACGGTGACGTCCTGCTCGACGTGCGCGACCTGTCGGTCGTGTACGAATCGGCCGGGCAGACGGCCGTGCAGGCCGTCGACCACGTCTCCTTCCAGCTGCGGAAGGGCGAGTTCGTCGGCCTGGTCGGCGAGTCCGGCTCGGGCAAGTCGACCCTCGGCTACGCGCTGACCCGGCTGCAGAAGCCGCCGGCGCGCACCAACGGCGGCAGCATCGTCTTCGGCGGGCACGACATCCGTGACCTCGACGACGAGGCGCTCCGCCAGCAGCGCCAGGGCGGGTTCGCCATGGTCCTGCAATCCGGCATGAACGCGCTCAACCCGGTGCGGACCATCCGGAACCACTTCATCGACGTGTTCAAGGCGCACGGCCACGTGTCGCGCGACCGGTGGGACGCGCGCATGAAGGAGCTCATCGAGAAGGTGAAGCTCCCCACCGCGATGCTCGCCCGCTACCCGGGGGAGCTCTCCGGCGGCATGCGACAGCGCGTCTCGATCGCCCTGGCGCTCTCGCTCGAGCCGCGCCTCATGGTGTTCGACGAGCCGACCACGGCGCTCGACGTGCTCGTGCAGCACGCGGTGATGGACACGATCATCGAGCTGCAGCAGTCCGAGGGCTTCACGGCCGTGCTGATCAGCCACGACCTCGGCATCGTCCTCGAGGCCACCGAGCGCGTGCTCGTCATGCACGAGGGACGCATCGTCGAGGACGGCGGGTCGAAGGAGATCCTGCGCGACCCGCAGGACGAATACACGAAGATGCTGCTGTCGCACTACGCGGACCCGCGGGCCGAGGTCGTGTCCCTGCCCGGGTTCCCCGACCGGTCCCAGCGGTCGGCCACCCGGCAGGAGACCACGTCGTCGTTCAGCACCGTCGGCTCCCGCGAGCGCAGTGCGGCGAAGAACCCGATCGTGGTCGACCACCTCGTGAAGACGTACCCGGCGCCACGCCGCGGCGAACAGCCCGTGCAGGCGGTTCGCGACGTGTCGTTCACCCTCGAGCCGGGGCAGTCCCTCGCGCTCGTCGGGCAGTCCGGATCGGGCAAGTCGACGATCGCGAAGATGCTCACCGGCGTCGAGAACCCCACGAGCGGCACCGTTCGGTTCGGCGACCTCGACGTCGCGCGGCTCGGGCGCCGGGGGCTCCGGGACCTCCGTTCCGAGGTGCAGATGGTGTTCCAGGACCCGTACGCGGCCCTCAACCCGCTGCACACCGTGGAGTACACGCTCACCCGTCCGGTCGTGAACTACACGGGGCTGCGGGGTCGCGACGCCCGGCGTCGGGTGCTCGAACTGCTCGACACCGTGGGGCTCACCCCCGTGGAGCAGTTCGCGCAGAAGCTCCCGCACCAGCTGTCCGGCGGGCAGCGGCAGCGCGTCGTCATCGCCCGGGCGCTGGCGTCCGACCCGCAGGTGATCATCGCCGACGAGCCGGTGTCGATGCTCGACGTGACGCTCCGTGCCGGGGTGCTCGCGCTCCTCGAGGACCTGCGCGAGCAGTGGGGAGTCTCGCTCCTCTACATCACGCACGACCTGCTCAGCGCGCGACTCATCACGGACGACATCATGGTGCTGCACGACGGCGCCGTGGTGGAACGCGGGCGGACGGCCGAGGTGCTGCAGCACCCGCAGGACAGCTACACGATCGACCTGCTCGACGCCGTGCCGAACCCGCGCCGTGCCCTCGCGGAGGGACGACTGTGAACCTGCACGCGTTCCCGGAGGTCGCGCCGTTCGGGCACCTCCCGACACCCGACGACGTCGACGTGGTGGGCATCGACCTGCCCGTGGGTCGACTCACCGCGTACCGGGTCGTCCCGTCCGGTCCCGCCAAGGGCACCGTGCTCATCGTCCCCGGCTACACCGGCTCCAAGGAGGACTGGCGCACGTTCCTGCCGGTCCTCCGCGACGCCGGCTGGACCGCGGTCGCGATCAGCCGCCGCGGGCAGGCCGACTCGGCGGCGCCGGACGACCGTGCGGCGTACTCGCTCGAGCAGGAGGCCGCCGACGTCGTCCGCGTCGCCGCCCTGCTCGACGACGGCGCCCCCGTGCACCTCATCGGGCACTCGCTCGGCGGCGTGATCGTCCGCGCTGCCGCGATCGCCTCACCGTCGTCGTTCCGCGACGTCACGATGTTCTGCTCCGGACCGCACGGCTGGGCGAACCGCAAGGCCGCCGAACGCGCGATCGTCTCGGAGTCGTGCAGCAACCGCGCGCTCTTCGACGCGACGAACCCGCTCTGGGCGGGCCGGCCCGACGAGGAACTCCCCGACGACGTCCGGATGGTCCGCGAGCGCTTCGACCACACGAGCGTGCTCAGCGTGCTCGCCGGCGCCGGAATCCTCGAGGACCCGTCCGACACCACCGGAGCACTCCGCGACACCGGTCTCCCGACCCTCGTGGCGCACGGCGTCTGGGACGGCGCGTGGCCCATCCCGTGGCAGCACGACATGGCCGAGCGGCTCGGCGCCGACTACGCGGTCATCCCGGAGAGCTACCACGGCCCCCAGGTCGAGAACCCGCTCGGCACGGTCGCGGTGTTCGACCAGTTCCTGTCGGCGCACTGACGCCGGACCGTCCGTACGAAAGGACCCATCATCACCACGCTCGCCTTCCCGAAGGGCTTCCTCTGGGGTGCCGCCACCGCCGCGCACCAGATCGAGGGCAACAACGTCAACTCGAACTGGTGGGTGCACGAGCACGAGCCCGACACCACCATCGTCGAACCCTCCGGTGACGCCGCCGACAGCTACCACCGGTACCGGGAGGACATCCGCATCGCGGCCGACCTCGGGCTGAACTCCTACCGGTTCAGCATCGAGTGGGCACGCATCGAGCCCGAGCGCGGGTTCGTCAGCCGGGCCGAGGTCGACCACTACCGCCGCATGGTCGAGGCGTGCCACGAGTTCGGTGTCGAGCCGATCGTCACGCTCATGCACTTCACCGTGCCGCGGTGGTTCGAGCGCGACGGGTTCTGGCGTGCTCCGGACGCCGCCGACCTGTTCGCCCGCTACACGGAGGCCGCGCTCCCGGTCGTCTCGGACGGTGTCCGCTACGTCTGCACGATCAACGAGCCGAACATCGCGGCGATGCTCGCCGGTGGCGAGGACGCCGCCAACCTGGTGGCCTACGGCCTGCCGAACCCGGACCTCGGCGTCGCCGACGCCCTGCTGGCCAGCCACAAGCGGTCGCGCGAGGTGCTGGGCCAGGTGTCGGGCCTCCAGTCCGGGTGGACCATCGCGACCCAGGCGTTCCGGTCCAACGGCGAGCCGGGTGCCGACGAGATGCTCCGCGAGTACGGGTACCCGCGCGACGACTGGTACCTGGAGAACGCCGCCGGCGACGACTTCCTCGGCGTGCAGGCCTACACCCGGACGTTCATCGGGCCGGACGGGCCGCTGCCCGTGGCGGACGACGTCGAGACGACCCTGACCGGGTGGGAGTTCTACCCGGAGGCCTCGGCCGACGGGCTCCGCAGCGCGTGGGAGCTGTCCGGCCACGTCCCGCTGATGATCACCGAGAACGGCATCGCCACCGCCGACGACTCCCGTCGCCGGGCGTACACGCAGGGTGCGCTCGAGGGCATCCACCGCTGCATCGAGGACGGCATCGAGGTCCTCGGCTACCAGCACTGGTCGCTGCTCGACAACTACGAGTGGGCGTCCGGCTTCCGGCCGACGTTCGGCCTCGTGTCGTGGGACCCGGTGACGTTCGCCCGGACGCCGAAGGACTCGGCGCGCTGGTACGGCCGGGTCGCCGCCGCGAACGCGCTCCAGACGGCGGCTCAGCCCGCGTCGTAGGCGGCGAGCAGCAGCTCCTCGGCACGACGCGAGCCGCGCTCGCGGGCGAGGTCGAGCGCGGTCCGGCCCTCGGCGTCCTGCACGTCGAGGGCCGCACCGCGTTCGAGCAGCGCCTCGGTCGTGCCGCGGTTGTCGAACCAGACCGCCGCGTGCAGCGGGGCGAAGCCCCAGCGCGGGTCGACCTCGTCGATGCCCGCCGGGTCGGTGCCGATGCCGTCGAGCGCCAGCGACAGACCGCCGACGTCGCCGTGGGCCGCCGCACGGACCGCGGGCGTCGCCCACTCGACCCAGCCGTCCGGGACCGGACCGTGCCAGCCGTGCGCGGGACGTGCCTCCAGACCGGACCAGTCCTCCTCGTCGACGGGACGGACCTCGATCACGACGTCGCGGAAGTGGACCGCCAGCTCGCCGGTGGGGGAGACCAGCAGGCGCAGCTCCCAGACGTCGGCGTCGACGTGCGCGAGTTCGCCGCGCGAGACGTGCACGTCGCCGCCCAGCAGGTCGAGCGCGTCCGTGTCGGACGGGTCGAGCACCGCGCGGTCGAAGCGGAGCGAGACCCGGGCGTGGTTCCAGCGGCGCCAGAGCCCGTCCGGGGTGTCGAGCACCTCGTCGTTGCGGATCACGAAGGCCGCGTGCACGGTGTGGGTCGGCGTCGCGTCGATCCCGGCGTCGCCGTGCCGCCCGGCCTGCTCCGTGCGCCAGCTCTGGACGCGGGCCTCGTTCCACGTGACGGACGCGAGGGCTGCGACGGAGGGCGGGGCGTCGGACACCAGACGCGCGAGGTGCTCCGGGTAGCCTTCGACGTCCTCGAGGGAGACGTACCCGACCGCCGGCCAGCCCACTCGACTCCATCGCACGGGTCGAGCGTACCGGGCCGTTCACATCTCCCGTGCCGTGCATACGGGGGATTCGTCGTCGGCCCGGCAGCCTCGGCAGGCTGGGCTCCATGCGACTCCACCGCCGCCACCGTGCGTTGTCCGCCCTGCTCGCCATCGGGGCCTCGGCCGCCGTCGTCCTCGCGCCCACGGTCGCGCACGGCGCCACCGACCTCGCCGTGGTGCTCGAGGAACGCACCGGGATCCACGAACCCGGAGCGGTCGTCGCGTTCCGCACGCCGGATTGCCCCGCCGACACCCTCGGCTGGCGGGTCACGAACTTCGACGGCGTCGTCGTCGGGTCCGGCACCGATGTCGCGGCCGCCGCCACCCGGTCGCTCCCCGCCGGCGTCGCGACCACGCCGGGGATCTACCGACTCACGGTGCAGTGCGGCGCCGCGACCGGGTCGACGCGACTCGTCCGGTCCGCCGGTCCGGCGACACCCGACCCCTTCTTCAGTTTCGCGGTCGCGGGCAACGCGCCCGACGTCGTCCGGACCTTCTCCGCACTGGGCGGCGGCAGCTACCGGCAGGACCTGCAGTGGCAGGCGGTCGAGAAGACCGCGGGACGGTTCGACTTCACTCCGATCGACGCCCGGGTCGACCGCTGGATCCGCGATGCCGGAGTGCCGCCGCTCTTCGTGCTCGACTACGGCAACGTCGCGCACACCGGCGGCTCGATGACCCCGCCCGACATGGCGATCCCCGCCCAGCGAGCCGCGTGGCAGCGGTTCGTGACGACCACGGTGCAGCACCTGCGCGAGCGGTACCCCGACGCCGACCTGTCGTACGAGGTCTGGAACGAGTGGAACAACTTCCACGGGCGGTTCCCGTCGACACCGGAGGCCTACCTGCCACTGGCGGAGGTCACCTTCCACGCCATCCGGTCTGCCGATCCCTCGGCGCGTGTCGTCGGACCGGGCGTCAACGCCGTCTCCCAGAAGGAGCGCGACTGGATGGACCGCTGGTTCGCGGCCGGCGGCGCACAGTGGGTCGACGCGATCAGCGTCCACCCGTACTCCCACCCCTGGGCCCCGGAGCAGTGCGTCAACGGGACCGGGTGCATCGAAGCGACACTCGCTGCACTGCACGCGCAGTCGGCGAGCCACCCGTCGGCGTCCGGCTCGCCGGCTCCGATCTGGATCACCGAGGTCGGCTGGCCGGCGACCGGTGTCACCGGTGTCGGCGAGGCCGACCTCGCCGCGTACCTCGTGCGGACACACGTCCTCGCCGCCCAGAACGGTGTCGAACGCGTCTACACCTTCGAGCTCAACGGCGGGACGACGGGAGCGCGGACGTTCGGCCTCGTCCAGGACACACCGACCGGCTTCGAACCCCGGGTCGCTGCTGCCGCCTACCTGACCATGCAGCGGACCCTCGCCGGGATGCACGTGACCGGCGGCAGCACGACCGGCTCCGTGCGAGTGGTCGAGTTCAGTTCGGCGGACGAACAGCGTCACGTCCGCGTGATATGGCAGAATACCGACCGTTTCACCGACCAGCAGGTCGCGGTGCCACTGCCGTCGAACGGCACGCTCGTCGATCCGTTCGGAGCGAGCAAACCGGTCACGCCGACGAAGGGGGTCCTGCAGATGACGGCCAAGTGGTCGCCGCGGTACCTCGTCTGGCAGGACTGATGCGCCTGACGCAGCTGGACGGTCTGCGCGGGCTCGCGGTGCTCATGGTCGTCGCCGGCCACGTCGCCGAGTCCGTCGTACCGTACGGCGGCGTCGTCGGCGTCACGACCTTCTTCGTCCTGTCCGGCTTCGTGATCACCCGCGGTCTGCTGGACGAGGTCGACCGGACCGGTCGTGTCGACCTCCGGGCGTTCTGGGTCCGCCGGGCCGCGCGCTTGCTCCCCGCGTTCGCCGCGGTCCTGGTCATCGTGCCGCTCCTCGTGGTGGTGCTCGCGGACCCGACCCGGCGGGACATCGGTTGGCACGTCCTCGCGGCAGCGACCTACACCGCCGACTACGTCCGAGCGGCAGGCGGTGACCTCGGGGTGCTCGGGCACACCTGGTCCCTCGCCGTCGAAGAACAGTTCTACGCGCTGTGGCCGGCCTGCCTGATCGGTCTCGTGGCCCTGGCACGACGCCGTCCACGTGGCGCGGCCGCGCTGCTGATCGGTCTGGTCGCCGCTGCGCTCGGATGGCGGATCGCCGCCACGGTCGCCGCACCGTACGACTGGCTCGCCTACGCGTTCGACACGTCCGTCGCCGCGCTGCTCCTCGGGTGCGGTGCGGCTGTCGCGGTCCGCGTGGGCATCGGACCGGTCGTCTCCGGACGGTGGGCCGTGGCCGGTGGGTCGACCGTGTCGGCGGCGCTCCTGCTGGCGACGGTCTGCACCGTGCCCTTCGTGACCGGACCGGCACCCGGCGTCACCCGATGGGTCGAGACGGCAGCCGGGGTGCTCGCGGTCCTCGTCGTGATCGCTGCTGCGCGACAGAGCGTGCCGGTGCTCGACTCGCTGGTGCTCCGGTGGCTCGGCACGGTGTCGTACGGCCTCTACCTCTGGCACTACGCGTTGCTGCAGCTCCAGCCCGCCGGTGAACCGATCACCGGCGTTGCTCGCGTCGGCGTGGTCGGGGTGGCACTCGTGCTGGCGACGGCCTCGTGGTACCTGCTCGAGCGTCCGGTCATCCGGATGGTCCGCAACCGTGGCCGGCAGCAGCGTGCCGCCGACCACGGACGCGTCAGCGCGGAACCGGCCCGCTGAACCAGCCCTGCAGCCGGCCGACCAGCTGGTCGAGCTGGTGGTCCCGCGCCGCGCGGTCGCCCCGGAGGGTGGTCACCGCGACGCCGACGACGGACCGTGCGGCCCAGTACGCGAAGTGCCCGCCCTGCCGGTGCTTCCGGAGCACCCGGGCGAAGCCTCGGTTGTACCGACGGACCTTCGCGCGCACCGCGGCCACGTCGGGATCATCGCGCCACTCACGGTGGTGGACGGCGAGGTCCGAGCGGTAGAGCATCCCGAAGCCGAGGTCCAGTGCCCGCTGGACGTAGTCGGCTTCCTCGCCGGCACCGAACGGCGTCGCACAACCGGTTCCAAGCTCGGGGTCGAACTCGCCGACCGCCGCGACGACGTCGGCGCGGAAGAAGAGGCTGGCCGCCGAGACGGTCCGCGGGATCGTCCGGGGGCGGACCCAGGTCGTCCCCGGCAGCCACCGCAGGAGCCCTCGGTCGCCGTCGGGTGTCGCGATGGTCGCCGCGAGGCCGTCGACCCGGCGTCCGTCGTGGCCGCGTTCGAACTGTTCACGGACGGCCGTGAGCGTCCCCGGCGCGTACCAGCAGTCGTCGTCCGGGAACGCGACGAACCGCCCGCGGAGCCGACGCATGCCGCGGTTCCGTCCACGGCTCACGCCACGTTCCAAGGGCTCGTGCACGTACTGGCCACGGCCGGCTTCGATGAACGGCTCCACGAGGGAACGGCACCGCTGGTCCTCGTGCTGCTCGACGACGGTCACGAAGACCGACTCGGGTTCGTCCACGAGTGTCGACAGACAGCGGTCGAGGTGCTCCGGCCCGCGGATCGTGCTGATCACGAGGTGGAACGTGGCGTCGGTGCGCATCAAGGGGTCTCCGTCCGGGTCAGTCGTGCGAGGTCGAGCGGTGTTCCGGCGCGCCAGGCCGTCAGCCGGTCGGCGAGGGTCTGCAGCGACCGTTGCATCGCGCTGACACGGTGTGCGACGTCGGCGGTGGCGGCCGGACAGTCGAGCGCCGTGTCGACCGCAGACGCGATCGTCGACTCCGACGCACCGACCGTGGTGTCGGGTCGGGTGCCGGTCACGCTCATCCAGAAGTCATCGCACTTCGACGCGTACGCGAGCGGCACGGCAGGGACTCCGAGGGCCACCGCGGCGATGACACCGTGCAGGCGCTCGGAGACGAGCACGCGGCACGAGGCGATCGCCCGCATGGTGGCGTGGACGTCCAGCTCGTAGTCGTGCAGCTCCACCGGCGCAGCGATCCTGGCCGCGAGGTCCCGTGCGACGGCGCGGTCGCTCGGCGAGAGCGCGAAGACCCGCACCGGCGATCGGTCTCGCGTGGCCCGACGGCTGATGACGGCGGCGACGGCGTCGACGTCGAACCGGGTGGTGGGATCGGAGCCGAGCGTCACGCCGATCGCACGGGTGCCGTCGGGCGTGACGGGGCGCACGAGGGGGTAGAGCAGTGCCGGGTCCCCGACGACCTCGGTCGGGCCGAGGTGTTCGGCGACCTCGTGCTGGGACAGCGGGCCACGGACGCCGGCGAGTCGGAAGCGGGTGTTCAGACGCCAGGCGTCCCAGTCGTGCGGCTGCGAGGAGAGCAGGTGCTGGTCGGTCGACTCCGCCGCTCCGAGCCCGAGCCCGACGACGTCGGCGCCGTACGCCAGCCCGGCGCGGCGCGCGTGCCCGGCCCAGGAGCCGAAACCGATCGACGTGCCGCCGCCGAGGAGGACCAGACGGCGCGTGCCGAGCGTCCGGACCCGGTGCGTGGCGATCTCCGGGGACCGCTTGATGTACGCGCGGGTGTGCAGCGGAGCCTGCACGTCGAGCGGCGCCCCGAGGGCGGCACGCCAGGTCTCGTGCAGCAGGTCGTCGCCGAAGTTGCCGTAGCCCTGCCAGCCGAGGTAGACGAAGTCGCGGGTCATCGGGTCTGCTCCGAGGTCGAGGTGTTCGTGGACTGCGTGGCCGAAGCCCGTCGTGCGCGGACACGACCGGCGCGACGAGGGCTCTCGCTCAGCGGTGCCGATGCCTCGTAGTCGTAGTAGGAGCGTTCAGCACGTTGGAGGGGGGTCTTGTTGAGCACGACTCCGAGCACCCGTGCGCCGATCCGCTGGAGCCGCTCGTGCGCCGCTTGCACGTCGGCGCGACGGACGTGGCCGTTCATGCTCACGACCAGGAGCACGCCGGAGCAGATCGCACCGAGGATCGCCGGGTCGGTGACCGGGAGCGCCGGGGGTGCGTCGACGATCACGTAGTCGTAGCGCCGTTCCAGTTCGCGCATCAGGTCGGCCATGTGCTGCGAACCCAGCAGTTCGCTCGGGTTCGGCGGGACACGGCCCGACGCCAGCACCGACAGCGGGTTGGTGTCGCCGATCGTCTGGACGGCGTCGTCGAGGCCGACCTGCCGGGCCAGCACGGTCGTGAGGCCGACGCGGCTCTCCAGCCCGAGGTAGTCGCCGACCTTCGGGCGCCGGAGGTCGGCGTCGACGAGCAGGACGCGCGCGCCGTTCTGGGCGAGCGTCATCGCGAGGTTGACCGCCGTCGAGGACTTGCCCTCGCCGGGGCGGGCGCTCGTCACGACCAGGCTCTGCGACGCGCCCTCGAGGTTGGTGAAGGTGAGCTGCGTGCGGAGCTGCCGGAAGGCCTCGGCGCGCGGGGTGTACCGGCTCGAGGCGTCGAGCAGCGGATGGTCGCGGACGGTGTCGTCGATGGGGAACTCGCCGAGGACGCTCGTGTCGACGAGGCGGTGCAGGACCTCGACCGACCGGAGCCGGGTGTCGAGGACGTCGCGGAGCAGCGCTGCCGAGAGTCCGATCACGAGGCCGCCGAGCAGGCCGAGCGCGAGGTTGACCGGCACCCGCGGCGTGACGGGATCAGCGGGCGGGGTGGCCCGCTGCACGACCGAGAGCTGGACGAGCCCACCGCTGTTCCGTCGCTCGACGCGCTGGACGGTCTCGATGAGTTCGTCGGCGACGGCGTTCGCGACGGTGGCGGCGCGATCCGGGTCGGTCGCCGTCGACGTGACGGTGATGATGACGGTGTCGGGATCGGTCTCCACGAGCACGTTCCGGGCGAGCGACGCGCCCGAGCCGGTCACGCCGGCTGCTCCGGCAGCGGCGCGCAGGACCTCGGGGGTGGTCGCCAGGGCCGCGTACGACTTCACGCGCGCGGCGGAGAAGTTGTTGCCCTGGCTCAGGTCGGAGACGGTGTCGCTGCCGTTCACCGAGACGAACACCCCTGCCGTCGCGCGGTACTCGGGGGTCGACAACTGGGTGACGCCGAGCGCGGTGCCGAGGCCGAGGACGACCGCGAGCGCGATGGTGAGCCAGCGGCGGCGCACCACCTCGAAGAACTGGACGAGCGTCATCTCGGGCCTCCCTGTCGGACGACTGCAACATTAGAATATCACATGATGTAGTATTGCAGTACCACCCGTCGAACAGGAGCCCGCCATGGATCGCGTCCTCGTCGTCTGCGAAGGCAACATCTGCCGATCGCCCTACGTCGAACACCTGTTGCGCGCGACCCTCGAGCGCAGCGGCGTCTCGGGTGTGCACGTGGAGAGCGCCGGAACGCGTGGCAGGACCGGGCACGGCATGGTCGAGCGGTCCGCCGCAGCGCTCCGAGCAGCGGCCATCGACGGCGGGGCGTTCCGGTCCCGCGCGCTCCGGGATGTCCCGGCGCTCGCCGCCGTCGACCTCGTCCTGACCCTCGAGCGGCGGCATCGTGCCGCGGTGCTCGACCTGGAACCGTCGCTGCTCAAACGGACCTTCACGCTCGTCGAGTTCGCCCGCACGGCGACGGAACGCCCCCGTGCGGCGGCCATCCCCGGAGGAGCTGCCCAGCCACTCTCCGTGCTCGTCGACGCCGTCCGCGGTGCTCGACGCGCGGGCCCCGCCCCGGACTCCGACGACGTCCCCGACCCGATCCGCGGTGACGACGCCGACCACGAGCGCTTCCGGGCGCAGGTGGCGGAGCCGGTCGCCACCGTCGCCCGTCTCCTCGGCACCCACCGGACCGTGCAGCCGTGACCACCCCGACCCCGCCGTACCCGAAAGGCACCCCGTGACCTCCTGGAGCATCAGCCACGACTTCTTCTTCCAGCTCGGTGGCGCCGAGCGGGTGACCAGTCACCTGGCCTCCGCAGTGGGCGCCGAGGACGTGTTCGCGATCGCCGGCGACCCGGCGGTGGAGTCGGCCCTCGGCCTCCACGCGGTCCGGCACGTCGGCGGGGTCGGGTACACGGAGCGGAACTACCGGTTCCGCTCGCTCGCGCGCCCCGTGCAGGACCTCGTCCGACGACCGGTCGCGGGCAACGTGCTCTCGTCCACCTACGCGTTCGCCCACCACGTGCGCGCGGAGGGTGCGCACCTCGTGTACTGCCACAGCCCGTTGCGGCAGGTGTGGAGCGGGCAGGACCTCTACGGCTCCTCGGCGTCCGGGCGGGCCCTCGTTGCGATCGCGCCGGTGCTCCGCGCCCTCGACCGCGCGGCGGCCCGGCGGGCGGACGGCTACGTCGCGACGAACCGCGTCGTGGCTGATCGCATCCGCCGGTTCTACGGTGTCGAGCCGCTCGCGATCGTGCCACCGCCCGTCGATGCCGCGTTCACCCGAGCGGGCCGGCCGACCGTCGAGCGGGGAGCGGAGATCGTCTGGGCCGGCCGCGTCGTGGAGCCCTACAAGCAGCTCGGTCTCCTCATCGAGACGATGCGGGACCTGCCCGACGTGTCGCTGGTCGTCGCCGGGGACGGTCGGGACCGCGCGAGGCTGCAAGCCGGTTCGCCCGCGAACGTGCGATTCCTCGGCGCGGTCGGCACCGAGGTCCTCGCCGACCTCTACGCACGCGCCGCACTCGTGGTGTTCCCCTCCGAGGACGACTTCGGCATGGTCCCGATCGAGGCGATGACCGCGGGCGCCCCGATCGTCGCGTTCCGTGCCGGTGGCGCCGTCGAGACCGTGACGGACGGCTCCTCCGGTGTGTTCTTCGACGAGCCCTCGCCGACCTCGCTCCGGCGGGCGATCGTCCGTGCGCTGCACACCGACTGGGACCATGCGGCGATCTCGGCCGACGCCGCTCGGTGGAGTGCCGAGGCCTTCGCCGCCCGGATCCGTTCCGTCGCGGCTGCGGTGGTCTCGTGATCACCGTCCTCGGGGCGGTCCTCGTCGTGGTGCTCGGCGTCACGGTCGTGCTCCGACGTGACTGGGCACCCACGGTGATCGGTACGGCCGCGGCGCTGCCCTACTCGGTGGGCGCGGTCGTCGGCGGCAACGGGGTCCCGCTCTTCCACATCGCAGGGGCCGCGGCAGTGTTGCTGCTGGCCCGGACGAGCCCGCTGCGGACGACCCACTGGACCGCGAACGTGCTGGTCCTGTTCGCACTCTGGGGCGCGACGATCACCGCGCTGGGGCCCTGGCTCTTCCGGGGCATCCCGGTGCTGTCGTCCCGGGGTGGCCTGGACGGGCAGGTCCTTGATCCGGACCGGCTCGCCTACACGATCTCGACGGCTGCGCAGCTCGGCTACCTGGTGATCGCGCTCCTGACCGTCCTCTTCCTCGTGCGGGTCGGTGGAGCGGGACGCGCCGTCCGGGTCGCGCTGGCGGTCGGCACGGCCCTCAGTACGCTCCGAGGGTTGAGCGTCCGGATCGGGACCGGGGCCTTCGAGTGGCTCTTCGACACGAACCCGACCATCCCCTACAGCAGGATCGGCCCGGAGGAACGGCTCCGCGGGGTGTTCAGCGAGCCGAGCGAGCTGGCGGCGTTCTCCGTGCCGGCCGCCGTGTACTTCGCGGTCGCCGCGGGGCGGTCCAGCGGGCGCACACGAGTCGGCTGGACGGCCCTCCTGCTCTGCGCCTGCACCAACCTCCTGCAGGCGTCCTCCGGGGTGGCGCTGGTCGCGTCGGTGGTCGTCGGCGTGACCGGGCTGGTCGTCCTCGCCGTGCGCTCCGCGCTCCGGGGCGGGGCGGGGACGCCGTGGTTCGTCATCGGCGGGCTGGTGGTCGCGATCGCCGTGCTCGCCGCTGGCCCCGCGCTCTGGACTCCCGCCGTCGAGCTCGTGGACGACAAGGTGGGCAGCCAGTCCTGGAACGCCCGGACCGGTGGCGACGACTTCTCCTGGGGCGTCGCCGCGGACACGTTGTGGCTCGGCACGGGGCTGGGCGGGAACCGACCGTCGTCGTTCGCCATGTCGGTGCTCTCCTGCCTCGGCGTCCCCGGTCTGCTGCTGCTGACCCTGGTCCTCGTCGGCGCCGTGGTGGCGGCCTTCCGCACCGGGCGGACGCCGTACGGGTGTGCGCTCCTCGCGCTGCTCGTCGCCAAGTCCGTCGGGACCCCCGACCTGTCCACGCCGATCCTCTGGCTGCTGTTGGCGGCCTGCGTCACGGAGGCCTGGCGCGCCCACCGAGTGGCGCCGGTGGGCAGGGGCGGTCCGGACCGCGGACACGACGGCCTGGAGGCACGGCTCGGCCCGGCCGCGTCCGTCGCCTGACCGGGTCCCGACCTCCGACGACGCCGCCGCACGCACGAGGAGCCCGCGACCACCGGTCGCGGGCTCCTCGTGCGTGTGGCCTGCTCAGCGCCGGAGGGGGCGGAGGTACTCCGCCTCGAGCCGGGCGACGATGTGTTCCGGGCGGTACGGCACTGCTGCGTCCTGTGCTGCGTCCGCGAGACGACGACGGGTCGGGCCGTCCGCGAGCCGGACCAGCGCCGCTGCGAGGGTGCCGGTGTCCTGCGGGTCGACGAGCAAGCCGGTCCGGTCGTGCTCGAGCAGGTCAGCGGGGCCGCCGGCGTCGGCCGCGACCAGTGCACGGCCCGCGGCCATGGCCTCGACGACGACCTGTCCGAACGGTTCGGGGCGGCGACTCGCGTGCACGACGGCGTGGCAGTCCGCGAGCTGGCCGGCGACGTCGGTGACGTGCCCCGTGAACTCGATCCGTGCCTCCACGCCGAGGTCGGCGACCAGGCGCCGGAGCTCGTCGGCGTACCGGACGTCGGGGTCGAAGAGTGCGCCACCGACGATGCGCAGGCGCGCGTCGTCCGGGAGGCCCGCGGCGGCGGCCGCAGCGAAGGCGCGGATCGCGAGGTCCTGGCCCTTCCACGGCGCGAGCCTGCCGAACATGCCGTACACCAGGGGGCCGTCCGTGACCGGAGGGACCTCGGGCAGGGCGGCGGGGCAACCGATGACGGCGGCCGAACGTCCGGCGCGACCGAGTGACTCGCGCGTCATCGTTGAGTTCGCGACCCTGTGGGTGGGCAACCGGCCGAGGGCGGTGCGGAGGACGAAGCCGTTGACGGGGGAGAGGTGCGCCCCGCGGGCGACGTCGTGGACGTGCGCGACCGAGGGGATGCCGGCGAGTCGTGCGGCGATCGCGCCGTAGACGTGGGCCTTGGCGGAGTGCGTCGTGACGACGTCGATGCGTCGGTCACGCAGGACACGACGGAGCGCGGTCGTCGTGCGGACCGTGGTCCGCATCGCCGCAGGAGCTGCACGCAGACCGGACGCGGCGGAGCGCTCGCGGGCTGCGTCGCCGAGCGGGACGACGACGGTCTCGGTGCCCGCTTCCGCGAGCAGCTGTTCGAGGGGCCCGTGCTCGCCGAGGACGACCACCGGACTGGCATGTCGAGCGACGGCCGCCACGCGGGCGATGAAGAGCTCGGCGCCGGACTGGGCAGCGCTGTGGGTCACGAAGGCGACCCGGGGCAGGCGAGGGTCCGTGCTTGTCATGGCTCCAGAATATCAGGTAATATATGAAACGTGAGATGGAAATCCCGACTCACTCCTTCGAACGGAGCACTCCCGATGCGCACTCCGCAGATCATCCGGACCACGACCGCCACGATCGGCGCCCTCGCCCTGCTGACCACCCTCGCAGCGTGCTCGGGGACGTCGCCGACGGGGAAGGCCGATGCACCGAAGCCGAGCAGCACCCCGTCGGCGTCGAAGTCGTCGGAGCCGCAGTTCGTCGACCCGCCCGCAGACCTCGCGAAGAGCGACGTGCCCTGCACCGACGGTGTCGCCTCGGTGACGCTGAGCAACCAGGCTGTCTCCGTGCCGGACTGCGCGAAGGTGACGATCGACGCCAGCAACAGCGTCGTGCACCTCGGCGCGGTCGAGGACCTCGTCGTCACGGGCTCCATCAACGACGTCGCCGCCGGGGCGGTCACGTCCATCACGGTCTCCGGCAACGGGAACCGTGTGACGACGGAGACCGCACCGAAGCCGAAGGACGACGGCCAGCAGAACGTCTTCGAGAAGCGCTGACCCGATGCCTCGGACGTGGGCACGTCCGGGGCATCTCCGTGCCCGCCTGACCCCCCTGGCGCTGCCGACCTCCCCGTCGGCAGCGCCTTTTGCTGTGCGGCGGGGCTCGCTGGTCGTGTGCGGGCTGGCGCCCGTTCGTCTGCGCGGTGCCGCGGTCGTGCTGAGCCGAGCCTCTGTCGTCGTCACGCTCGTGGCCGGCCGGCCGGGTGAGCGCCCCGCGTGGCCTCCCATCTGACTCGGTCGTCGCCGTCCGTAGCGTCCCGTCGCACCGTTCGGTCCGTGCGTCGCGTCGCTCCGTGCGTGCGCCGCGTCTTTCCGTTTGTGCCACGCGGGGACGTTCCGCGCCGGCAACGCCGAACGGGCGTCCCTCCTGGTGGAGGGACGCCCGTTGCGGTGGTGCGGTGTTACTTGATGACGGTGAAGGTGCGGGTGACGGCGTTGCCGACGACGTTGCCCTTCGTGGTCTGCTTCACGGACAGGGTGTAGGCCTGCGGGGTGAGCGTGCGGTTGAGCGTGAGTGCCCACTCGCCGTCGTCGTCGACCTTGGTGGAGCCGAGCTGGCTGACGGTGCCGTTGACCATCACCTTGGCGCCGGGGGTACCGTGCCCGGTGAAGGTGACGGTGCCGCCCTTGATGACCTCGCCGTTGGTCGGGCTCTCGACCGTGACGGGCGTCACCGTGCCGTAGTCGAGCGACGCCGACTTCGGAGCCGAGACCACGCCGTCGACCGTCTGGGTGACGGTGAACTGGCGCAGGCCGGTGGCGCCTGCCGGGATCGCGATCGAGTACTTGCCGTTCACTGCGGTCGCGCTGCCGATGGCGGCGGAACCTTCGCGGACGATGACCGTGGCGCCGGTGTGGGCGTTGCCCGAGATGACCGCGTTCTGGTCGACCTCGATCGGGAAGGAACCGGCCGCGGTGAGTTCCGTGACCTGCTTCTTCCGGACGTCGATCAGCGTCTCGACCTGCTTGGTGAGGCCACCCTTGCTCGTCTGGACCGCGAAGAGCCGGTAGACGTTCGGGGTGAGCTCGCGGGTGTCGACGGACCAGGTTCCGTTGGTGACGGATCCGGTGCCGATGGTGGAGACGGTGCCCTTGATGTCGACCCGGGCGCCGGAGGCACCCGTGCCGGTGAAGGTCACCTTGCCGGCCGGGACCACGGCGTTGTTCGCCGGGGACGTGATGACCGGAGCGACGGGGTTGCCGTAGTCGAGGCTCCGGCTGAGCGGCTCGGACTCCTTGCCCTTCGCGGTCTGGGTGATCGAGAAGGTGTTGATGCCGAACGTCGCCTTGGCGGGCGGGATCACGATGGAGTACTTCCCACCGATCGCCTTCGTCGAACCGATGACCTCGTTCTTGTCGTTCTTCACGGTCACCGTTGCGTCGATCTGCGCGTTCCCGGAGATCGTCGCGGGCAGGTTCTCGTCCCGTGCATCGAACGCGGCCGTCGCGGTGAGCGGGGCCATCGCTTGGTCCAGGATCGTCACGGTGATCGGCTGCGACGTCTGCAGGCCACCCTTGGTGATCTGCACCGCGCGGAGGTTGTAGACGTTGTCGGACAGGTCGACCGTGACCGGCGCCGTCCAGGTGCCGTTCGAAACCGCACCGACAGCGATCGTGCGGACCAAGCCCTGGATCTCGACGCGGGCCCCGTTGTCACCGGTGCCGGTGAAGGTCAGACCGTTCTTGTCGACGATCGAGCCGTTCTCCGGCGAGGTGACGTTGATCGGCTCCGGCGTGCCGTAGTCCAGCGACACGGGGGCCGAGTCGCGGTCGACGCCGCCGATCCGCTGCGTGACGGTGAAGTCGTTCATGCCGGGGTTCGCGGACTTCGGCGGGATCGTCAGGGAGTAGCTCTTGTCTGCGCGCACCGTGGTGGTGTTGATGATGTTCTCGAGCGAGTCCTTGAGCACGATCGTCGCGCCGGGCGTTGCCTCACCGAACACGATCGCCGGCTTGAGGGCATCGGTGGCGTCGAAGGCGGCGTCCGCCGTCAGCTTCACCGTCTCGTCCTCGTCCGCAGCCGCGGTGGTCTTGGTGGTGCCGGTCGCGGCGAACGTGCCGGTGCTGCTGGTGCCGGTGATGGCGTACTGGAGGGTGCTGTCGATCGCGGGTCCGTTCTTCGGGGTGGCGACCTTGATGCCCCAGCGGATCTGCGTGGCATCGCGCATCTCGCTGACGTTCACCCAGTTGTAGGTGTAGGTCTTCCCGTCGGCGGAGCGGGTGCCGTCGGTGAGGTGGAGGTTGGTGGACGCGCCCCAGTTGTCCCCGGTCTTGTACTGGCCGGTGATGGTGTTCTGGCCGGTGGTGAAGGTGGTGCCGGCGGGAGCGGTGAACACGATCTCACCGTCGGTGACCGTGTAGCGAGTGTTGGTCTTGACGTGGGCGTGGACGGTGGTGTCGGCGCCGCGGTTCAGCTCGACCGGGGGGCCGTTCTCGCCGATCAGTCGGTCGACGATGGTGACGGTGACACGCTCGTCGTCGATCTTGGTGCCGTTCAGGCGCTGTTCCAGCGTGATGGTGTTCTGGCCGGCGGCGAGGTCCTTGATGGTGCCGGACCACGTGCCGTCGTTGTCGACGGTGGCGATCTTGGTGGTGCCGTTGAAGATCTCCGCACCCTTGGTCGCGGTGCCGGAGACCTCCGCGGTCCGGGCGGCGTCGTCCTGCGACTCCACCTTCACCGTGAGGGCATCTGCTGCAACGGTCACCGCGGAGCTTCCCTGCACGTCGAACGTGCCGATGTTGCTGGTGCCGGTGAGCTGGAAGCCGAGGTTGTTCGTGCCGGCAGTGTCACCGCCGACGACGTTGATCCCCCAGCGCAGTTCGGACCCCGCGGGGAAGGTGAAGCCCGAGCCGTTGGACGTGCCGGTGAAGGTCTTGCCGTCGGCGCTGACCTCACCGGTGATGCGGCTGTAGACGCTTCGCGTCCACTCGTCGTCGCTGGTGTACCGGTAGTAGGTGTCCAGCGTGGTCTGGCCGGGCGTGAAGGTGCTGCCGTTCGGAGCGGTCACGACGATCTCGGTGTCGCTCATGCTCGTGATCTTGCCGGACGCGGTCGCGCCGAACTGGATCTCCTTGGTCTGCCTGGGCTGGATCGTGTCGGGGTGGCCGACGCCCTTGGCGAGCAGGCCGCCGTTTGCAGCGGTGATCGTCGCCGGCGAGCTGCCGGCGATCTGGAACGCGCCTGCGTTCGAGGTGCCCTGCAAGGCGAAGTCGAGATCGCCCTGCGACTCGGCCGCGTCAGCCGGAGCAGAGATCTGTGCGGTCCAGCGCGCCGTGTTGCCCGGGTTGAGCTTGAAGCTGGAGCCGGTGTCAGTCATCGTGCCGGTGAAGGTGCGGCCGTCGGAAGAGACCGAACCGGTCAGCTTGAGGGAGTCGGCCTCCTTCCACGCGGCGTCCTCGTCATCGCGGTACTCGCCGCTGATAGTGGTGGTGTCGCGGGCGAATGTCGTTCCGGCCGGCGCGGTGACCGTGACCGTCGTGCCGGTCATCGACGTGACGCGGGTATTCACCTTCGCCCCGAACCGGACGGGCTTGGTCTCCCCAGCCTCCACCGTCGCAGCCGTCCCGACGCCCTCGGCATCGAAACCACCGTTCTCTACGACGGGGGACTCGCCACGAAACTGCCAACCCGGCGTCCCGAGGCCGAGGCCTGAGTAAGTGACCCCGGGGGTGCTGCCCCCACCAATCGCGCCGATCGGGGTGTTCCCGATCTCGGAACTCGAGACAGAGACAGTGCCGTCGCTCCTGAATCGGAACTTTTCACTCCGGCACGAGCCGGCGGCTTTCAGGAACCGGGTCCCGGTGACTCCGCCGCCACTTGTGCCGGTGATCGAGGGAAACACGCACCCGTTCGGGCTCCGCAGGAAGTACGATCCATCGCTCTGCTTCGTGAGCGAGAGGCGCGTCGCGTCCGCTTGCGCGGCCGCAAGCGTGCTGTACTGCGAGTAGTACGTGTTCCAGCCATCCTTGTACGCGTAGTAGACGCCCGGTGCGCTCTCGAAGATGAGCTGAGTTGAACTGACCTCGTCGGGCGACGATGCCGGAGCGGCTACGGCGGCGGGGCCGAGGCTCAGGCCGGAGACGACCGTCGCGGCGGCCAGACCGGCCGCGGCGATTGCCTTGCTGATTTTTCGCATGGGTGTGCTTTCTGTGATGGCCCGGCGCCGTGATGTCGGGTGGCCGGGTCGGGTTACAGGAGACACGCGGACAACCAGCGAGGGCACGCCGCGTCATATCAAAATATCACATGAAATACAGAACGTGCAATATCGGTAGAGCAGCATAAACTTGCCACGCGCTGACGCAACTTTCAGCTCCCAGAGTTGACGCGCCTCCCGTCCGGGGTAGAGTTGAGTCCATCGGACGCAAGTCCGCAGACTTCAGCACCACGCGCCGGGCACCCCGGCACCCAACGAAAGGGAGCACCACCACATGGGACGTGCAGTAGGCATCGACCTCGGCACCACGAACTCCGTCGTCTCCGTCCTCGAAGGCGGCGAGCCCACGGTCATCGCCAACGCCGAGGGTCTCCGCACCACGCCGTCGATCGTCGCGTTCACGAAGGACGGCGAGGTCCTCGTCGGCGAGACCGCGAAGCGCCAGGCGGTCACGAACGTCGACCGCACCATCGCATCGGTCAAGCGCCACATCGGCACCGACTGGACGACCGAGATCGACGGCAAGAAGTACACGCCGCAGGAGATCTCGGCCCGTACCCTCGGCAAGCTCAAGCGCGATGCCGAGCAGTACCTCGGTGAGGACGTCACCGACGCGGTCATCACCGTGCCGGCGTACTTCAACGACGCCGAGCGCCAGGCCACGAAGGACGCCGGTGAGATCGCCGGGCTCAACGTCCTCCGCATCATCAACGAGCCGACCGCCGCCGCGCTGGCGTACGGGCTCGACAAGGGCAAGGAAGACGAGCTCATCCTGGTCTTCGACCTCGGTGGCGGCACGTTCGACGTCTCGCTGCTCGAGGTGGGCAAGGACGACGACTTCTCGACCATCCAGGTCCGTGCGACCTCCGGTGACAACCGCCTCGGTGGCGACGACTGGGACCAGCGCATCGTCGACTTCCTCATCAAGAAGTTCAAGGACGAGCACGGCGTCGACCTGTCGACCGACAAGATCGCGAAGCAGCGCCTCAAGGAGGCCGCCGAGCAGGCGAAGAAGGAGCTGTCGAGCCAGCTGAGCGCCAGCATCCAGCTGCCGTACCTCACGCTGACGGCCGACGGCCCGCTGAACCTCGACGAGACCATCTCGCGCGCCCAGTTCGAGCAGATGACCTCCGACCTGCTCGACCGCACCAAGAAGCCGTTCAACGACGTCATCAAGGAAGCCGGTGTCTCGGTCAACGACATCGCGCACGTGGTGCTCGTCGGTGGCTCGACCCGCATGCCCGCCGTGGCCGAGGTCGTCAAGTCGCTCACCGGTGGCAAGTCCCCGAACCAGGGCGTCAACCCGGACGAGGTCGTCGCCGTCGGCGCCGCGCTGCAGGCCGGTGTGCTGAAGGGCGAGCGCAAGGACGTCCTGCTCATCGACGTCACGCCGCTCTCGCTCGGCATCGAGACGAAGGGCGGCCTGATGACGAAGCTCATCGACCGCAACACCGCGATCCCGACCAAGCGGAGCGAGACGTTCACGACCGCTGACGACAACCAGCCGTCGGTCGCGATCCAGGTCTTCCAGGGCGAGCGCGAGTTCACCCGCGACAACAAGCCGCTCGGCACGTTCGAGCTCACCGGCATCGCACCGGCCCCCCGTGGCGTCCCGCAGGTCGAGGTCACGTTCGACATCGACGCCAACGGCATCGTGCACGTGTCCGCGAAGGACAAGGGCACCGGCAAGGAGCAGTCGATGGTCATCTCCGGCGGCTCGTCGCTGCCGAAGGAGGACATCGAGCGCATGGTCCGCGAAGCCGAGGAGCACGCGGCCGAGGACAAGGCCCGTCGCGAGGCGAACGAGCGTCGCAACCAGGCCGAGCAGCTCGTCTACTCGATCGAGAAGCTCATCAAGGAGAACGACGAGAAGCTCCCCGCGGACGTCAAGTCCGAAGTGCAGGCCGACGTCGACGCGCTGAAGTCGGCCCTCGCGGGTGAGGACGAGGACGCCGTCAAGACCGCCTTCGACAAGCTCAACGAGTCGCAGGGCAAGCTCGGCCAGGCGATCTACTCGCAGCAGGACGCGGGCGCCGCGGCCGGCGGCGAGCAGCCCGCCGGTGAGCAGCCCGCAGCGGACGACGACGAGGACATCGTCGACGCCGAGGTCGTGGACGACGAGGACGACAAGGACAAGAAGTAGATGACGGACCCCAAGGACAACGTGCCGAACGAGGACGAGCCCCAGGTCGAGGGCGACGCCACCAACGCACAGGAGCCCGAGGACCTCATCGCGGCGGAGGGGCCGGACGTCGAAGTACCGACGGACGGGCCCGCCGCCGGCGGTCCGGCAGCCGACGCGGCCAACGACCTCTCCCCGGAGGACGAGGCCCTGCTGGCCGACGCCGCCCGCGGCATCGCCGAGGACAAGCTGAGCACCGAGGACCGTGACCTGGTCGCCGAGATGCGTGCGGACATGCTCCGGGCGCAGGCCGAGCTGGTGAACTTCCGGAAGCGCGTCGAGCGCGACAGGGAGGCGAACCGCGAGGTCGCCATCGCCGAAGTGGTGCGCGCACTCCTTCCGGCGCTCGACGACCTGACCCGCGCCGAGGCCCACGGTGACCTGACCGAGGGCCCCATGCAGGTCATCGGCCAGAAGATCCGCGGCGGCTTCGAGAAGTTCAAGCTCGTGCAGATCGGTGAGAAGGGCGAGTCCTTCGACCCGAACATCCACGAGGCCATCGTGCAGCTCCCCACCCCGGGCGCCACCGGCCAGACCGTGGCGGACGTCGTCGAGCCGGGCTACAAGCTCGGTGAGCGCGTCCTCCGTGCGGCCAAGGTCGCCGTGGCGGTCCCGGCCTGAGCACGGACAGGAGGTAGGTGATCCATGGCCAGTCAGGACTGGTTCGACAAGGACTTCTACAAGGTCCTCGGGGTCTCCAAGGACGCCTCCGACGCCGAGCTGAAGAAGACGTACCGGAAGCTCGCGCGGCAGTTCCACCCGGACTCCAACCCGGGGGACACCGCCGCCGAGAACCGCTTCAAGGAGATCAGCGAGGCGTACTCGGTGCTCTCCGACAAGGAGCAGCGCCAGGAGTACGACCAGGTCCGCGCCATGGGTTCGGGCGCCCGCTTCACGGCGGGTGGCCCGGGCCAGGGTGGCGGGTTCGAGGACGTCTTCGGCGGCATGTTCGGCGGTGGCCAGGGCGGACAGCGCGTCCGCTTCGGCCAGCCCGGCAACGGTCGCGGCGGTGCCGGTGGGTTCGAGGACATCCTCGGCGGG
The DNA here is from genome assembly GCF_051903265.1 of Curtobacterium sp. SP.BCo. Classification (GTDB taxonomy): domain Bacteria; phylum Actinomycetota; class Actinomycetes; order Actinomycetales; family Microbacteriaceae; genus Curtobacterium. The sequence continues at coordinate 1,082,251 of NZ_CP194337.1, forward strand.
ATGTTCGGCGGGGGCGGTGGCTTCGGCCAGCCCTCCGGCGGCTACCGCGGCTTCGGCGGACCGACGAAGGGGCGCGACGTCACCGCGACGACGACCCTCGACTTCACCACGGCGATCGCCGGCGACACCGTCAAGCTGTCGCAGGGCAACGGCCGCCCGGTGAACGTCCGCATCCCCGCGGGCGTCGCCGACGGCCAGAAGATCCGGCTGCGCGGGCGCGGGGAACCGTCGCCCGACGGCGGGGAGGCCGGTGACCTCGTGGTCACCGTCACCGTCCGGAAGCACCCGGTCTTCGAGCGCGACGGGCAGAACCTCCGCGTGGACGTCCCCGTGACGTTCGTCGAGGCGGCGCTCGGCGCGACCATCCAGGTCCCCACCCTCGGTGGCGACCCGGTGAAGCTCAAGGTCGCGCCCGGCACGCCGTCGGGTCGCGTCCTGCGCGTCAAGGGGCGTGGTGTCACGACCAAGAACGGGACGGGCGACCTGCTCGCCACCGTGCAGGTCGCGGTGCCGTCGCACCTGTCGGACAAGCAGCGGGAGGCCGTCGAGGCACTCGCCGAGACCCTGCCCGACGAAGACCCTCGTGAGGACCTTCTCGCGAAAGCGCGCGGCTAGTCGCGCATGACCCGGCCTGGAGGCGCGGCGCGGCTCCGTCAGGAACGCGCGCCGTGCCTCCGGTCTGGTTTCCAGATCACGCGGACGACGGAAAGGAACACGCCATGACCGACATGGACGAGAACTCGCCCGTCTTCGCGATCGCGGTGGCGGCCGAACTGGCCGAGATGCACCCGCAGACCCTGCGGCAGTACGACCGGCTCGGCCTGGTCGTGCCCGGCCGCACCCGCGGCGGTTCCCGCCGCTACTCGATGCGCGACATCGCGCAGCTGCGCGAGATCGCGCGCCTCGGCTCCGAGGGGGTCTCCCTCGAGGGGATCCGACGGGTCCTCGAGCTCGAGAACGAGAACAAGGAACTGCGCGACCGGGTGCGCGAGTTGGAGACGGCCCTCGCCGACCAGCTCATCAACCGGCCGGGCGCGCGGGTGTTCGCGGCGACCGCGACGGGTGCGGCGATCTCGCTGAAGGCCGGGTCGCGGCCGCAGCGGAACACGCAGATCGTGCTGTACCGCGGGCCGCGCTGACCGCCAGCACGCGACGAGAGCGCTCCCGACACCAGGTGTCGAGAGCGCTCTCGTGCGTCCATGTCAGCCCTACCGCACCGTGAAGCGGACGTCCTGCTTCTTCGGCTGGCTGCTGCCGTGCGTCTGGTGCACGGTGAGCGCGTACGCACCGTTCCCGAGGTCGAAGTCCGCGGGGACGGACCACGTTCCGTCCACCACGGTCGTGGTCGCGACGACCCGGGCGGTTCCACGGATCGTGATCGTGGCTCCCTCGTGGCCCGTGCCGGTGAAGACCGGACGCTTCGCGTTCACCACCGAGTCCTGGAGCGGGCTCGTCACCACGAGGTCCGCCGTCGCCCCCGGAGCCGTCCGGAACAGGATGTCCCGGTGCTGCGGTTCGCCACCCGCGGTCTGCGTGACGCGGAGGGCGTAGGAGTTCGCCCCCAGGTCGAACGCAGCGGGCACGGACCACTTGCCGTCCCGGACCGTCGTGGTGGCGACGACGCGGACGGTCCCGCGGATCGTGATCGTGGCGCCCTCGTGCCCCGTGCCGGAGAACACCGGCCGATCGGAGTACACCACCGAGTCCTGCGCCGGGCTCGTCACGACGAGGTCGGTCACCGGCGCGGCCGGGCCCACCGTGACCGTGCTGTCGCCCGATGCGGTGAACCGGCCGCGGTCGGTCGTGCCGGTCACCTCGAAGTGCGCCGTGCCGGAGGCCTCGGCGGTGACGCCGGTGATCGGCACCCGGATCCGCAAGCCCGAGCCGTCGTGCAGCTTGAACCCGGCGGTCGTGGCGAACGTGACCGTCGCGGTCCGGCCGTCGTCCGACACGCTCAGCGCGGTCTCGTTGGACTTCGTGGTCGTCCATCCCTCGTCACCGGCGTGCTGGTACTCGACGGGAACGGTCCCGGTCGCGTCCGAGAAGGTGGTCCCCTCCGGGGCGGTGACGCGGAACGACGTGTCCTCGAACGCGGTCACCTCTCCGGTGGTCCGGAGCCCGACCACGACCTCACCGGTCGCACCGTGCTCGACGTCCGTCGGGAAGCCGAGTCCGTCACCGGACACGTTCCCGTTGTTCGTCTTGATCGATGTCGCAGTCGACCCCGCGATGTCGATCGCCCCGGCGTTGCTCGTTCCGGTGAACGCGAAGTCGAGCGACCCGTCGCCGGCGGGAGCATCGGTCGGCACGGTCAGCGGCAGCCGCCATCGCAGCTGGTCGCCCCGGTCGTAGCCCCGGACGGAGTCCTGGGTGAACGTGTACTTCGCGTGCAGTTCAGAGCCGTCAGCGCTCCGGACGACGTCGGACAGACGCGCGTACCCGGTCGCAGTCGACCACGAACCGCCGGCCGGACGGTAGTTGCCGAGGAGCTCCTTGCCGATGGCTGAGTCGAACGTGGTCCCCTTGGGTGCGGTGAAGGTCACGGCGCCCGAAGCCCCGGTCGTGTCGGCGTGGAACTCGAGCCCTGCTGTGACCTCGGTCGTGGTTCCAGGGCGCAGCGTGGTGTCCGCTCCGGGGAGCGGTGCGATCGGCCCCAGGCGGACCAAGCGGTCGCCGGTGATCCGGAACCGCTGGTCACGCTCCGACGACGCAGACATCTGGGTCCCGTCGGTGTAGCCGACCATCCCGCTGTTCTGCTGGTGTCGGACGACGATGATCTGTCCGTCCTCGTAGTGCTCGTCGAAGCGTGCGCCGAGGGCGTGTGCGGTCTCGTCGCCGCGGATGCTCCACTTGCCGAGGGACTCGGCGTCGTCGGCGGACCGCAGTTCGAGGCTGACGTACTCCTTGCCCGCCCAGGACGTGTGGGCCTTGTAGGTCGTCCGCGGCACGACACGCAGCTCCTTGCTGCCCGGCACGAGGCTCAGCCACATCACGGTGCGGTCGGACTGTCCGAGGATCTTGACGGAGTTGCCGGCGGACACGGGGACCGATGTCTGGAGTGCTTCACGGAGACCACGCGAGTCGCGCGCTTCGACGTTGACGGTGCCCGTGCCCGGGTCGAGTGCGGTCACGGCGTGGCCACCGATCGTCACGTTCCCGCCGTCCGGGCTCGACAGCCCGGAGACCTCGGGGGCCCGCTGCAGTCGCCGCTGGCCGACGACCACCGTCTCGTCGGTACGGACGGTGCCGCTGGGGGTGCCGACGGACGGGAGCTCGTGCTCCACCCGTGTCTGCTTGGGGTCGATGTTCTCCCAGATCGGCACGCTGAGTTCCGGGAGCTTCGACAGCTCTGCCTTCGAGGCGTCCGTGAGCGGGATGCCCCACTGCCGGAAGAACTCGGAGAGGTCGCGGTCGGCGATGCGCCCGGCGGTGAGCGCGAAGTGGTTCTGCTGCTCGGCGGTGGTGGTGGCGGTGTTGTCACCAAACAGCAGCCCGGTCCGCAGCTCCTGGTTGAGCCGGGGGTAGAACTCGTCGCCGAACGCTCGGCGGAGCTGGTCGTACATCGTCAGACGTACCCAGATGTCCGCGGAGCCGTACTGGCGCTCCTCGACCGGCTTCGAGAACCACGAACGCAACTTGTTCAGATCGCTCGGGGTGTCCAGGCTGCTCTTGAGTCCCAGCCGCTTCTCGACGTAGAGCGAGGAGACGTTCACCGCGACCTCACCCTGTCCGCTCCAGTTGTACGACGGCGTCTGGTAGGTGTGACCGATCTCGTGGAAGAGTCCCCAGACCTCACCCGGCACCTCGGCGAAGACATCGCGGGCGGCTCCCGTCGACACCTGGAACATGATCCGCTCGTGGCTCGCGTTCGCGTAGCCCGAGCCGGTGTCGGGCGAAGCGATGTACATGCGGTGCGGCGACTTCCGGGCGGCCCCCGTCGCGTCATCGTGCAGGTTGTGCATGTCGTTGGTGAGTTCGACGATGTCGTCCCACAGCTGCACCCGCTCGGTGATCCCACTCGGGACGTGTCCCCGGGTGCGCGACTGGAAGTCGCCGAAGATGCGGTTGCCGACCACCTCGAAGATCGGTGCGTTCGGCATGTCGGCGAGCTGCGCGGTGAAGTCGGCGTCGCTGGTCTGTCCCATCACGAACGTCGGGACGCTCTGCCCGCCGGTGACGCGGACGGTCGCAGAGCCGCGAGGGGCGGTGCTCTCCAGGAACACCATCCCGTCCTTCGTCGCCGTGATGCTCGTGGTCCGACCGGCCGGTGTCGCGGTCAGGGCCTGCCATCCGCTGGTGTTGACGCCCTGGTGCGCGTCGCCGTACAACCCGATGCGGACACCGACCGCCGGGGCACCGGACGGCACCGCGACCTCGAGCACGTCGCCGACGCGGACGAACCGGCCGGTCGGCTGCAGGTCGCTGTGACGCATGCTCCGGTGTTCGCGCGCCTGTTCGGTGTCGGCGCGACCCATCCCGTGCACGAGGACTTCGGTGCTCGAGCGGTCAGCCGAGTCGACGATCGACGTGGGCAGGGCGCCGCGGGCGACGAACTGGTAGCTCCCGATCGCCTGCGGATCGGGCCCGGTCCCGTCGACGACCGTCATGGAGCCCTTCGAGTGGTTGCCGACGGCGGAGGACACGGCCTTGAGCTTGAACTTCGGCACACGCCAGTCCGCTGCCCAGGTCATGGTCGGGTCCGACCAGTGCGCGGACTTCCCGTCCGCCGAGATCGACGCGGGAGCGGGGCGGACGTCGGCGTCGGCCGCGACGATCGTGGTGCCGTTCGGCGCCGTGACGGTGAGTTCGCCACGGACGGTGTGCGACGGAGCGATCTGGATCCAGTCACTCGTCTGCCCGATCGCGATCGGCGGGGGCGTGGCCGTCAACGCAGCAGCGGCGTGCACGGCGAACGAACCGGACGCGAGCTCGGCGCCGCTCCCGTCGGCGATCACGGCGCGTCCCCCGTCGCGCGTCCCGAGCGGGGCATCGGCGTCCGCGACGAGTCGGAACTTCGCGACGCGCCACTTGCTGTCCCAGGTCGTCGTGGCCCCGGACCAGGTCGCGGTCGCGCCGCCCGCCGCGATCGACCCGGCCATCGGGCGGATGTCGGCGTCGGCCGCGACGATCCGCGTGCCGGCCGGAGCCGTGACCGTCAGGACGCCCTGGAACAGTCCGGAGTGCTGGACTCGGATCCAGTCCGAGGTCACGCCGACGGGCATCGCCGGGACGTCGACGGTGATCTGCGCGGCCCGGTTCGAGTCCGGCGCGGCCGAGGCGGCTGCATGGGCGGTCGCCGGTTGGAGGTCCAGCGGGACGAGGAGTGACGCAGCGATGGTGCAGGCTGCGATCGGGATGATCGTGAACGAACGCATGGGAGCCTTCCTCGGATAGTTGTATGCAAAATATTAACATATCGAAGGTTGGGTGAACCATGCGCGTGCACAGGACCCCTGATCGGCCGCCCGCTCGTGGTGTCGGTGGGTACGCTTGCGCCGTGCCACCGGACTTCGCCGACTTCTTCCGCCGCCGTGACGATGCCGCCGCGGACCTCATCGCGATCGACGGCACGGACCGGTTCATCCTCGACGAGGCGCCGCACGTGCACGGCGACGCCCTCCGGCAGCCGGGCGAGGTCGCCGTCGTGGACGACCGGCACGGGGTGCTGACGCTCGGGGCGATCACGGTGCACGGCGCCTCGGACGTCCGGGTCGTGCAGGACTCGCTCGTCGGCGTGCGCGCGCTCGAGGCCAACGCCGGCACCTTCGGCCGCCGCGGCTTCCACCACCCGGACTCGCTCGAGCAGGCGTTCCGTGACGTGCGGCTCGTGCTGCTGCGGTTGTCGAAGTCGAACGACCGACTCGACGAGATCGCCCGCGCCGTCGCCCGGTTCGCCTCACCCGACGTCGTGCTGCTGTGCGGTGGGGTGTCGAAGCACATGAACCTGTCGCAGAACGACGTCCTCCGCCGGTACTTCGGCGACGTCACCGCGTCCCGAGGCCGTGGGAAGTCCCGGCTCCTCATCGCGCAGGACCCGCTCCGCGCCTCGGCCACCCGGGCGGACGCGACGAACCCCTGGCCCCGGTCGGTGCACGTCGACGACCTCGGCATGACCCTCGTCGCGCACGGCGGTGTGTTCGCCGGGACCTCGCTCGACCAGGGCACCCGGGTGCTGCTCGACACGATGGACGCCGCGGTGCCGACCGCACGGGTCGTCGTCGACCTCGGCTGCGGCAACGGCGTGATCGCCGCGGCCGTCGCCCGACGCCGTCCGATGGCGAAGGTGATCGCGACGGACGTCTCCGCGATCGCGGTGGCCTCGACGCGTGCGACGGCCGCCGCGAACGGTGTGGCCGACCGGGTCGAGGTCCTCCGGACCGACGCGGGCGACGAGCTCGCCGAGGGCTCGGCGCAACTCGTGCTCTGCAACCCGCCGTTCCACGCGGACACCACGGTGACCACCGACGCGGCCGAGGCGATGTTCCGGAACGCGGCCACGATCCTCCAGTCCGGCGGCGAACTGTGGTGCGTCTGGAACTCGCACCTGCGCTACCGGCCCGTGCTGGAGCGGCTCGTCGGCTCGACCCGCCAGGTCACCCGCACCGACAAGTTCACCGTCACCGCATCGCGCCGCGCATGACGAAGGGGCGGCCGCACGGCGACCGCCCCTTCGTCCGTCCGCGGCCTACGCCGGGATGTAGTCGAACGTGTCCGGGTCCGGACCCGTCCGGTGGCCCTTGTCGAGCGTCGAGATCGCGGTCATGTCCTCGTCGGAGAGCTCGAAGTCGAAGATCGCGAAGTTCTCCTCGACGCGGGCGCGGGTGACCGACTTCGGGAAGACGATGTCGCCGCGCTGGATGTGCCAACGGAGCACGACCTGCGCCGCGGACTTGCCCACGTTGCCGGCGATGCGGGTGATGGTCTCGTCGTCGAGGACGAGACCCTGCGCGATCGGCGACCAGGCCTCGGTCGCGATGCCGTGCTCACGGTCGTACGCGCGGAGCTCGTCCTGCGTCAGGTACGGGTGCACCTCGATCTGGTTGACGGCCGGGGTGATGGTCGTCTCGGCCGCGAGGCGGTTGAGGTGGTGCGCCTGGAAGTTGCTCACACCGATCGAGCGGGCGGTGCCGCCGCGGTACAGCTCCTCCATCGCCTTCCACGTCGGGACGAAGTCCGACACGGTGGGCAGTGGCCAGTGGATGAGGAACAGGTCGGTGTAGCCGCCGAGCAGGTCGGCCGACTTCTTGCCGTTCTCCGCCGCTGCTTCCGGGTCGTGGAAGCCGTTGTTCAGCTTCGAGGTGACGAAGATCTCCTCGCGGGGAATGCCGGACGCCTCGATGGCCTCGCCGACCTCCTTCTCGTTGCCGTACATCTCGGCGGTGTCGATGTGGCGGTAGCCGACCTCGAGCGCGGCCAGGGTGGCGGCCTTCGTCTCTTCGGGCTTGATCTGGAAGACGCCGAAGCCGAGCTGCGGGATCGTCTTGCCGTCGTTCAGGGTGATGTTCGGAACGGTCATGGTGCCATGCAACCAAAGGGCCCCCAGGAGCCATTCCGGGAACGCCCAGCCGGGCGGGTCAGTCCAGCGCCGCGGCGATGTACGCCCGGAGCGCCGCCCCGTACGCCTCGGCGGCGACCGGGTCTGTGAAGGTCCGTTGAGCGCCGTCGATCGTGGCGGTCACCGTGTACCCCGCGGTCAGCGACACGAACGCCGGACCGAGCAGTTCCCGCAGCTGGTCCTCGCGGGGGAGCCACAGCGACTCCGAGGCGTCCACCGAGTCGAGCGCCCACTCGGTCGTGCCGTTGAACCCGAGCACGGTGCCCGACGGGTAGTCGTGCCGCTCGACGGTCATCTCGGAGACGGTGTAGACGTCGTCGTCGACCCCGGGCTTGTCGATCACGAACCGGTCGCCGGTCGTGGGGTGCCAGCGGAGCCCGGCGTCGCGGAGGGATCGGGCGAGCGGAATGGAGATCACCCACCCCACGATGCACGCCGAACCGGGGCGGTGCATGGGTTGCGCCAAAGCTCGTCGTACTAGCATCGCCGAGCACCCACTCGCGCGTCCGCACCAGCGTCCGCGCGCGCGAACGCGACGACGCCCGGCAAACCGGTGCCGCGCCTCCAGGCCGAACGACCGGCCCTGGGGCGGGCCCCCGGCCGGCGTCCCGACCGAGGTGGGCACCAACCCGTCCGCCCAGAGAAGGACCCGCATGACCCTCGAACGCGAGGAACTCCGCGACGACTGGACCGTGACGATCGCCGGCGACGCCGTGCCGGCCGGCGCTCCGGACGGCGTGCGCCGGCAGATCCCGGCGACCGTCCCCGGCCAGGTGCACACGGACCTGCAGCGGGAGGGACTGCTGCCGGATCCCGCGTTCGACCGGAACGAGGACGCTGCGAAGTGGGTCGGTCGGGCCGACTGGAGCTACCAGCGGACCGTGGACGTCGACCCGCGCGGCTTCGAACGCGTCGACCTGGTGTGCGACGGACTCGACACGGTGGCGGAGCTGAGCCTCGACGGCGTCGTCGTGGGCACCACCCGGAACATGCACCGCCGCTACCGGTTCGACGCGCGCGACCAGACCGGCGGGGTGGGCCGCGGGAGCAAGACCCTGGAGCTCCTGTTCGAGTCGCCCTACCGCGAAGCCGGTCGTGTCGCTGCGAAGGCGGGCAGCATGCCCGGGCCGTACGACGAGCCGTTCCCGTACGTCCGCAAGATGGCGTCGAACTTCGGCTGGGACTGGGGGCTGACGGCGGTGACGAGCGGCCCGTGGCGTCCGGTCGCGATCGAGCGCTGGTCGACGGCACGCCTGCGGGACGTCCGGCCGTTGGTCGACGTCGAGGCCGGCGAGGGCGTGCTCGACGCGCACCTGACCGTCGAGCGCTCGGGGCTGAACGACCTCGACCAGGACGGCGAGGACGACGACCTCGTGCTGGTGGTCACGGTGAGCGGGCAGACCGTCGACGGGGCGTCGACGCGGCAGCGCTCCCGTGCGCAGCTCACGCCGCGGGACGACGAGACCGTGGTCACCGTGCGGGTCCCGGAGGTGCAGCGCTGGTGGCCGCGGGGCTACGGCGAGCAGCCGTTGTACGACGTGGTGGTCGAGCTGCAGACGGTGGACGGCGAGGTGCTCGACCGTTCGGCGTTCCGCACCGGGTTCCGGTCGACGCGGATCGACACCGCCTCGGATGCGGTCGGTAAGCCGTTCAACGTGCACGTGAACGGCACGCTCATCGACGTCCGTGGCGTGAACTGGATCCCGGACGACGTCATCGTCTCGCGGGTCTCCCGCGAGCGCGTGCTGTCGCGCCTGCGGGCGGCGGCCGACCTGAACGTCAACCTCCTGCGCGTCTGGGGCGGCGGGGTCTACGAGTCGAACGACTTCTACGAGGTCTGCGACGAGCTCGGACTGCTCGTCTGGCAGGACTTCCCCTTCGCCTGCTCGGCCTACCCCGAGGGCGAACCGATCCGCAGCGAGGTCATCGCCGAGGCGCGGGACAACGTCGCCCGGTTGTCCCGGCACCCGTCCCTCGTGGTCTGGAACGGCAACAACGAGAACGTCTGGCTGCACGACGTCGACGGCTGGGGCGACACCCTGGGCGACCGCGGGTGGGGGCTCGACTACTACCTCGACCTGCTGCCGACGATCGTCGACGCGGTGGACCCGTCGCGCTTCTACACGGTGGCGTCGCCGTGGTCGGGTGCGGAGTCGCTCGAACCGAACGACGTCGACCACGAGACGCACCACTCGTGGGACGTCTGGAACCGGCTGCCCGACACCGCCTACCGCGACTCGGTGCCGCGCTTCGTCTCGGAGTTCGGCTGGCAGGCGCCGCCCGCCTGGCGCACGCTGCGCGACGCGGTCACCGACGAGCCGCTGCGGGTGGACTCGCCCGGTGTGGTGCACCACCAGAAGGCCGCCGACGGGATGGGCAAGCTCGCCCGAGGGATCGAACCGCGGTTCGGTGCGGTCGCGCCGACCGACTTCGACCGGTGGCACTACCTGACGCAGCTGCAGCAGACGCGTGCCGTCGCGACGGGCGTCGAGCACTGGCGCACGCACTGGCCGCGCAACACCGGTGTCGTCGTCTGGCAGCTCAACGACCTCTGGCCGGTCGCATCGTGGTCGGCGATCGACTCGGCGGGGCGGCTGAAGCCGCTCGCGCACGAGCTGCGTCGGCTGTACGACGACGTGCTGCTGACGATCCGTCCGGTGTCGTCCCCGGGGTCGGCTGCCGTCGCGACGGGTGGCGCCGTGGGTGACGCGCCGGCCGACGCTCCGTCCGGCGCTCCCTCGGTCGTGTCGGCCGACGCTTCGTCGGTCGTGTCGGCCGACGCTCCGGCGGACGGCTCGGACCGGCCTGGAGGCGCGGATCGCCCCGCGTCGTCGACTCCCGCCGGCGAGACGGCTGATCTGGGCGACCTGGCGGACACCCTCTCGCTCGGGGTGTCGCCCGGGGCGTTCGGCAACTCGCCCGTCGAGGTCGCCGTCCGCTCCACCCGCGCCGGCCACGACAGCGTGGTGCGGGTGCGGCGGATCACGCTGTCGGGCACCGTGCTCGCCGAGGCCACGCTCCCGGTGCACCTGTCCGCAGCGGGTGTGGCCGTGGTGTCCCTGCCCGAGTCCGTCGGTGTGGTCGACGACCCGACGAACGAACTCGTCGTGGCGGACATGGACTGGCGACGGGCGGTCTGGACGCCGGCGCCGGACAAGCACATGCGGTGGGAGCCGGCACGGTACCGGACGACGTTCACGCCGTTCACCGGTGCTGACGGGGCGCCCGGCGGTCTCGACCTCGTGGTGGAGGCGATCGGGCTGGTGCGGGACCTGCTCCTCCAGCCGGACCGGATCGCCGCGGACGGCACCGTCGACCGTGGGTTCATGACCCTGCTGCCCGGTGAGCGCGTCTCCTTCCGGCTGCACGGCGTGACCGAGGCGGACGTCCCGGCGCTGACGGCGGAGCCCGTGTTCTGGAGCCTGGACCGCGTTCTCCGGCATTGATGTCCGAAACATCACCGTGATATATTGACCGCGGTGCTGCTCCACGTCGCGACCCGAGCGGCAGCGGCACCCGGTCGGTGAACCCGGCCGGACGCCGACCGGAGGGCTCCCGATGTCACTCACGCTGCGATCGCTCGCCACGGCTCAGGCTCCGGCGCGCTCCGTCGCTGCGCGCGGGGCCGGCCGTGGGCGCGTCTCGCTGTCGTTGCTCGACCTCGGGTTTCTGTGCGCGGCGTTCACCGTCGCCCACCTCGTCCGGTTCCCGGGCGAACTGCCCGTCGGTGCCGCAGGGTCGGGCTGGACCGAGTTCGTGGTCGCGCCGGTGCTGATCGGCACGTGGATGCTCCTGCTCCACGTGTTCCGCACCCGTGACCCCCGGATCGTCGGGGTCGGCGGCGACGAGTACCGGCGGCTCGTGACGGCGAGCCTGATCGCCGTCGCTTCGGTCGCCGCGGTCGCCTACGCGGTCCAGATCGACCTCGCGCGCGGCTACGTCGCGATCGCGTTCCCGCTCGGACTGCTCCTGCTGGCGTTGGGCCGCAAGGGAGCACGGACCGCGCTCGCCCGACGCCGTGCCCGTGGTGAGAGCCTGCAGGACGTGCTGCTCGTCGGGGACCTGGACGACGTCCGCTACGTCGGCCGGCGCATCGCCGCGACGCCCTCCGCCGGGTACCGCGTCCGCGCCGTGATCACCGACTGCGTGGAGCCCGGGGCGGCGATCGCGTTCGGTGGGGCGGAGGCCCCGGTGGTCGACGGCATCGCCCGGGTCCTCGACCGAGCGCGGACCGAGGGGGTCACGGCGGTCGTGGTGGCCGGTTCGATCGCCGGTGGGCACGAACGGCTCCGTCGGCTCGGCTGGCAGCTCGAGGAGATCGGCGTCGAACTCGTCGTCTCCTCGCCCCTGGCGGACATCGCTGCCGGGCGCGTGCATGAGCGGCCCGTTGATGGTCTGCCCCTCATGCACGTCGAGACCCCGGACTACCGGCAGCGGTTCGGCAAGCGCGCCCTCGACGTGGTCGGTGCGGGCGTCGGGCTGCTGGTCCTCGCCCCGGTGTTCGCCGTGATCACGCTCGTCATCCGGGCCGACGACCACGGCCCGGTCTTCTTCAGACAGACGCGTGTGGGTCGTGGTGGTCGGGAGTTCTCGATCCTCAAGTTCCGGACGATGTGCGTCGACGCCGAAGCACGGATGGCGGCGCTCGCGAGCTCGAACCAGGGGGCGGGACCGCTCTTCAAGATGAAGGACGACCCCCGGGTGACCCGGGCCGGCGCGTTCCTGCGGAAGACGTCGCTCGACGAACTGCCCCAGCTGTGGAACGTGCTCACCGGGTCGATGAGCCTCGTGGGGCCACGGCCGGCGCTCCCGCGGGAGGTCGCACTCTACGAGGACTTCGCCGACCGACGCCTGCTCGTCACCCCGGGCATCACCGGGCTCTGGCAGGTGAGCGGGCGCTCCGACCTGGACTGGGCCGACGGCGTCCGGCTCGACCTGCACTACGTCGAGAACTGGTCCTTCGTGCACGACATCGTCATCCTGGCCCGGACGATCCCGTCCGTGCTGCGCTCCCGGGGCGCCTACTGACGCCCTTGTCTGTGCGAACGGTGTCCGTTCGGGCAACCGGCCTGGGATTCCCGCGCCGTGCGAGTTACGATGGGGGAACCACGGACTTCCGCTGCACGTGTCGACGACGACACGAGAACAGCGACCAGTTCCAGATCAAGGAGTCATGATGCTCGGAAACCTCGGCGGCGTACACCTGCTGATCATCCTCGGGATCGTCATCCTGCTGTTCGGTGCGACCAAGCTCCCGGCGCTCGCCAAGGGCCTCGGTCAGTCGATCAACATCTTCAAGAAGGAGATGAGTGACGACGACAAGAAGGCGAAGGTCTCCGACACCGGTGTGCAGAACACCACCGTGACGAACACCGCGGCCGAGCCCGCTCCGCAGCCGGTCGTCAACCCCGGCCCTTCGGTCCAGCCGAACTCGGACCACCGCAGCTAGGACACCCAGCCCCGTCCTGTCGGCAGCCCCCGCGAGCATCGGTCGCGGGGGCTTCGTCGTGCGCGGGGTCGGGCTGGGGGTCTTCGTAGTGCGCGGCTTCGGGGCCGGGCGCTTCGTGAGCAGAAATCGTCGGGTGGCGGCGCGCGACCCGGCCATTCCTGCTCACGACGTCGGGCAGCAGTCGCACGGTGCGAGCCTGCGCGCGTGGGCGCCCGTCGTACGGTGCGAGCCGGGGTGCGCGGGTGCAGTCGCGGGCGTCGGTGCGCGGGTGGAGGATGAGCGCATGACCACCGCCCGAGCGCACGCCACCGCGCCCCTCCGCGACGACCGGCGCGTGGTGCTCGTCGTCGCGATCCTGGCGTCGTTCGTCGTCGGGCTCGACTCGAGCGTCGTGAACGTGGCGCTCCCGGCGATCCGGGACGAGCTCGGCGGGGGACTCGTCGTGCAGCAGTGGACCGTCGACGCCTACCTGGTGACGCTCGGGTCGCTCATCCTGGTGGCCGGGTCCCTGTCGGACGTGTTCGGTCGCGTCCGGATCATCACGTGGGGACTCGTGGTGTTCGGTGTGGCATCGGTGGCGTGTGCGATCGCCCCGACGGGCGAGGTCCTCATCGCGGCGCGGGCGTTCCAGGGCGTCGGGGGAGCGCTGGTGACCCCGAGCGCGCTCGCGCTCATCGTGGCGGCCTTCCGCGGGGCGGCGCAGTCGAAGGCGATCGGCACGTGGACGGCGTGGTCGAGTGCGGCGACGATCCTCGGGCCGGTGGTCGGCGGCCTGATCGTGGACGGGATCGGCTGGCGGTGGATCTTCGTGCTCACGGCGATCCCGATCGCGGTCACGATCCCGCTCGTGCGGCGCATCCGGGCCGAGGTCCGCGGTGGTCCGCGTGCCCGGGTGGACGTCGTCGGTGCGGTGCTCGCGGTCCTGGGCGTCGGGGGCGTGGTGCTCGGGCTCATCGAGCAGGAGCGCCTGGGGTGGGGCGCACCGGTCGTGCTCGGTGCGCTCGTGATCGGTGCGGTGGCGCTCGCGGCGTTCGTGCCGTGGGAGCTGCACGTCACCCGGCGCACCGGTGCGCCGCTCGTCCCGCTCGCGTTGTTCCGTGCCCGGAACTTCGCCGTCGGGAACCTCGCGACGCTGTCGATCTACGGCGCGCTCGGCATGGTCTTCTTCGTGGTGACGCTGTTCCTGCAGGAGGTCTGGCACTTCCCGGCGTGGGCGGCGGGCCTCGCGACGCTGCCGCCGACGGTGATGCTCCTGCTGCTCTCCACCACGGTCGGGTCGCTCGCGGGGAAGTACGGACCGCGGTGGTTCATGGCCGCAGGGCCGGCGATCGCTGCCGTCGGGGCGCTCCTGCTGCTCGTCGCGGGCGAGGACCCGACGGGGTACTGGTGGTCGGTGCTGCCGGGGCTGGTGCTGATCGGGGCGGGGATCTCCGTCATGGTGACCCCGCTGACGAGTGCCGTCCTGGGATCGGTGCCGCAGTCCGAGGCGGGGTCCGGGTCGGCGGTGAACAACGCGGTCGCCCGGGTCGCCGGACTGGTGACGGTGGCGCTGGCCGGGGTCGTCCTCGGGGGCGAGCTGAGTGTCGCGGGACTGCACCGTGCCATGGTCGTGATGGCGCTGCTCCTGCTCGCCGGTGCGGTCGTCAGCGCGGTCGGGATCCGCAACGACGGGGTACCGGATCGAACTTGAGTCGAGTAGACTCAAGGTATCGATCCACCCTGATCAGAAAGGACGAACGGCATGGCGAACCTCCAGGGCGCTCCTGACTCCCAAGAGCGTCAGAAGACCGCCCTCGAGCAGTACGGCGTCGACCTCACCGCGATCGCCCGGAGCGGCAAGCTCGACCCGGTGATCGGCCGCGACGCCGAGATCCGGCGCGTCAGCCAGGTGCTGACCCGCCGCACCAAGAACAACCCCGTGCTCATCGGGGAACCCGGCGTCGGCAAGACCGCCGTCGTCGAAGGACTCGCCCAGCGCATCGTCGCGGGTGACGTCGCCGACTCCCTCAAGGACAAGCGGCTCGTGTCGCTCGACATCTCCGCCCTCATCGCCGGCGCCAAGTACCGCGGCGAGTTCGAGGAGCGGCTCAAGGCCGTGCTCAAGGAGATCAACGACTCCGACGGCCAGGTCATCACCTTCATCGACGAGCTGCACACGCTGATGGGCGCGGGCGGCGGCGAGGGCTCCGTCGCGGCGTCGAACATGCTCAAGCCGATGCTGGCCCGCGGCGAACTGCGGCTCATCGGTGCGACGACCCTCGACGAGTACCGCGAGTACATCGAGAAGGACGCCGCCCTCGAGCGCCGCTTCCAGCAGGTCTACGTCGGCGAGCCCAGTGTCGAGGACGCCGTGGCGATCCTCCGCGGGCTCAAGGAGCGCTACGAGGCGCACCACAAGGTCTCCATCAACGACTCCGCCCTCGTCGCGGCGGCGAGCCTGTCGAACCGGTACATCTCCGGGCGTCAGCTGCCCGACAAGGCGATCGACCTCATCGACGAGGCAGCCAGTCGTCTCCGCATGGAGATCGACTCCAGCCCGGTCGAGATCGACGAGCTCAAGCGGAACGTCGACCGCCTGCGTGTCGAGGAGTTCGCGCTGAAGCAGGAGAAGGACGACGCCTCGAAGGCGCGTCTCGAGACCCTGCGGAACGAACTGCACACGCGTGAGGAACGTCTCGCCGCCCTCGAGCAGCGCTGGCAGGCCGAGCGCGCGAGCCTGAACCGGATCGGCGAGCTCAAGCAGCAGCTCGACGACCTCAACATGCGGAGCCAACGTGCCCAGCGCGAAGCCGACTACGCCACGGTGTCTCGGCTGGAGTACGCCGAGAAGCCCCGCATCGCGGCCGAACTCGCCGCAGCCGAACAGGCCGAGTCTGCCGACCGGATGGTGAACGACAGCGTCACCGACGAGGACATCGCCGCCGTGATCGCGCAGTGGACGGGCATCCCGATGGGGCGCCTGCTGCAGGGCGAGACCGAGAAGCTGCTGCACCTCGAGAGCGAGCTCGGCCGTCGGATCATCGGGCAGCGCAGTGCCGTGACGGCCGTGTCCGAAGCCGTCCGCCGTACCCGCGCCGGCATCTCCGACCCGGACCGCCCGACGGGGTCGTTCCTGTTCCTCGGCCCGACCGGCGTGGGCAAGACCGAGCTGGCCAAGGCCCTCGCCGAGTTCCTGTTCGACGACGAGAAGGCCCTCGTCCGCATCGACATGAGCGAGTACGGCGAGAAGCACTCGGTCGCGCGCCTGATCGGCGCCCCGCCCGGGTACGTCGGCTACGAGGCCGGCGGGCAGCTCACCGAGACCGTCCGGCGCCGCCCGTACTCCGTGGTGCTGCTCGACGAGATCGAGAAGGCGCACCCCGAGGTCTTCGACGTCCTGCTGCAGGTCCTCGACGACGGTCGCCTGACCGACGGGCAGGGCCGGACCGTGGACTTCCGGAACACGATCCTCATCCTGACGTCGAACCTCGGCTCGCAGTTCATGACCGACCCGTCCCTGAGCGACGTGCAGCGCGAGGAAGCCGTCCGGGAGCTCGTGCAGCAGGCGTTCCGTCCCGAGTTCATCAACCGGCTCGACGACATCGTCGTGTTCCAGTCGCTGACCGAGGAGGACCTCGGGCAGATCGTGTCGCTGGACGTCGACCGGCTGGCCCGACGACTCACCGATCGCCGGCTCGAGCTGGCGGTGACCCCGGACGCCCGGGGCTGGCTCGCCGAGCGCGGGTACGACCCCGTCTACGGCGCGCGTCCGCTCCGCAGGCTCATGCAGCGGCAGATCGACGACCGCCTCGCGCGGGCGATCCTGTCGGGCGAGGTGCGCGACGGCGACACCGTCCGCGTGGACGTCGCTCCGAGCGGCGAGGAACTCGTCGTCGAGCCCTTCGAACTGGCGGAGATCGTCGAGGAGTAGCGGGGGCGGTCGACGCAACCGACGGGAGGCCCGGTGCCGGTCCCTGGGACCGGCACCGGGCCTCCCGTGCTTACGTACAGTGCATGCCTGAGATCCGCGCGATCCGTCGCCTCACCGACGCTGTCGAGCACGCGAGCGTGCTCGACAAGGCCGTCGACATCGACCGCTCCGTCGTCCGCGCCCTCGCGAAGCCGAAGGCCCTCCGACAACTCCTGCACGGCGTGCCGTTCGGGCACCCGCTGCACCCGCTCATGGTGCAGGTCCCACTCGGCGCGTGGATCTCCGCGGCGGTCCTCGACCTCATCGGCGGGAAGGGCAACGCGCGGGCCGCGAAGACGCTCGTGGGTGTCGGGATCGTGTCGTCCGGCAGCGCCTCCGTCGCCGGGTACGTCGACTGGTCCGAGCTCGACCGCGAACAGCTCCGCACCGGCTGGGTGCATCAGGCGGTGAACTGGGCAGGCATCTCGTTGTACGGGCTGTCCTGGATGCAGCGGAAGCACGGGAACCACGGTGCCGGCAAGCTCCTCGGCTTCGCCGGGCTTGCGGTGGTCGGCGTCGGCGGGTACCTCGGTGGGCACCTGGCGTACCGGCAGCGTGCCGGGGTGAGCCGTGACGGCGAGGTGCCGTTCGACGCCTGAGCCGGAGTCGTCGCCCGTGCGGTTACGGGGACGAAACACGCCCTCGCGAAGACTCGGGGGCATGGACCACCTCAGCATCGACACCGTCCCGCTCGCCCTCGTCCCCGGACCCGGCGGCACAGAGTTCGTCATCCGCATCGATGAACAGGCGGGCACGGTCCATGTCGACCCAGCCGGCTCATAGGAACATCGCATGTAGTACTGGTGTGCGAGTACTCGTGGTGGATGATGAGATCGCCCTGGCCGACCTCGTCGCGAAGGGCCTGACCCGGCAGGACATGGCTGTGGATGTCGCCTACCGGGGCGACCACGCCGATGAGCTGCTCGCCGTCAACGACTACGACGTCGTCGTGCTCGACCGGGACGTCCCCGGACTGCACGGGGACGAGGTCGCCCGCCGGCTCGCGGCCCGGGGGAGCCTCACCCGGATCATCATGCTCACCGCGGCCACCACCCTCACCGACCGGGTGCACGGGCTCGAGCTGGGAGCCGACGATTACCTGGCGAAGCCGTTCGAGTACCCGGAGCTCGTCGCACGCGTCCGAGCGCTCGGCCGGCGCAGCGTCGCCCCGGTCGCTCCGGTCCTGGAACGTGCCGGGCTGCTCGTGGACACGAATCGACGCATGGTCACGCGCGACGGACGGCCGCTCGACCTCACCTCGAAGGAGCTCGGCGTGCTCGAGACCCTGCTCCGGGCCGACGGGCGGATCGTCTCCGCCGAGGAACTCCTCGAGAAGGTGTGGGACATGAACATCGACCCCTTCACCGCGGCGGTCCGGGTGACGATGTCGAAGCTCCGGAAGAAGCTCGGCGACCCCGACCCGATCCGGACGGTGCCGGGGAAGGGGTACGCGTTGTGAACCGGGTGGTGCGGACCTGGAGCATCCGCACCCGGACCGCACTGGTGTTCGCGCTCGCGGCGATGGTGCTGGCGGCCGGCGTCGTGGTGTTCTCGAACCTGATGTCGCAGGCGGGCGTCGGGGAGTTCGTCTCGACGACGGCACTGCGCGACGACGAGCCGATGCACGGTGCGGCCTCGGCGACTCCGCTCCCGGCGGGTGCCGCCCGGCCGTCGGACGAGACCGCGGACCGGTCCGCGACCCTCTCCGTCGTGCGCGTCGTCGCAGCGCAGCAGTGGCAGTGGTCGGCGATCGGCATCGCGGGAGCGGGCATCGTCGCCGGGGTGCTCGGGTGGTTCGTCAGCCGACGGATGCTCCGACCGATCGACCGGATCACCGAGACCGCGAACCGGATCACCGCGTCGAACCTCCACGAGCGCATCGCCCTCGACGGCCCCGACGACGAACTCCGCCGGTTGTCCGGCACCGTCGACGACCTGCTCGACCGGCTCGAGACGGCGTTCGAGAGCCAGCGGCGGTTCGTCGCGCAGGCGTCCCACGAGCTCCGGACACCGCTCGCCGTGCAGCGGGCAGCCGTGCAGATCGGGCTTGACGACGGCGCGGACCCCGGGGACGTCCGGGCGGTCCGCGAGCAGCTGCTCGACCAGAACCGGCGCACCGAGCACCTCGTCGAGTCGTTGCTCGTGCTCGCGGAGGCCGACCGCGGCCTCGCGGGCGCGGCCGAGGACGTCGATCTCGGCCTCGTCGCCGAGCAGGTCGTCGCGGGAGCGACCGGAGGCGCCCACGAGGCGGCCGTGA
Organism: Curtobacterium sp. SP.BCo; assembly: GCF_051903265.1. GTDB lineage: Bacteria > Actinomycetota > Actinomycetes > Actinomycetales > Microbacteriaceae > Curtobacterium. Next base: position 1,101,461 of record NZ_CP194337.1, read on the forward strand.
CGTTGTCCCACGAGACGCTCGTCGTGCCTCCTGGCCGTCCCCTCGTGCGGGGCGAGCCGACGCTCGTGCGGCAGCTCCTCGCCAACCTCGTCGGCAACGCCGTCGAGTACAACGAACCGGGCGGGTTCGTCCGTGTGACCATCCGCGACGACGGGCTCGTCGTGGAGAACTCCGGACCCGTCGTGCCCATCGAGGTAGCCCCGCTGCTGGTCGAGCCGTTCCGACGCTGCCCGGAGGCCCCCGGCGGCGACGGCGGGCGGCACAGCGGGCTGGGGCTGTCGATCGTCGCGTCCATCGCGCAGGCGCACGGGTGGCGGCTGGACGTCACCGCGCGCCCCGAGGGCGGCCTGTGCGTCGACGTTTCGTCGGTGTAACCCGTCGGGCGCCGGGGGCGAAACACCCGGTCCGGTGTGCTGGTCACATGACGCACACCGCACGCAACCGCCACCGCCTCCCCGCGGTCACGGCACTCCTGGTCGTCGGCGCCGTCCCGCTCGGGTTGACGGCGTGTTCCGCCGGTCCGGACGCCCCGACGGCGAAGGAACTGACCAGCCGTGTCGGGTCTGCCTGCGTCGGAAACGCCAGCGCGCAGGAACCACACGGCACGGATCCTCGGCAGGACGTTCCGAGCACGACCATCCAGCACGTCGGCTGACGCCGACCGAACGACAAGGAGACCACCATCATGCAGAAGACCAAGACCCTCATCGCCGTCGCCGCCGCCGTCGTGCTGCTGCCCGGTCTGCTCGCCGGCTGCTCGGGAGCGCCGTCGAGCGACTCGACCGACCGGGCGTCCGGGAGCAAGGGGTCCGGCGCCTCACTCTCCTCGTGCATGCGTGACAAGGGGTACGACATGCCGGACCCGTCGTCCGGTGGGCGCGAGATGACGCTGTCCGCGCCGGACGGTGTCGACACGGAGCAGTGGAGCGCCGACTTCGCGAAGTGTGCCGGCGAGTCGGGAGCGGGCGACGTGCAGGCCGCGAAGCCGATGGGCAACCCGGAGCAGTTGCAGCAGATCGCGAAGTGCATCCGCGAGAACGGCTTCGCCGACTACCCGGACGACCAGGAGGGCCAGATGGCCTACAAGCCGTCTGACACCGACGCGCTGGCTGACGCCGAGTCGAAGTGCTTCGAGGACGTCTTCGGCAAGGACGCCATGAGCGGCGAGGGAGTGTCGAAGTGACGGTCTGGACGCATCGACGGGCACTCGTCACGAGCGCGTGCCTCATCGCCGCGCTCGCCGCTGGTGCCGGGACGTGGGCAGTCGTCGACCTGCAGACCGCGCCGTCCTCGGCCGCGGCTGACGGCTCCGGGTCCGGCGGTTCCGGTCGTGGCGCTTCCGGGTCCAGCTCGGGCCGGCACGCGACGACGACGGTGACGAAGGGGGACCTGACGGACTCGAAGGTCTTCGCCGGCACCCTGGGCTACGGCACGGCGACCGGGGTCCCCGGCGCCGCCTCCGGGACCCTCACGTGGCTGCCGAAGCCCGGGCAGGTCATCCGGAGCGACGAGTTCCTCTACGCCGTCGACGAGCGCGGTGTCCGGGCGATGCACGGCACCGTCCCGCTCTGGCGCTCCCTCGAGCGCGGGCTGCACGGCACCGACGTGCGGCAGTTGAACGACGCCCTCGCCGCCCTCGGCTACGACGTCGCACAGGACGACACGTTCGGCCCGCGGACGCAGCGTGCCGTGAAGCAGTGGCAGAAGGACCGCGGGCACAAGGTCACCGGCGTGCTGACCTCGGCGGACATCGCGTTCGTCGACGGGGACGTCCGGGTGGCCTCGGTCGACGGGAAGCTCGGGCAGCCGGCCGGCGGCGACGTCCTCAGCGTGACCAGCACGAAGCGCATCGTCACCGCGACGGTCTCGCAGCGCGACGCCGAGCGGCTCGTGGTCGGCACGACGGTGCAGGTCCGGATCAACGGTGCGGGCGAGCCGATGGCCGGCGAGGTCGCGGACGTGCAGCCGAGTGCGGGGGACGACGCCGGGTCGAAGGTCGACGTGTCGGTGTCGTTCGACCCGGGCGACCGGAAGCTCCCCGCGGCGGCCTCGGCGCAGATCGACGCCGCAGGGTCGACCGAGCAGGACGTGCTGTCCGTCCCGGTGGCGGCGCTCGTCACCACGGGCGACGGGGAGTACGCGGTCGATGTGGTCCGGCGTGACGGGACGACGAAGCGCGTGTCGGTGACGCCGGGCTTCATCGCCGGCGGGAGGATCGCGCTGACGGGCGACGTGTCCGAGGGCGACCGCGTCGTGGTGCCGGGATGACGCGCGCCCGTGCTGCCGTGGCGGCCCCGGCGGTTCCCGGCCCGGTCCTCTCGCTGCGCGACGTCACCAAGACGTACGGCGACGTCGGCGCGCTCCGCGGTGTGACGCTCGACGTCGCCGCCGGGGAGCTCGTCGCCGTCGTCGGCCCGTCCGGGTCCGGCAAGTCCACGATGCTCAACATCGTCGGCACGCTCGACCGTCCCACCGACGGCTCGGTGTCCATCGCCGGGAACGACGTCGCGACGATGTCGGACGACGCCCTGTCGGCACTGCGTGCCGAGCACGTCGGGTTCGTGTTCCAGCACTTCCACCTGCAGGCCGGTGCCACGGCGGCGGAGAACGTCGCCGACGGGTTGCTCTACGCGGGCACCGGGCGTCGGGAGCGTCACCGGCGTGCGGTCGACGCGCTCGACAAGGTCGGGCTCGGGCACCGTGTGGACCACCGACCGAACCAGCTGTCCGGCGGCGAGAAGCAGCGGGTCGCGATCGCCCGCGCGATCGTCGGCGACCCGACGATCCTGCTCGCAGACGAACCGACCGGTGCGCTCGACTCTGCCTCGGGGGCGGCGATCCTGGCGCTCCTGCGCGAGCTGAACGCCGCGGGGACGACGGTGCTCGTCATCACGCACGACCTCGACCTCGCCGCGTCCCTGCCCCGCCAGGTGCGGATGCGGGACGGGCTGGTGGAGCACGACTCGGGCGCGGGTGCTGACCGACTGTCGGCGCCCGACCTCGCCGCTGCGATCGGTGGTGTCTCGTGAGCGCCGTGCGGTCGCGGGTCAGCCCTGCGGACCTCCTCCGGCTCGGCGTGTTCGGGCTGCGGACCCGTCCGGGTCGCGTCGTGCTGTCGGCGCTCGGCATCGCGATCGGCATCGCCGCGATGATCGCCGTCGTCGGGATCTCGTCGTCGAGCAAGGCGAAGGTCGACCAGGTCCTCGACGCCCTCGGCACGAACGTCCTCACCGCCTCGAAGGCGCAGGGCTTCGGGGAGACGCCCCCGCTGCCGGACACGGCACTGGAGTCGGTGCTGCGGCAGGACGACGTCGAGTCCGCTGCCGCGGTCGGCACGGTCGCGGACGGCGCGGTCTACCGGAACGAGTTCATCCCCGCGCCCGAGACGAAGGGCATCGGTGTGCTGGCTGCCTGGGGCGACGTGCCGAAGGTGCTCGGCGGGACGTTCTCCTCCGGGCACTGGATCGACGACGCACCGGACGCTCCGCCCCAGGTGGTCCTGGGCGCCGACGCCGCCGAGGCCCTCGGGATCGACCGGGTGGACGCGGACACGCGCGTCTGGATCGGCGGGCAGTGGGTCCAGGTCGTCGGGGTCCTCGAGCCGATCCAGCTCGCGGACGACCTCGACAACCAGGTCTTCGTCCCACGAGGGTTCGCCCAGCAGCTCGGATTCGACGGTGCTCCCTCGTCGGTCTACACGCGGGTCGACCCGGAGCGGGTCGAGCAGGCACGGGACGTGCTCGCCGGCGCGATCCGTCCGGGGTCGCCGCAGGACGTGGGGGTCACGCGGCCCTCGGACGCACTCGCCGCGAAGAACGCGACCGACGAGTCCTTCACCGGGCTGCTCGTCGGCATCGGCGGGGTGGCGCTGCTCGTCGGCGGCATCGGCGTCGCGAACACGATGGTCATCACGGTGCTCGAGCGTCGGGCCGAGGTCGGTGTTCGGCGTGCGCTCGGGGCCAGGCGGCGGAACATCCGCGACCAGTTCCTGGTGGAGTCGTTGCTGCTGTCGTTCCTCGGCGGGGTCGCCGGGGTGGTGATCGGGGTCGGCGTGACGATCGCGTTCGCGGTCGGGCAGGGCTGGCCGATCGCGATCCCGCTGTGGGCCGTGGCCGGTGGGCTCGGAGCGACGGTCGTGATCGGCGGGGTGTCCGGGCTGTACCCGGCAGCGCGCGCAGCGCGCATCCCGCCGACGTCCGCACTGGCGGCGGTCTGACGGCGCGACGCGCAGGAGAGGTGACTGCCTGGAGGCGCGGCGCCGGTCCGACGGGCCGGTGTCACGCCTCCAGTCCGTTGCGGTGATGCTGCTCCGTGGGGCGGAATCATGCCTGGTCATGACCAGTCATGTCAAGGAATGTGGTGGATCTGTTCCGCATCCGTGATCCCCCGGAAACACGCGGATCCTCGGCTCTCCACAGGGTCCGAATCGGTGGTTGACAACCCTGCGGGATGGGGCTTCACTGTCCATTACGCAACGTCCTTTCATAAAGGTCGGACCAAGGGAGTCAACGTGACACGCACGCGTTTCGCCGCACTCGGTGCGCTCGCCCTCGTAGGCGCGCTCGCCCTCACCGGGTGCTCCGCCGGAAGCAACGGAGCTTCCGACGGCGGCACGAAGTCCATCGGCACGCCCGATGGCAAGGGCAAGACCATCACCGTCTGGATCATGAACGGCGACCTCAGCCCGAAGATCCTCGACGTCGCCGAGAAGCAGTTCACCAAGGCCACCGGCGCCAAGGTGAAGCTGCAGCTCCAGCAGTGGGACGGCATCACGACGAAGCTGACCACGGCGCTCGCGCAGAAGGACGCCCCGGACGTGGTCGACCTCGGCAACACGCAGGTGCCCGTGTACGCGGCGACCGGAGGCCTCATGAACCTCTCGCCGTACAAGAAGGAACTCGCCGACGGGCAGACCTGGCTCTCCGGTCTCGAAGGGCCCGCGACCGTCGACGGCAAGCTCTACGGCGCCCCGCTCTTCGCCGGCAACCGCGCCGTCATCTACAACAAGAAGACCTGGGCCGACGCCGGCGTCACCGACGTCCCGAAGTCCTACGACGAGCTCACCGCCGACCTCGACAAGGTCAAGGCGAAGAACCCGCAGGCCGACTTCTCCGCCTTCTACATGCCCGGGCAGTACTGGTACGGCGGGCTGCAGTGGGTGTGGGACGCCGGTGGGCAGATCGCGACCGAGAAGGGCGGCAAGTGGAAGGGGGCGATCGACTCCGCAGACGCCGTCAAGGGCCTGACCGCCTGGAAGGACTTCCAGAACACCTACTCGGCGAAGTCCACGCAGGACATCAACACGGACAAGCCGGCCGAGTCGGACGTCTTCGCGCAGGGCAACACCTCCGCGATCCTGGGCTCGGCGTGGGAGATCGGGTCGATCACCACCGCCAAGCCCGAGCTCAAGGACCAGATCGGCACGTTCGCGATGCCGTCGCAGACCGCGGGCAAGACGCAGCCGGTGTTCCTGGGCGGGTCGGACCTCGGCATCCCCTCGAAGTCGGCGAACCAGGACCTGGCGCTGTACTACATGAAGATCCTGACCTCGAAGAAGTTCCAGCAGGACCAGGTGTTCGGGGTCGACGGCTGGGAGCCGAACTCGACGCAGCTCCTCGACGCGGTCGCCGGTGACGTGGACGAACTCCACAAGCCGTACTTCACGGCGGCCTCGACCAGCCGTCCGACGCCGGCCACCCCGGGCTGGGCGACGATCGAGGGTGACTCGACCTTCCAGACGATGTTCGCCGACATCGCCACCGGACGGAAGACGCCGCAGCAGGCTGCCGAGGGCTTCTCGGAGCACCTCACGTCCGCGCTCAACGCGCAGCAGTAGTCGATGACCTCCACCGCAGAGCGGGTCCCCGGTTCGGCACAGGCCGAGCCGGGGACCCGGCACGGTCCGGGAGGCACGGGTCGGCTCGGTTCCGGCGGCTCCGGTCCGCGGGGTGGCCGGGGCGCGGGCCGCCGGCCGCGTCGTCGGTCGATCACGTCCTCGCGGGCACCGCTCGTGCTGCTCGCGCCCGCGGCGATCCTGCTGCTCGCGCTCGTCGTCTACCCGCTCGTCCGGCTCGTCGTCATCTCCTTCCAGGACTACGGCCTCCGGGCGATCTTCACCGGGCAGGCGGGGTTCGCCGGTCTCACGAACTACACGAACGTCCTGACCGACGCGAGCTTCTGGCCGGTCATCCTCCGCACCGTGCTCGTCACCGGTGCCATGGTGGTCGGCACGATCGGCATCGGCATGGCGGTGTCGCAGATGCTCACCCGGCTCGGCGTCGTGATGCGCACCGTCGTGAGCGTCGTGCTCGTGCTCGCGTGGGCGATGCCGAACGTGGCGTCGAGCCTGGTGTGGCAGTGGCTGTTCCAGCCGTTCTACGGCGTCCTCAACTGGCTCATCACGCAGCTCGGGGTGTTCGGCGACCACACGCAGGACAACTGGGCGTCCAGCCCGGGGCAGGCGCTCACCATCGTGCTGTCCCTCGTCATCTGGCAGGCGGTGCCGTTCGTCGCGCTGACCCTGTACGCGGCGCAGTCGCAGATCGCGCCCGAGTACTACGAGGCCGGTTCGCTCGACGGGGCCTCGGCGTGGGCGATGTACCGGGCGATCACCCTGCCGGCGCTCGTGCCGACCCTGCTGCTCGTCACGATCCTCTCGGTGATCTGGGACTTCAACGTCTTCAACCAGATCTGGCTGCTCACCAAGGGCGGTCCGGAGGACACCACGCTCACGCTCGGCATCTGGACGTTCGTGAAGTCCTTCGTGTCCAACGCGTACGGGCAGGGCGCAGCGATCGCCGTCATCTCGACGCTGATCCTCGGTGCGCTCACCAGCTACTACATCCGCCGGCTCGTCCGGAGCGGGGAGGAAGACCTGTGACCGCCACGCCCTCCGCCCCTCCCGCACCGGTCCAGGCACCGGTGGTCGCCCCTGCACGGCAGCGTCGACGGAAGCCCCGGGTGCTCGTCAACGTCGTCGCCGTGGTGTTCTGCCTGGTCTGGGTGTTCCCGATCTACTGGATGGTGAACACGGCGTTCAAGCCCTCCGACGAGGTCACGACGCTCACACCGATCTGGCTCCCGCTGCGGCCGACGCTCGAGAACTTCACGCGGGCGCTGACGCAGGACGGCTTCCTCGTGTACCTGCGGAACTCCGCGATCGTCGTGGTGGCCGCGGTGCTGCTGTCGATCGTCGTCGGTTTCCTGGCCTCGGCGGCGCTCTCGCGCTTCCGGTTCCGCGGGCGTCGGGCGATCCTGGTGGCGATCCTGTTCGTGCAGATGATCCCGTCCGGGGCGCTGCTCATCCCGCTGTTCCTGTCGTTCCAGACCCTCGGGCTGCTCAACAGCTACACCGGGCTGATCCTGGCCTACGTCGCGAGCGTCCTGCCGTTCTCGATCTGGGTGATGCGCGGGTTCTTCGTCGCGGTGCCGGTCGAGATCGAGGAGGCCGCGAAGGTCGACGGCGCCGGCACCTTCCGCATCCTGTGGAGCGTGCTGTTCCCGCTGGTGATGCCAGGGGTCATCGCGACGAGCGTCTTCGCGTTCATCGCGGCGTGGAACGACTACCTCACCGCGTACGTGATGCTCAAGGACCAGGGGATGTACACGCTGCCGGTGTGGCTCGCCGGGTTCTCCACCAACAAGGGAACCGACTTCGGCGGCCTGATGGCGGCGTCGGTGCTGTTCTCGATCCCGGTCGTGGTGTTCTTCCTGATCGTGCAGCGCCGCCTGGTGAGCGGCATGACCGCGGGCGCCGTCAAGGGCTGACCCGAGGCCGCGCACCCGCTGGTGCTGCGCGCGGCCGCCGCGCAGCCGCCGCCGCCCGCCCGCCGCCGCCGCCCGCCGCCGCCGCTGAGATCGCACTTCGGCCCGGTTCCCGCCACGGGAGCCGGGCCGAAGTGCGATCTCGCGGGCGTACTCCGCGTGCGTCCGCGCCGTGCTCCGGGGGTGTCGCGCCCGGACCCGATTCGGTTGGCCGTGCCCGGACCCGTGTCGGTTGGTCGCAGAACGTGTCGCCGTGGCCCGCGACGGACGGCATGTCGTGCGACCAGCGCGCAACGCGCGACGACCGCGCCCAGCGCCCAGCGCCCAGCGGCCAGCGGCTAGCGGCCCGCGGCCCGCGGCCCGCGGCCCGCGGCCCGCGCCCAGCGACCACCTGCCGCCGCTGAGATCGCACTCGGGGCCGGTTCCCGCCACGGAAACCGGGCCGAAGTGCGATCTCACGGGCACACTCCGCCTGCGACCGTGTTGGTTTCGGGACGAAATGGTTGCGAACGTGTGACTTTCGGACGTACAGTTCTCAAAACCCACGGGAACGAAGGAGTTCGGGCATGTACGCAACCGAGCGGCACGACGCCATCGCCGCCGCGCTGCAGTCGGCAGGGCGGGTCTCCGTCGCCGACCTCGCCGAGCACTTCGACGTCACGACCGAGACGGTCCGCCGCGACCTCGACTCCCTCGAGTCCGCCGGTGTCCTCCGCCGCGTGCACGGTGGGGCGGTCCCGGTCGGACGCTCCAGCGTGGTCGAGCTCACCGTCGCCGAACGCGAGGGCCAGCACAACTCCGCGAAGACCGCGATCGCACGCGCGGCGATGCGGCTCGTCCCACCGACGTTCACCGGCTCGATCGCCCTCGACGCCGGCACCACCTGTGCTGCCGTCGCCGCCGAACTCGCCCGCTGGGAGCCGGCAGCCACCGGGCAGACCCTCACCGTCATCACGAACTCCGTGCCGATCGCCGCGACCCTGCAGCACAGCGAGCACGTCGAGCTGCACCTGCTCGGCGGCCGGGTGCGCGGCGTCACGAGCGCCGCGGTCGGCACCGCCACCGTCGAGCAGATCGGTGCGCTGCGGCCCGACATCGCCTTCGTCGGCACGAACGGCCTCTCGGCGGGCTTCGGCCTGAGCACCCCCGACGAGTACGAGGCAGCCGTCAAGGGCGCCTACGTGCTCGCGGCCCGCCGGAGCGTGGTCCTCGCCGACGCGGCGAAGCACGGGGTCGAAGCCCTGATGCGGTTCGCCCGGCTGGACGAGATCGACACCGTCGTCACCGACGAGGAGCCGCCGGCCGACCTCACCGGGGCACTCGCCGACGCCGACGTCGAGGTGGTCGTCGCATGAGCGGCACGACCAGCACGCGCATCGTGACGGTGACCCCGAACCCGTCGCTCGACCGGACCATCGAACTCGCCGGCGAACTCCAGCGGGGCGCCGTCCAACGCGCCACCCGGAGCACGGCCGAGCCCGGCGGCAAGGGCGTCAACGTCTCCCGGGTCGTCGTCGCGAGCGGCGGCGACACCGTGGCCGTCCTGCCCGGTGACGAGCTCGACCCGGTGCTGCTCGGCCTGGCGACGCGCGGCATCCCGACCGCTGCGCTGCCGATCGGGGCCCCGCTCCGCTCGAACGTCACCGTGACCGAGCCGACCGGCACCACCACGAAGCTCAACGAACCCGGCCCGTCCCTCGCCGGACGCCTCGACGACCTCGCCGCCCTGGTGGCCGAGACCGCCGGCGCGACCGCGACCGGTCCGGCTGCCCGCTGGGTGGTGCTCGCCGGGTCCCTGCCGCCGGGGCTCCCCGACGACGCACTCGCTGTCCTCGTCCGCGCCGTCCGCCGGCGTCACGGCGACGACGTCCGGATCGCCGTCGACTCGTCGGGCCTGCCGTTCACCGCACTCCTGCAGTCGGGCGAGCGGATCGACCTCGTCAAGCCGAACGCCGAGGAACTCGCCGAGGTCGTCGGCGGCGACCCCGACGAGTTCGAGCGCGACGTCGACGCAGCGGCCGCGGCAGCGCAGCGGTTGCGTGAGAAGAACGTCGAGGCGGTGCTGCTGACCCTCGGCAGCGCCGGCGCCGTGCTCGTCACCGCAGACGGCAGCCACGCCGCCGCGGCACCGCGGATCGTCGCCCGCTCGACCGTCGGCGCGGGGGACTCCTCGCTCGCCGGGTACCTGCTGGCCGAGGTCGCCGGGCTCTCGCCCGAGCAGCGCCTCGCCCAGGCCGTCGCCACCGGAGCCGCCGCCGCTGCGCTCCCGGGCAGCGACGTCCCCGCCCTCGACCACACCGACCCCACGGCCATCACCGTCCGGGCGCTGCACCAGCACGCGGCACCCGAACTGGCCTGACCCCCCACACCGCACACCTCGAACACCCCGAACCCCCGAACACTGCACGTCCCGCGCCGCGCGGCGCCTTTGCAAAGGAGCAACCCCATGTCCGTCAACACGAGTCCACGCCTCATCAGCGTCCAGCTCGTCGGTCTCGACGAGGACCTCGGCGCCACCTCGAGCGACGTCATCCGCGTCCTCGCCGACCGCGTCGCCGCGACCGGTCGTGCGGCGGACGGGGCTGCCCTCGCCGAGGACGCGATCAAGCGCGAGGCCAGCGTCGGCACCGGCGTCCCCGGTGGCATCGCCATCCCGCACGCCCGCTCCGCATCGGTCTCCGAGCCGACGCTGGCGTTCTCCCGCCTCGCCCGGAAGGTGTCGTTCGGCGCCCCGGACGGCGACGCGGACATCGTCTTCATGATCGCCGTGCCGGAGGGCGCCGACAAGGACCACCTGACGGTCCTGTCGACCCTGGCCCGTGCGCTCATCCGCGACGACTTCACCGCCGCGCTCCGCGCTGCCGCCTCCCCGCAGGACATCGTGGACCTGGTGGACCGCGAAGTGGGCGGCGAGGTCGCCGAAGCCGGTGTCGGGAAGGCGAGCAGCGCCTCCAGTCCGACACCGCCCGCCGGCGAGACGGCGACCCAGCGCAAGCTCATCGTCGGCGTCACCGCCTGCCCGACCGGCATCGCGCACACCTACATGGCAGCCGACGCCCTCGTCGCCGCCGCCCAGCGGGCCGGCGCCGAGATGCACGTCGAGACCCAGGGCTCCTCGCAGGTCGAGCCCCTCGACCCGGCGCTCATCGCCCGCGCCGACGCCGTCGTCTTCGCGGTCGACGTCGACGTCCGCGACCGTGGCCGCTTCGCCGGCAAGCCGCTCGTGTCCGGCCCGGTGAAGCGTGGCGTCGACGAGCCCGACAAGATGATCGCCGAGGCCATCCGCGCCTCCGAGGACCCGAACGCCGCACGCGTCCAGGGCGGCGCCGCCACGGCCGAGACCACCAAGACGGACGAGCACTTCGGCCAGGCGCTCAAGCGTTGGCTGCTCACCGGCGTCAGCTACATGATCCCGTTCGTCGCCGGCGGCGGTCTGCTCATCGCCCTCGGCTTCCTGCTCGCCGGGTACGGCATCGCGCTGCAGCACGGGGACTCCGGGCAGAACAACGCCGTCTTCACCCTCACGAACTACACGCTGCTGAACCTGCCGCCGGAGGGCCTCGGCTACTACCTCGGCGCGGCCGCGTTCCAGATCGGCGGGGTGTCCCTCGGGTTCCTCGTCGCCGCACTCGCCGGGTACATCGCCTACGCGATCGCCGACCGGCCGGGCATCGCGCCGGGCTTCGTCGCGGGGTCGATCGCCGTCTTCATGAACGCCGGGTTCCTCGGCGGTCTCGTCGGCGGCCTCATCGCCGGTGCCGCCGCGTACTGGATCGGTCGCATCCCGACCTGGCGCTGGCTGCGTGGCCTGATGCCGGTCGTGATCATCCCGCTGTTCGCGTCGATCATCGCCTCGGGCCTCATGCTCCTCGTGCTCGGCGGTCCGATCGCCTGGGTGATGACCGAGCTCACCGCATGGCTGAACTCGTTGTCCGGTGCCTCCGCGATCCTGCTCGGCATCATCCTCGGCCTGATGATGGCGTTCGACCTCGGTGGTCCGGTCAACAAGGTGGCGTACGCGTTCGCCGTCGCCGGCCTCGGTGCCGGTTCCGCGACGAACGTCGTGCCGTTCGAGATCATGGCCGCGGTCATGGCCGCCGGCATGGTCCCGCCGCTCGCCCTGGCGCTCGCCTCGACGGTGCTCTACCGCAAGGGCTTCACGAAGCCGGAGCGCGAGAACGGCAAGGCCGCGTGGCTCCTCGGTGCCTCGTTCATCTCCGAGGGTGCGATCCCGTTCGCCGCCGCCGACCCGCTGCGCGTCATCCCGGCGTCGATGATCGGTGCCGCGGTCACGGGTGCGATCTCGATGGCGGCCGGTGTGACCTCGCGGGCGCCGCACGGTGGGATCTTCGTGTTCTTCGCCATCGGGGACGTCGCGATGTTCATCGTCGCGATCCTGGCGGGCACGGTCGTCTCGGCCCTCGTGCTGGTCGGCCTGAAGAAGTGGGTGCGTCGTCGTCCGGTGGACGAGGTCGCCGCCGGCAACGAGGCCGCGGTCGCGGGCGAGACGGTCGGCCAGCGCGCGCCGGTCGCGGCGTAGTCGTCACCCCCTGACGGACTGGAGGCGCGGTGCCAGCTGGCACCGCGCCTCCAGTCCGTCGTGCCACGCGTCGGGCGTGCGGGTCGGCGCGGGCCGGTTCGGTCGCGCGCCGCGGGTCGGTTGGTCGCGGAACGTGTCGGGCGGTCGCTGATCGGACGACTCGTTCCGCGACCGACGCGAACCCGAGCGGCAGGTTCTGCGACCAGGGCCACGCGGGCCGGGCTGGAGCAGGCCGCGCCGGGCCGCGCCGGGCCGCGCCGGCCCGGGTCAGTCCGCGATGTTCGCCGTCACGGCGTCGATGTAGGCCGCACGCTCCTCGCGGGAGTGCGGGCGCCCCGGGACCCCCGGACGCTGCTCCCACGGGAACGGCCCGGCCTCGTGCCGGTACTCGATCCCCATCGCCTCGAGCCGTGCGACGTGCTCGGCGAGCCGCCCGCGGAACTCCGCGACGTCCCGGGGCCCGGTCGCGTCGGCCGACCACAGTGCCTCGGCGAGGGCGGCGACGCGCGGGAACAGCTGGTAGTCGAGCTTGCGGGCGGAGTCGACGTGCTCCGTCCACATGTTCCCCTGGCCGCCGATGACGTGGGAGCGTTCCTCGTCGGTGAGGTCGGCGGGCACCGGGTCGAAGGCGAAGACGTCGTCGACGGTCAGCACGATCGACACCGGGATCGGCTCGGTCGCGAGGTCGCTCTGCCGGTAGTCGAGGTAGACCTGGTCGTCCGGTGCGGAGATCACGTCGTGGCCGCGCTTCGCCGCCGTGCGGGCACCGGTGAGGCCGCGCCAGGACAGCACGGTCGCCGACTTGGAGAGCGTCCCGCCCTCGAGGATCTCGTCCCACCCGAAGGCCCGACGGCCGCGGGACTCGACGTGTGCCGCGAGCCGGCCGATGATCCAGGCCTGCAGCTGCTCCTCGTCCTCGAGCCCGAGTTCCCGGATGCGCTCTTGCGTGCGGGGGTCCTGTTCCCACTGCACCTTGGGGCACTCGTCACCGCCGACGCCGATGTACTCGGAGGGGAACAGGTCGATGACCTCGTCGAGGACGTCCTGGAAGAACGCGATCGTCGAGTCCTCGGCGTTGAGCACGTCCTCCGCGATGCCCCACTCGGTCCAGACGTCGACCGGGGTCTCGGGGTGCACGCCGAGCGCGGGGTAGGCGGCGAGGGCTGCCCGGACGTGCCCCGGCGTCTCGATCTCGGGCACGACGGTCACGAACCGGTCGGCCGCGTAGGCCACGATCTCGCGGATGTCGTCCTGCGTGTAGTAGCCGCCGTGCGGGCGTCCGTCCTTGCGGGCGACGACGAGTTCCCCGTCGGGACCGGGCACGTGCGCGCCGACCTGGGACTCGGTCCGCCACGAGCCGACCTCGGTCAGACGCGGGTACTTGCGGATCTCGATGCGCCAGCCCTGGTCCTCGGTGAGGTGGAAGTGCAGGCGGTTGAGGCGGTGTGCGGCGAGCTGGTCGATGACGCGCATGACCTCGTGCTTCGTGCGGAAGTGCCGGGCGACGTCGAGCATGACGCCGCGCCAGGCGAACGCGGGGGCGTCCTCCACGGTGACGGACGGGACCGACCACGGGCCGGAGCCGACGCGACCCTTGCGGTAGACGTCGGCCGGCAGCGCCTGCAGCAGCGCCTGCACGCCGTAGAACACCCCGGCGGCGGACCCTCCGGTGACCTCGACGCCGGACGGGGTGACGACCAGCCGGAACGACTCGGAGCGGTCGCCCGCCGGACCCGCGGGGAGGGACGGGTCGTCGACCACCCGGAGCGAGACGACGTCGGTGGTGGGCGCGTGCGCGTCGTCGGCGTCGCGGACCGGCAGCCCGGTCGACCCGCGCAGGGTCTGCTGCAGGTACAGTCGGACCGACTCGGTCGCTCGGTCCGCTGCGATGCGGGTCGTCGGGGTGATCGCGAAGGCGCCGACACCGGGTTCGGTGCGGAGCGGCCGTGGGATGAGCATGTCGCAGTCCACCATTCCTCAATGATCTTTCGTAATATGGAGGCTATGGCCGTGGACGAGACCGTGTCAACGCTTCCGAACGCCGTGGTGGGCAGCACGCCGGGGATGCTCCGGCTCATCAACTCGCGGGCGATCCTCGACGAGCTGTTCCGCGGTGACGGTTCGCACACGGTGTCGGAGCTCAGCCGGACCGTCGGCCTGTCCCGCCCGACGGTCGAGGCAGCGCTCGGCGACCTCGTCGAGGAGGGCTGGGTCACCGAGGCCGAGGCGATCGCGACGCCGAACAAGGCGGGCCGCCGGGCGAAGCGCTTCCGTGCGGACGCCGCGGCGGGGTCGGTGCTCGGCGTCGACCTCGGGCTGCACGGCATCGTCGGGCTCCGCTCGGACCTCCGGGGGAACCAGCTCGCCCGCGTGGAGGAGGTCTACACCGACCTCGCCTCCGCCGAGCAGGCGTGGGAGAGCGTGCAGGACGTGGTCCGCCGACTCGTCGACGGCACCGACCCGTCGAAGCTCCTCGCGGCCACGTTCGGCGTGCCCGCCGTCGTCGACCGTTCCGGTGAGATCGACTACACGGTCGCCGTGCCGCAGTGGGTCGAGCGGCGCGTCCCCGGTCGCATCGGGGACCTCTTCCCGGACTCGGCCACCTTCTTCGACAACGACGCCAAGCTGGCGGCCACCGCCGAGTCCATGTGGGGACGGTTCCGCGGTGTCCGGGACGGGCTCTCACTGGTGATGGGCCGGCAGATCGGTGCGGCCTTCATCGTGGACGGGTCGCTCGCGCGCGGTGCGCGCGGTGCCGCGGGGGAGACGGGCGGCCTGGCCGAGACCGGCTGGCCCGGCGCACCGGCCCGCCTGGAGGCACGGATCCCGTCGGGCAGCGACGTCGAGTCCGTCATGGCGGCAGCCGGGCACGGGGACGCCGAGGCGGTGGCGGTCGTGCGCGCGCTCGCCGAGGACGTCGCCCCCGGCGTGGTCCAGCTCATCGCGACGATCGACCCCGAGGTCGTCGTGGTCGGCGGCGAGGTCCTGCCCGCCGCCGACGCGTTCTGCGCCGCCCTCACCGAGGTCGTCACACCGCAGCTCCGGCACCCGGTGGAGATCGTCCCGTCGACGGTCGGCCGTGACGCCGTCGCCCGCGGAGCGCTCGCCCGGTCGCTCACGCACGTCCGGACGTCGCACATGGGGCTCGGCTGACCGGCTGACACCCAGCCGCTGCGCCGGGTTCTGTCAGGGCGTTCAGGGAGCATGTCGGCATGACGACTGCCCTGGCCGCGCCGGCCACGACCGTGACAGCCGCCGGAGACCCGGAGATGGGTGGCCTCTCGGGCCTCGTGCTGCAGCTCATCGACGCCCTCGGCGAGTGGGGCGTCGCGCTCATGCTCTTCGTCGAGACGGTGTTCCCGCCGATCCCGTCCGAGGTGATCCTGCCCCTGGCCGGCTTCCTCGCCGGTGCGGGGCGGATGAACCTCGTGCTCGTCCTGGTCCTCGCGACCCTCGGCTCGTACCTCGGCGCCCTGGTGCTGTACTGGCTCGGCGCCGTCATCGGCTTCGAGCGGACCACCCGGTGGCTCGGCAAGCTGCCGCTCGTCGACGAGGACGACTTCCGCAAGGCGGCGGACTGGTTCCACCGGCACGGCAAGAGCGCGGTGTTCTTCGGCCGCTTCGTGCCGATCGTCCGCAGTCTCATCTCGCTGCCGGCGGGCGCGGACCGCATGCACCTCGGCACGTTCTCGGTGTTCACGATCATCGCGAGCGGGATCTGGAACGGCGCGCTGGTCCTCCTCGGGGCCGCCTTCGGCACGCAGTACGAGCGCGTCGAGCAGTACACCGAGTGGATCGACCGCGTGCTCTACGTCGCGATCGCCGTGGTCGTGGTGACCTTCGTCGTCCGACGGGTCCGGCGCATCCGGGCCGAGCGCGCGGACCGGGCGGACCGCACGGCGCGTGGCCGTCGTCGCGCCGAACCCGCCGGCGACTGAGTGCTCAGGCCTTCGTCAGCGCGGACTCCTTGTGGGCCGCCTGCTTGCCGGTCTTCTCCGACTCGACGATCCAGTACGGGTCGTCGTCCGTCGGCTTGAAGGACTGCCCGTCGAACTGGAAGTCCTTCGTCTTCTTCTCGACCAGCTTGCCGCTCGTCTTCCCCTGCGAGGTGTTCCAGTGGACCTTCTCGCCCTTGGACAGTGCCATGTCGTCCTCCCGTGGTCGTCGTCGAGTGATCGCTCACCCGTGGAGGGCCCGAACGTACCCCGATGCATCCGCATGATCTCGGGGAAGTCACGGCGGAAATGTCCCCCATCACGATGTCATAACGCGTGCCCCGAACCGCTCTCGGGCGCGTACCGTACTGGGTGAGTCACCTCGTAGGCAACTGCCTCGGATCACCGGGCTCTCGAACGGAACGACATCAACCATGACCCTGCTGGACAGCACCCGGGCAGAGACGGTCCTCGCGGGCCGCTACCGCCTCGTGAAGCTGATCGGCACGGGTGGCATGGGCTCGGTCTACGAAGCACGTGACGAGCACACCTACCGTGCCGTCGCGGTGAAGATGTTCGCGACGCCCGAGTCGATGACCACGGCCGACCGGGTCCGTCAGGAGCGCGAGATCCGGTTGCTCAGCATGCTCTCGCACCCGGGCCTCATCCCGCTCTACGACGCGGGCACGCACGACTTCGAGGACGGCCCGCACCGCTACATCGTGATGGAGCTCATCGCGGACACGACGCTCCTGCGCCGGCTCGCCGAGGGCGCCCTGCACAACTACGAGGTGGCCGACCTCGGCGCACAGCTCGCCGACGCCCTGGCGTACGTGCACTCCCGGGGCATCGTGCACCGGGACGTCAAGCCGGCCAACATCCTCATCAGCGACGAGGGCTCCTCCGGCTTCGCCCGCACCGTGAAGCTCACCGACTTCGGCGTCGCCCACTTCGTCGACGGCTCCCGCCTGACGAACGACGGCACGATCATCGGCACCGCGGCGTACCTCAGCCCCGAGCAGGTCGCCGGCGAGCCGATCGGCTTCGCCACCGACGTGTACTCGCTCGGGCTCGTCCTGCTCGAGGCGCTGACCGGCAAGCAGGAGTACTCCGGCACCCTGATCGAGGCGGCACTCGCACGGCTCCGGAACGACCCGGTGATCCCGGACGGCATCGCTCCCGAGTGGCGCGACCTGCTCGCGAAGATGACCGCGCGCGACCCCGAGCGCCGCCCGACCGCGGTGGCCATCGCGAACGCCCTCCGTGGCGGGTCGACGCAGATCACCGGCCCGGTCCCGCTCGGCCCGCAGCGTGTGAAGCACAAGCGTGACCACCGCCTGCACCGCGCCGCCCACCGGCACGCCCGGCGTGGGACGTTCGCGACCGTGCGGCGCTGGCGTCGGCGCAACGTGCTCGTCGGGTCGTTCGCCGCGTTCGGCGTGCTGGTCGCCTGCGGTGCGTCGTACTTCGCCGGCATGCTGCACTGAACCGACGCCCCGCCGGTCCGGTGTCCCTGGCAGGATGGACAGCATGACCGACCAGCGCTGGATCAAGATCTGCGGACTGTCGACGCCCGAGACCGTGGACGCCGCCATCGACGCGGGTGCCGACGCGGTCGGGTTCGTCTTCGCCGCCGGCAGCCCCCGCACGGTGACGGCCGACCTCGCGCAGGAACTCGTCGAGCGGGTGCCGGACGGCATCGACGCCGTCGGGGTGTTCCGCGACCAGGAGATCGACGAGATCGTCGGGATCGCGTCCGCGGTGGGCCTGACGACGCTGCAGCTGCACGGCGGCGAGTCGGCGACCGACTTCGCCCGCGCGCGGGACGCCGGGTTCTTCACGATCCGTGCCGTCGCCGCCGAGGACTACCTCCGCGAGACGCCGGAGCAGCGCGCCTCGTACGACCACGACCTCCTGCTGCTCGACGCCGCCGTCCCGGGCAGTGGGCGGCTCATCGAACCGGCGTCGATCGCCGACAAGGTGGACGAGGCCTGGATCCTCGCCGGTGGCCTGACGCCGGCCAACGTCGTTGCGGCGATCGAGTCGCTCGACCCGGACGGCGTCGACGTGTCCAGCGGTGTGGAGTCCGAGCGCGGCGTCAAGGACGCCGCGAAGATCCGGGCGTTCGTCGAAGCGGTCCGCAGCATCCCCTGACGAGGCGAGCCGCGCCTCCCGTCCGGACGGCGCGACAGCGCGACGGCGCCCGTCAGCGCAGCGTCGGAATCAGCTCCGTGAGGAACGCGTCGGTGTCCTCCCAGCCCTCCACCGCGTGGCAGGGGACGCCGAGCGCCTGTACCGGGTAGTCGTTGCCCTCCGGGTCCAGCCGGTCGCCGACGAAGAGCATGTCGTCGAGGGCGATGCCCGTGATCTCGGCGAGCCGCTGCATGCCGTAGGCCTTGTCGATGCCCTTGCGCGTGATGTCGACGCTCGTCGAACCGCCGGACCGGACCTCCAGGTCGGGGAGCTCCGCCTGCACGAGCCGACGCAGCTCGTCCTTCTTCGCGCCGGTCGGGTCCCACTGCTTCTTGGCGTCCACCGGGGCTGCCTGGCCGAGTGCGGAGAAGGTGATCTGCGAGCCGCGGTCCTCAAGGATCGGCCCCCACGTCTCGGACTCCCAGAAGCCGGCGGCCTTCGCCTGCGCCTCGACCGCGGCGAGGGCACGGGCCTTCTGGTCGTCGGTGAGGTCCTCGGCGTACTGCAGCGCCCAGTCGTCCCCGGCCCACCGGTAGTAGGCGGTGCCGCAGGTCGGCAGCAGGTGCAGGTCGTCGAGCACGAGGCCGTCCCGCTGCCGCAACGGCGCGACCAGCTGCTGGTCGAACTGCTGGAAGTTGCCGCCGGAGATGACCGCGACCGGCACGACCTCGAGCAGGGACGCGAAGGTCTCGAGCATGCGGGGGTCGAGCGCGGACTTCGAGGGGGCGAGCGTGTCGTCCAGGTCGAAGGCGACGAGGCGGGGCGTGGTCATGGTGCGATCCTGCCAGACGCGACCGACGGCTCGCCCGGGTGTCACGCCCGGTGCGCGGCGGGGACGCGGTCCCGGGCGTAGGTGATGTCGGTGTAGCCGTGCGGGGACGGGTTGCCGTCGGCGTCGAGGTTGACGAACACGACCTCGTCGATGGTGAGGATGCTGCGGTGGGTGAAGAGGTTCCGGGCCTCCGCGCGCATGGTGAGCGAGGTCCGACCGAAGCGGGTGGCGACGAGGCCGATCTCGACGATGTCGCCCTCGCTGGCAGAGGACACGAAGACGATCTCGGACATGTACTTCGTGACGACCTTGCCGTTGCCGAGCTGGATGATCGCGTAGACGGCGGCTTCCTCGTCGATCCAGCGGAGCAGGCTGCCGCCGAAGAGGGTGCCGTTCGCGTTGAGGTCCTCGGGGCGGACCCACTTGCGCGTGTAGAAGTTCATCTCGGGTGCGGCTGCGCGTTCGGGTTCCATGTCAGTACATGCTACGCGGCCGGGCTCCCCGTCGGGAACCCGGCCGCGTGGGCACTGCTGCGCACTCCCCGGGGGAGGTCACTCCTTGACGAGGACGACCTCGTCGAGGGCCAGGCGGGTGCGCGGGGCGACCTCGCGCTCGGCGGCCTTGTCGTCGAGCTGCGCCGGGTCCGCGACGGTGCCGATCGCCGTGACCGTGTACGGCAGGAAGCGCTCGGGGAGCCCGAACGCGGCGCGGAGCCCCTCGGCGTCGATGCCGGCCATCTGGTGCACGTGCAGCCCCTCGGCGTGCGCCTGCACGGTGAGGGCCGCCAGGGACTGGCCGAGGTCGTACTGGGCGAAGGGGCGCTCGTCGCCGTCCTCGGTCACCGTCTCGAGCACGCCGACCACGAGGGCGCTGGCGCGGAACGCCCAGGCGGCGTTGAAGCCGAGCAGGTTCTCGTTGATCTTCCGGAAGGTCTCGGTGCCACGGCGGCCCGCGACGAAGCGGCGGGGCTGGAAGTTCATCGCGGACGGTGCCCAGCGGGCGGCCTCGAGCACCGCGTCGAACTGTGCGTCCGAGATCGTGGCGGTCTCGTCGTAGGAGCGGGGGCTCCACCGCTCCTCGAGCAGGGGGACGAGCGGCTGGCTGGAGTCGGTCGAGCGCGTGAGCGTGCTGGTGTTCGTCGAGGTCATGGTGCGTGCAACGGTAATCGATGCGTTCACATTTCCCACCTGAACGACGTCACATGTCGTCCAGCGTGCGGCACGACGAGGCGCGCCGAGCAGCCGGGTGCGAGGATGGTCCCGATGGGTGGCGTGTTGACCGGGTTCGCGATCATCGGCGCGATCATCGCCGCCGGGTACGTCGTCGGGCGCACCGGTCTGCTCGGGCAGCACGCCCAGTTCGTGATGAGCCGGCTCGCGTTCTTCGTGCTCATGCCGTGCCTGCTCTTCCACACCATCGCCACGGCCGACATCGAGTCCTTGCTCTCCCCGATGCTCTGGGTCTCGCTCGTCAGCGCCCTGGTCGTCGCACTGGGCGCGGCGCTCGTGTTCCGGCTGGTGCTCCGTCGGCCCCTGGCGACCACCACGGTCGGTGCCCTGGCGTCGAGCTACGTCAACGCGAACAACATCGGCCTGCCGGTGGCCGTCTACGTGCTCGGGCAGGCGACCGCCGTGGTGCCCGTCATCCTGCTCCAGCTCGTCGTCCTCGCGCCGATCGCACTCACCGTGCTCGACACCGCGACGTCCGCCGGCGGCAGCTGGGGCCGACGGGTCTCCGGACCGTTCCGGAACTCGATCATCATCGCGTCGGTGATCGGCCTCGTGTTCTCCGCGACCGGCATCGAGCTGCCGACACCGGTGCTCGAACCGTTCTCCCTGGTCGGCGCCGCCGCGGTGCCCGTCGTGCTGCTGTCCTTCGGGATGAGCCTGCACGGCGCGACGCCGCTGCGGGACCCGTCGATCCGCACGGACGTGGTCGTGGCGTCGGCGATCAAGCTCGTGGTGATGCCGGCGGTGGCGTTGGTGTTCGCCCGGTACGTGTTCGGGCTCGGGGAGCAGGACGTCTTCGTGCTGACGACCCTCGGGGCGCTGCCGGCGGCGCAGAACGTGTTCAACTACGCGCAGCGGTACGGTGCCGCGGTCCCCGTGGCCCGGGACGTGGTGCTCATCTCGACGATCGGCTCCGTCCCGGTGCTCGTCGCGATCGCCGCACTCCTGCACCCGTAGGCGGTTCGCGGAGGCGACCCGGCGACGGCCGGGAGGCGCGTGCCGGGCCCGCACCGCGCCTGGCGTCCGCCGCCGGTCCCGACCACCACGGACGGTGCGCGGCATCCGTCGGGTCACGTTCAGCGACTCGACCGTTCCTGCTCACGAAGCGCATCGATCGGGCGCGTACGGTGGGCGCCACCGAACGGAAGAGGAGGTCCCCGATGGACACGATGGCGATGATGAAGAGCATGTCGATGGCCGAGATGCCGATGGCGATGGACGCGGAGACGATGCAGGACACGATGATGGCGATGAACGCCGCATCGATGGCCGCGACGATGTGCTCCGCGAGCGACATGCAGATGGGCACGGACATGGCGACGTGCGCCGCGATGTGCTCGAACACGGCGATGATGGCCGACACCGGCATGCGCATGATGATGCGTCCGATGGGCATGGACGCCGCTGCGATGCGCGCGATGCTGATGGCATGCGTGTCGATGGGCACGGCCTGCGCCGCCGAGTGCCGCAGCCACGCCGACATGGACGAGTCGTGCCGCTACTGCGCGATGGCCTGCGACGAGATGGTCGCGAAGTGCGAGGCGATGCTCGCCTCGATGCCCGCCTGACGCCCTAGGCGACGCGCGCGGTGGTCTTCCGACCGCCCGCGCTGAGGATCTCCGCGGCCGGGTGGTGGGCGACCGGGTCACCGACCGACACGACGGTGTCGGCGTCCGCCACCCGCAGCTGCACCACGCCGCCGTCGAGGAACGCCACCACGACGTCGGCCCTGCGGGCCTCCACGACGATGCCGTCGCGCCACGCCCGCGGCGTGGCGTCGGCCATGACGCGCTGGATCGGAAGGATCGTCGACGGGGTCGTGCGGGACATGGCTTCACCTGCTCTCGAAGGGGTTCGGTGCAGGAAACCTACGTCGGGCCCCTGCCCCGCTCAACGCGGACGGACCCGGGACGTAACAGAAGCCGACGGGCTCAGAAGATCATCGGGCGGTCGTCGTCCAGCGAGGTCTCGAGGTCCAGGTCGACCGACACCGGGACGTGGTCGCTCGGGGCGTCGCCCTTCCGCTCGTCGCGGTGGATCCGGGCATCGGTGACGACGTCGGAGAACGCCTGCGACCCCATCACGAAGTCGATGCGCATCCCCTCGTTGCGCGGGAACCGCAGGGACTTGTAGTCCCAGTAGGTGTAGCCGTCCGGCACGATCGGGCGCACGACGTCCTGCAGCCCACGCTCCTCGAAGGCCCGGAAGGCGGCGCGCTCCGGCTCGGTGACGTGCGTGTGGCCCTCGAAGACGCTGACGTCCCACACGTCGGAGTCGAGCGGCGCCACGTTCCAGTCGCCCATCAGCGCCAGGGGCTGGTCGGGGCGTGCCGCGATCCACTCCGCGGTGCGGTCGGCCAGCTGCCCGAGCCAGTCGAGCTTGTACGTGTAGTGCGGGTCGCCGACCTCGCGCCCGTTCGGCACGTAGAGGCTCCACAGCCGGACACCGTCGACGGTGACGCCGAGCGCGCGGGCCTCCACCGGGAGGTCCGGCCCCTCGTGCCCCTTGAGGAACCCGGGCTGGCCGGGGAAGTCGCGGGTGACGTCCTCGAGCGGCAGCCGGCTGGCGAACGCGACGCCGTTCCACTGGTTCAGACCGTGCGCCTCGACCTGGTAGCCGGCGGCCTCGAACGCCTCGACCGGGAACTGGTCCGGCTTGCACTTGATCTCCTGCATGCCGAGGACGTCGACGTCCTCGCGCACCAGCCAGTCGACGATCCGACCCACTCGGGTGCGGACGGAGTTCACGTTCCAGGTCGCCACGCGCATGGGTTCGAACCTACCGGGCCGCGTGCCGTCGACCGCTCCCGGGCGGGGCACGGCACGATGGTGTTCGCTGGGAGTCCGGAAAACGAAGCGCAGGAGGCACTCATGGCATCGACGACGAACCGTGTCGACGGGACCACGACGGCGGGCACCACCACGACCTCGGCGAGCACCGCGACGCAAGCGACCAGCACGGCGCAGGCGACCACCGCGGGCCGGACGATCATCGACGACACCGTCGTCGCCAAGGTCGCCGGCATCGCCGCACGGGACGTCCCCGGGGTCTTCGCGCTGGGCGGGAACGCGGCCCGCGCGTTCGGCGCCATCCGGGACGCCATCGGCTCGAGCGCGCTCGGCCAGGGTGTCCGGGTCGAGGTCGGCGAGAAGCAGGTCGCCGTCGACCTGACGATCGTGGTCGACTACCCGACGCCGATGACGGCCGTCGCGAGCGCCGTGCGCACCGCCGTCGCGGACGCGGTCACCGAGCTCGTCGGGCTCGAGGTCACCGAGGTCAACGTCGCGATCAACGACGTCAACATCCCCGCGCTGAACGGCGGCGAGGACGACTCCGACGGTCGCGTCCGGTGACGGCCACCGTCGTCGGCATGGGCGCCGGCGCACTCCTCGCGATCGTCGCGGTGACGCTCGGGTTCTGGGCGTTCGTCGTCGTGGCCGTGTTCATGCTCGTGGGTGGCCTGGTCGCCCGCATCGTCACCGGCGACGTGGACCTGCGTCGCCTGCTCGACGTGCTCCGCGGACGGCGGAGCTCGTCGTGAGCCAGGTCGCGGTCGCCGGGTACGACCGCATCGGATCGGCGGCGCTCGTGCACACCGCACAGGCGGTCGCCGCCGAAGCGCTGCGGGTGCCGTTCCGGGAGGCCCGTGCCCGGGTCGCCGACGACGGTCACGGTGCGCTCGCGGTCGAGATCACCGCGCCGCTCGCCCTGCCGGCGCTCGGGACCCACGCCGTGCCGGACGAGCCCGTCACCACCACGGCACACCGCGCCCGTGCGACGATCGCCGAGCGGCTCCGGGCCATCACCGGCCGACAGGTCGAACGGGTGTCCGTGACGTTCTCGTCGTCGGTCCTGGACGCCCCGAGGAGGGTCCGGTGACCAACGACCGCCTGTACCGCCGCATCCTCCGACGGGAGACCAGCGCCTCGCGTTCCGGCACCGTCGTCGTCGCCGTGCTCGTGCTGCTCCTGGTCGCCGCCGCCGCGGTGTTCGCGGCCGCCCTCGTGTTCCTCGGCCAGCGTGCCCTCGGCGTCGACCCGCGTGACGTCGTCGACGCAGCGGTCCGGGCGCCGCGCGGCCTCGACACGACGATCGTCGTCGGGGTCGCCGCGATCGTCGCCCTCGTCGGCCTGGTGTTCCTCACGCAGGGGCTGCTGCCGCAGCGTCGACCCCGCCACACGATGTCCTCCGAGCGGCTCGCCGTGGTCGTCGACGACGAGGTCTTGGCGTCCGCGGCCGCCCGTGCCGCACGGTCCGCCACCCGGCTCGGCCCCGACGCCGCCGTCGGCACGGTCGGCCGCCGCACCGTCGACGTCGTCCTGCGCCCCGCCGCCGGGGTGGACGTCCCCGCGGTCGCCGCGACCGACGCCGTCGCCGAAGAGCTCCGGACGATGCGCGTCGACCCGCCGGTCACCCCGCGGGTGCGGGTGCAACCGACCGGACGGGTGGACGGATGAACGCCACGAACCGCGGCCTCGGCCGCACCGTGCTCGTCCTGGTCGGGCTCGCGCTCCTGGTGTCCGGCGTCGGGGCCGTCCTCGTCCAGACGGTGCCCTGGGCGGCCGCGACCTGGCACGACCGGGCCCGGGTGCTCGGCGACCTCGGCCGTGCCGCCCCGCGTGCGGACTTGGTCACGGCGTGGACGTGGGTACTCGGCGGAGCGGTGGTGCTCGGGGTGCTCGCCCTGGTCGTGCTGACCACCCTGGGCGGCGGTCGCACCGGCACCGTCGTCGAGGAGGACGGTTCGGCGGACGGGGTCGCCGGGTCGGTGCGGATCGACGCCGCCGCGGTCCAGCACGCCCTGTCGTCCGCGATCGGCGCCATGCCCGAGGTCGGGTCCCTCGCCGTCGACGTCTACCGGGTCCGGGGACGGCGCGCGATCCGGATCCGTGTCCGTCTCCGCCGCGGCGCGTCGCCCCGCGCGATCACCACCGGGGTCGAGGGCGTCGTCGCCGACCTCGACGCGCTCCTCGGCGACCAGCTGCCCGTCCTGCTCGAGATCGCCCGCGGCGGTGCCGGGTCGGGTCGCACCGACCGGGTGCACTGACGACGATGGCACGGTCGATCGACGGGATCTCGCGAGCGCGGGGTGACGTCGCAGTGCCGCAGGTGGTGGTCGCGGCCGCCCGTGGCCGCTCGGTGCAGGCGGTCTGGGTGAACGAGATCGGCGGCCGCACGTTCCGCATCGGCGACGACGGCCGCGCCGAGGAGTACGTCAAGGTGCTGCCGCACGCGTACACGCCCTGGGTCGTCGGCGAGGCCGCCCGACTGACCTGGGCGTCCCGGTACGCCCGGGTGCCCGAGCTGATCGACCACGGGGTCGACGACGACGGCGCCTGGCTCCGGACCCGGGCACTGCCGGGGTGGAGTGCCGTCGACCCCCGGTGGCGCGACGAGCCGCGCACCGCGGTCGTCGCGGCGGGCGAGGGACTCCGGGCCCTGCACGACACCCTGCCGGTGCTGGACTGCCCGTTCGAGTGGTCCACTGCGCAACGAGCCGGCCGTGCTCGCGCCGCAGGAGCCGATCCGGACCGGCTCGGACCGGAGCCGCCGACGGACCGCGTGGTGGTGTGCCACGGTGACCCGTGCACGCCGAACACCCTGATCGGTGCCGACGGGAGGTGGGCGGGGCACGTCGACCTCGACGCGCTCGGCATCGCGGACCGGTGGGCGGACATCGCGGTCGCCACGATGGCGCTCGGGTGGAACTACGGGCCCGGGTGGGACGACCTGTTCCACGAGGCGTACGGACTGCCGGTCGACGAGGCACGCACCGCCTGGTACCGGGCGCTGTGGAACCTGGACGACGACGGCATCGAGACCGCCGGGCCCGCTGGCGAGCAGGCCACGCCCCACTGCGGGCGCACGGGCTAGAAGGCCACGCCCCGCGCCTGCATGAAGGGGATCGGGTCGACGGTGGCGCCGCCGACGTGGACCTCGAAGTGCGTGTGGCACCCGGTCGAGGCGCCGGTCGAGCCGACGAGCGCGATCAGCTGCCCTGCCGAGACCTGCTGGCCCGGGGCGACCCGGTACCCGCCGTTCACGATGTGGCCGTAGGCCGTCTGGACACCGCCGCCGTGGCTGATCCGCACGTAGTTGCCGTAGCCGCCGTACCAGCCGGCGTAGTCGACCGTGCCCGAGGCAGCCGCCACGATCGGGGTGGAGCAGCCGCTCGCGAGGTCGGCGCCGTCGTGCTTCGTGACCACGCCGGTGATCGGGTGCACGCGGTACCCGTAGGGGCTGATCACGTACCCGCTGGCCGGACGCACCCATCCGGTGCCCGATCCGGAGCCCGGGGAACCGCCCGACCCGGAGCCGCTGCTGCCGGAGCCGCCGCCCCCACCGCTGTTCGCCGCGGCCGCCCTCGCCGCGGCCGCGCGGGCAGCTGCTTCGCGAGCCGCCTTCGCCTCGGCCGCCTTGCGGACCTTCTCGCCCTCGGCGAACTCCGCCTCGGTGCGGACACGTCCGGACGTCAGGGTGGCCAGCTGTGCGTCGAGTCGGGCCTTGTTGCTCTGCTGCTCGTCGTAGGCGCTCTGCACCTTGTCCGCCGCCGCCTGGGCGGCCTGCATGCGCCGCTCGGCCTCGGCCGCGAGGTCGGCGAGCGCCTCGGCCGCACGGTCGGCCTGCGCCGTCAGGGACCGGGCGACGGCTGCGTCGGCGGTCGCGGCGGCCTCGACCCGTTCGGCCTGCTCGGAGAGCTTGCTCAGCGCGCCGAGGTTGTAGAGGAGGTCGGTGGCGTCCTGGCCGCCGGTGATGACCGAGGCGGTGACGTCCGCGCCGCCCGACCGCGCCATCTGCGCCGCGAACTGGCCGGCCTGTGCCGCACTCTGCTCGGCGACGTCGGCGTGCTCCTCGGCGTCGGCGCGGAGTCGCTGTTCCTTCTCGGCGGCGTCCTGCGCGTCGCTCTGCGCGTCGAAGAACTCGGTGCCGAGCTGCTTCGCCTCGGCCTCGGCCGCCTGCACATCGTCGGCGAGCCCGGAGATGATCCCCTTGATCGCGGTGATCTGGCCCTGCTTCGCGGACTCCTGCCCGCGGGCGGCCATGACCTCGTCCCACGAGGGGTACTTCGCCGCGCTCGCCGCAGGGGCATCGAGCACCACCGAGCCGAACAGACCCGCGAGCGCGAGTCCGCTGGCGGCGAGGCGGAGGCGCACGGTGGCACGTGGGGAGCGGTGGCTGGCGGGACGAGTCACGCCGACGAGCCTATACATCCGTTCAGGGAGGAACGGACGTCGCCGCGCGGCTGTGGAGAACTCCGGGGGCGATCGCTCAGAAGCCGCGCTCGCGCCGGATGGCCTCGGCGCTGTCCACCACGTCGCGCTGCAGCACCGCGGCGCCCGTCGTGCCGGCGTAGTCGTAGACGTCGAACCCGGTGCAGTGCGTGATCGTCGCGGGGCGTCCGAGCGAGTCCTCGACCGCGGTGGTCCAGAGGTCCCGCGTGCCGATCACCACGAAGGTCGGGCGGGCGTCGCGGTAGGCGGCCAGGTCGACCAGCCAGGGGTAGGTCTGGAACGTGTCCCGCACCTGCAGGAGCCGCACGTTCGGCGAGGAGTAGGCGGCGAGGGGTCGGACCGTCCAGAACTGTCCGACGCCGGTCACCTGCCGCCCGTCGGCCCAGCGGTCGAGGCACGCGGCGGGGTCGTACCGCGCCGTGGTGACCGCCCTCGCGGTGCTCGGCGCGGTGGCGAACCCGGCGAGCAGGACACCGGCCGCCGCCAGGGCGAACGCCAGCCGGATCCCGCGTCGGGGCCGGTGCACGCGGGTCGCCCGGACCGCGGTGCGGGCGAGTTCGGCGACCGCCACCAGTGCGAGCAGCGGAGCGGTCACGATCGGCTCGAGGTACCGCGGGGTCTCCGACCCGGCGGCGACGACCCCGACGGACACCGCGACGACGGTGACGAGGGGGAGCGCCGCGGCGACGAGCACCGTCCCCGAGGTCCGTACCCGCCACGCCCACACCGTGCCCCCGGCGGCGAGCAGGACCCCCACGAAGAGCAGCAGCAGCCCCGCGTCCCCGGCGGCCGTCCCGGCGCGGTCGTCGGTGAGGGCCGCGAAGAAGCCCAGGGTCTCGCCCGCCTTCGACGGCTGCACGTACGTCGACGGGTCGAGTGAGACGAACGGCCGCAGCGGGATCCGGAGCAGGTACCCGACGACCGACCCGGCGGTGACGGTGCCGGCGAGCAGCAGGACCGGACGCCACGGCAGCCGCCGGGCGACCGCGAGCACCACGAGCGTCACGACGACCGGGGCTGCCGACCACGGCACGTACAGCGGGTTCGACGCGGTGGTGCACGCGGCCAGCAGCCCGAGCACGACGAGCACCGGGACGGACGCCCGCCCGGTCCGCACCGCCCGCAGCACCAGGACGGCCGTACCGAGCATCGCCAGGACCGCCCCGTAGTAGTAGGTGGTCGTCAGGAGCAGGGAGGCGAGCTCGAGCGAGGTCGCCGTCGCCGAGGACTCCGTCAGCACCAGGAGCGTCACGAAGCCGAGCGCCACGGCGGACACCGCGATGCGGGCGGACCGGCGTGCGGCGGGCATGAGCTCGTTCGCCGCCGCGCGTACGAGGGCGTACACGGCGAGCAGGACGAGGATCCCGTTCAGCGCGAGGGCCTGCTGCGGGGTGGCGGTGACGACCGAGCAGAGCAGGTAGACCGGCAGCTCCGGGAAGAAGAACAGCGCGGGCGACATCGCCCACTCGAACGGCTGCCCGAGGTCCATCGACCGGCGCACGAGCGGCAGCAGGACCGAGTCGCCGTCGTACCAGAGGAGGGCGACCCGGGCCGTCGCGACGACGTGCCGCAACGCGATGACGGACAGGGCCAGCGCGACCAGGCTGCCCAGTGCCTCCCGGCCGACCGCGGCGACCCGTCCACGCCACCGCGAGCCGCCGTCGCCGCGCGCCACGACCGTGGTCGTGCGCGTGTCGGAAGCCATGCCCGGAGCGTACCCAGCCGGGGACCCCACAGCCTGGGGGAGCGCGTCCGGGGCCCGACCGGCTACCCTTGTGGGCTGTGACCGACGCGCGCGACCAGCTCATCCAGTTCATCACGGACGAAGCGGTGTTCCACGGAGACTTCACCCTCACCAGCGGGAAGAAGGCGACGTACTACATCGACCTCCGCAAGGTGAGCCTGGACCACCGGGTCGCACCGCTCATCGGACAGGTGATGACCGACCTCGTCGCGCAGGTCCCGGACGTCGCGGCCGTCGGTGGCCTCACCATGGGCGCCGACCCGATCGCCAGCGCCGTGCTGCACCAGGCCGCCGCCCGTGGCCTGGCGTACGACGCGTTCGTCGTGCGCAAGGAGCCGAAGGACCACGGGCGCGGCAAGCAGGTCGAGGGTCCGGACCTGCGGGGCAAGCGCGTCGTCGTGCTCGAGGACACCTCCACGACCGGCGGTTCGCCGCTCAAGGCCGCCGAGGCGCTCGAGCGCGAGGGCGCGATCATCGCCGCCGTG
Source organism: Curtobacterium sp. SP.BCo (assembly GCF_051903265.1). Classification (GTDB taxonomy): domain Bacteria; phylum Actinomycetota; class Actinomycetes; order Actinomycetales; family Microbacteriaceae; genus Curtobacterium. The sequence continues at coordinate 1,131,355 of NZ_CP194337.1, forward strand.
GCCGTCGTCGTCGACCGCGACACCGGCGCCAAGGAGAAGATCGAGGCCGCCGGCTACCCCTACTTCAGCGCGATCGGGCTGGCTGATCTGGGGCTGAGCGCGTGACCGGGGAGCGTCCGGAGGACGCGCACGAGCCCGACCAGACCGCCGGTCCCGCAGACGGGGACGACGGACTGGAGGCACGGCGCGAGTCCGCCCCGGACGCTCCGTTCCACGGTCTCCGCAGCGCCGCGGACATCTTCGGTGCTCCCCGGAGCGAGGACGAGTGGCCCTCCCGCCGTGAGCGTCGCGAGGCCGAGAAGGCCGCGCGGGCGACCGGTGCGCCGCTCCCCGAACCGTTCGAGCCGGCCGAGCCCGTGGCGTCCGTGCCGACGGCACCGTCCGCAGACGACGACGGTGCCACCCAGGCGATCTCGATGCCGGAGCAGCTCGAGGCTCCCTCGGTGAACCCGCAGGCGAGCGCCGAGTTCGAACGCTCGACCCTGGGCGACCGCATCCCGCCGGCCGCCCCGGTCCCCCCGACCTCGACGGCACCGCACCCGTCGTCCATCACCCTGCCGACCGCGCAGGCACACCGCGACGAACGCGCCGCCGAGCACCGCGCGATCGAGGAGGAACGTCGCCGACTCGACCCGTTCGGGCAGGGCCGCAGCGACGTCGACTGGCTCGGTCGTGCCACCGGATCGCACCCGACCCCGACCGGACCCGTCGCTGCGCAGCCCGTCGGTGTCGAGAACGTCCTGCCCACCACGCAGGAGCCGCCGAGCTTCACCGAACTGCTCCGCATCGCCGACGCGGACGCCGCCGCGCAGGGCACCGACGGGCACGAGCGTCCGTTCGACTGGGCGATCCGGGACGACGAGGCCGGCGAGGTCCCGGCGACGCTGACCACCGACGCGTTCGACACGACGGCGCTCGCGGGCGGGTCGTGGACCCTCGCGGACGAGTCCGACGACGACGTGGTGTCCGGGGAGCTCGAGACTCCGGTGAGCGGTACCCCCGTCGTGCCGGCGGCCGTGGTGCCGCCCGCCGTGCCGGCTGGTGCGGTGCCGGCGCCCGCCGTCCCGCCGGCGGTGCCGCCCGCCGTCCCGCCGGCGGTGCCAGCTCCGACCGTCGCGTTCGACCCGGCGCCCGCCGAGTCGGCGCCCGCCGAGTCCGAGCGGGTCGCGTCCGATCGCGTCGACACCGAGCAGGTCGAGTCCCTGCACGTCGACGACGTGACGCCCGCGGCCGGGGCCGAGCCGCGCCTCCAGGACGGCGACCGACCCGACCCCGCGGACGCCGCGACGACCGCGCTGCCCGTCGCCGGGACGCCCTGGTGGGCCGAGCCGGAGGCGACCGTGCCCCCGACCGCCGCGCCGCCGCTCGTCGAGACGGTCGCCGCCGCGGACGACCAGGCGTACCCGGCACACCTGCCGCCGGCCGTCGGGCAGGACCTCGACGCCGTGCTCGGCATCCGGGGCCACGATCCCATCGACGACGAGCCCGCGCCGCTCGCCGCCGCGGCACCCGACGACCTCGACCAGTCCGAGTGGGACGGCCGCGAGACGAGCGACACGAGCGCGATCAAGGACCTCTTCGGCACCGAGGCCGTCGGTCAGCTCGGCGGCACCGGGTACGACCCCACCGACAACAGCACCCGGATGATGCCGGCCGTCGCCGGGCCGCCCGCGCACGCCCCGGCTCCGGGACGCACGCCCGTCGCACCGGCAGCCCCGGCTGCAGCGGGCGGCGGAGGCGACCGGGACAACTTCATCAACGAGGGCTTCGCGCGGCTCCGGAACGAGGGGCAGCGCGGGAAGCGCCTGCTCATCTGGGGCTCGATCGCGCTCATCGTCGTGCTGCTCGTCGCGGTGTTCCTGCTGACCAAGTGGATCCTCGGCAACACCATCGACGAGCAGGCACCCGCGCCGACGTCGACGTCCGCCGCCTCGGCCCAGGCGTCCTCGTCGCCCTCCGCCGAGCCGTCGACGCCCGCGCCGAGCTCCGACACCCTGCAGACGCTCCAGTTCGCGACGACCCCGGCCGCTCCGGGGGAGCACAGCTGGACCGAGCTCGCGGGCGGGGAGTGCCTGTCCCCCTTCACCAACGCGTGGGCGCAGACGTTCACCGTGGTCGACTGCTCGTCGCCGCACATCGCGCAGCTGACCGCACGCCTGCCGGTGTCGGCGAACCAGTGGCCCGGGCCCGACGCGCTCGCCTCACAGGCCGCATCGCAGTGCCAGACCTCCGAGGCGTTGAACACCGCCGCCGCTGCCGCCTACGGGGACGTCCAGGTGCAGGGGTCGTACGCACCGGACCAGGCGACGTGGGACCAGGGCGACACGTTCATCTCGTGCTTCGTGACCCGGTCGTCGGGGGAGTCACTGACGGGGTCGGTGGCACCGGGGGCGTAGGCGGCCGAGTCGAAACGACGAATCCGACGTCGTCCGACATCGGATTCGTCGTCCCGGGTCCGCAGTCACGCCGCGGTGGGCACCTTCGACGACACGTCGGAGAGCGTCTGCAGCTCGTCGGCCGTGAGCTCGAGCTCCGCGGACGCGAGCAGCGCCGGCAGCTGGTCGGTGTTCCGCGCGCTGGCGATCGGCGCGACGACGTCCGGCTGGGCCTGCAGCCACGCGAGGGCGACGGTCGCGAGCTCGGCGCCGTGCGCGTCCGCGATGCCGGCGAGCGCGTTCACGACCGCGAGTCCCGCATCGGTGAAGTAGCCGGAGACCTGTCCCTCGCGGTCCTTCCCCGCGAAGTCGTCCTTCGTGCGGTACTTCCCCGTCAGGAACCCCGCAGCGAGCGAGAAGTACGGGACGACGCCGAGGCCCTCGGTAGCGGCGAGCGGGGCGATGTCCGACTCGTACGGCTCCCGCGTCACGAGGTTGTAGTGCGGCTGGATCGCGACCGGCAGCGCGAGGTCGTTGTCCTTCGCGATCCGGATCCACTCCTCGGCGCGGGCGCGGGAGTAGTTCGAGATCGCGGTGTACCGGACGAGCCCCTCGCGGACGAGCTGGTCGAACGCCCGCACGGTCTCCTCGAGCGGCGTCTCCTCGTCGTCGAAGTGCGCGTAGTACAGGTCGATGCGGTCGGTGCCGAGGCGCTCGAGGCTGGCGCGGGCAGCGGCGGCGACGGTGTCCGCTCCGAGCCCGGAGAACTGCGGGTGCTGCGAGACCTTCGTGGCGATCACGACGTCGTCGCGCTTGCCGGACTTCGCGAACCACGAGCCGATCACGCGCTCGGACTCGCCGCCCTCGTTCCCGGGCGCCCACGCGGAGTAGACGTCCGCCGTGTCGACGAAGTCGCCGCCGGCCGCGGTGTACGCGTCGAGCACCTGGTGGGAGGTCTGCTCGTCGGCGGTCCAGCCGAAGACGTTGCCGCCGAGGGCGAGCGGGAACACGGTGAGGTCGCTGGTTCCGATGCGGGGCATGAGGGTCCTTTCGTGTGCTGGTGGAGTGGTCCCGTCCACGCTATGCCGGACGTCGAGTCCGCTCCCAGGTGTGCAGGGTCTGCTGGGGCAGATCATGTCGACGCTCACCTCGTCCCTCAGCGACCCTCGCCCGACCGTCCGGCTCCGCGCGGTGATGGAGGCCGGCACGGTGCCGGACCCGTCCGACCTCGACGTCCTCGTGGAGCAGTGCGCCGTCGAGCCCGACCTGCAGGTCCGGGAGATGCTCACCTGGGCGTTGGTGCGACTCCCCGCCGGTCTCGTCGTCCCGCGGCTGCTCGAGCAGCTCGCACGCCCGGAGCCGCAGGCGCGGAGCCAGGCGCTGCACACCCTGTCGAAGATCGGTGACCGCTCGACGTACGACGCCGTCGCCGAACTCCTCGGCGACGTCGACCGCGGTGTCGTCCGCACCGCGTGGCGGGCCTCCGTCCGACTCGTCCCCGATGCCGGACGACCGGCGCTGGCCCGACGCCTCGCCCGTGACCTGGGACAGGAGGACCGAGAGGCCCGGTTGGCGTTGAGTCGCGCACTCGTCGGCCTCGGCGACGAGGCCCTCGGCCCCGTGCTGGACGCCGCGGAGGGGCGGCGCGACGAGTCCGTCCGCTCGCACGTCGCCGAGGTGCGGCGCCTCCTGCAGGACCCGGACGCTGCCGCGGGACTGGCGCTCGAGCGTGCCCGACGCGAGGTCGCCCTCGGCCGCACGCGCTCCGCATCGGGCTGATCGCCGCCGCGACGGACTGGAGGCGCGGGGCGGGGCCGCACCGCGCCTCCAGGCCGGTACGGGGCGGGTCGGGGAACACCCGGATTCGGGCTGACGAACAGGGCCGATCGGCTTGCGCATGCGGATCGGAGCGCGCCACAGTGGGTGTCGAAGGGGAGTAGCTCCCAGCGCGTGCATCGACACACTGGCCATCACGACGATCGGCCCGGTGCACCACCTCGACCACGAGGCGAGCGAGACCTTCGGCCGTTCCGCCATGGCCGAAGCCGCTCGAGTGTGTGCAGCGTCATGGCTCGACCACTCGAACTCGAGGACCACCATGACGAACACCATGTCCCCCGCGGCTGCGCCCGCCGTCGCCGCGCCCCGGATGGGCGCGAGCGCCTGGGGTCGCATCGCGATCTGCATCGCCATCGCCCTGCCCGCCGTGGTCTTCCGGATCGGCGGCTTCGCCCCGAACCCCGTCGTCGACCTGCTCGTGTTCGGCGGGGCCGTCGTCGCCGCGTCGTTCCTGCTCGCCTGGGCCGCCGAGGCCGCGCAGAAGGACATCGCCGGAGCCCTCGCGATCGCGATCCTGGCGCTGATCGCCGTGCTCCCCGAGTACGCGGTCGACCTGTACTACGCGTTCCGCTCCGGGTACGACCCGTCCTACGAGCAGTTCGCCGCCGCCAACATGACCGGGTCGAACCGGCTGCTGCTCGGGTTCGGGTGGCCCCTCGTGGTGATCATCTCGCTGCTCGTCGCGCGGCGGTTCGTCCGGACCGGGGCGCTCCCGGAGTCGGCCACGAAGGTGCTCGAGTTGTCGCGGTCCTCGCGGCTGGACATCGGCTTCCTCGCGCTCCTCGCGATCGTCGCGTTCCTCATCCCGCTGATGGGCTCGATCCCGATGTGGTTCGGGTTCGTGCTGCTCGCCGCGTTCGTCTGGTACCTCTGGCGTGCGTCGAAGGTCGCGGACGGGGACGACGAGGACGAGGAGATCGTCGGGATGGCGGGCAACATCGCCTCGATGCCGCAGCGGGCCCGGCGGTGGACGATCGCGGCGCTGTTCGTGGTGGCAGCCGCGGTGATCCTGTCCTCGGCGGAGCCGTTCGCCGACGCCCTCGTGCAGTCCGGCAGCGCACTCGGCATCGACAGCTACTTCCTCGTGCAGTGGCTCGCCCCGCTCGCCACCGAGGCGCCCGAGTTCATCGTCGCCGCGCTCTTCGCCCTGCGGGGGATGGGCGGCGCGGCGATCGGGACGCTCATCGCCTCGAAGGTGAACCAGTGGTCGCTGCTCGTCGGCTCGCTGCCGATCGCGCACGTCCTCGGCGGCGGGACCACGGGCGGGCTGCCGCTCGACGGCCGGCAGATCGAGGAGTTCATGCTCACCGCGTCGCAGACCGTGCTCGGCGTGGCGATCATCATCGCGCTGCGGTTCCACCGGTGGTCGGCGATCGCGCTCGCGGCCCTGTTCGCCGTGCAGTTCTTCGTGACGGACACGAACGGGCGGTGGGTGTTGAGCATCGTGCACCTCGTCGCGGCCCTGGTCGTGCTCTGGGTGAACCGGCGGGACGTCCTGCCGACGCTCGCGGCGCCGTTCCGGCGGCCGTCGTCGCCCGCGCTGCGCGACTGACGCGGGCGCGCGGCGTGCGCGGGGCGCGACTGACGCGGGCGCGCGGCGTGCGCGCGGCGCGGGCGCGTTGGTCGCAGGAAGTGTCGCGCTGCGGGCGCGCTGACGGCATGTCGCGCGACCGGGCCGGACGTGAGCGGCACGTCGTGCGACCAGCGCACGCGCCGGGGACGCGCGGACGGGAGGCGCGGGGCGGGCTGGCACCGTGCCTCCCGGCCGGTGGGCGGGTGCGTTTCGGGCGCTGAGATCGCACTCTGGGTGGTCCGTGGGGTGCGCGTCCCGTCGTTCGTGCGATCTCGGCGCACGCCGGGCGCACGCCGGGCGCACGCCGGGCGCGTGCCGCGCGCTGCACGGGCCGGGAGGAGCGGGGCGGGCTGGCACCGCGCCTCCCGTCCGGCCGATGGGCGCGTTCCGGGCGCCGAGATCGCACTCCGGGTGGCTTGTGGCGCGCGCGTCCCGTCGTTTGTGCGATCTCGGCGCACGATCGGCGGAACGCGGGCGCCGCGCGCCGCGCGAGTCAGTCTGCGTCGGGGGCGAGCCAGATCGCGGAGGCCGCGGCCGCCGGCAGGTCGACGAGGGACTCCTCGCCCGACGGACCCCGGCGCGACACCGCGATCACGCCCGCGTAGTCCCGCACCTGCTCCACCCGCAGGTGCGTCCCGAGTCCGACCCCGAGCTCGTCGAAGTACCGCAGCAACGAGGGGTCGTCGTCGGAGACCCGGTCGACGGTGCCGCACGCTCCCGGTTCGATCGTGCCGAGCAGCGCGCCCGGTGAGTCCGGGACCGTGCCGTCCGCGCGCGGGATCGGGTCGCCGTGCGGGTCGTGCGTGGGGCGTCCGAGGTCGGCGTCGACCCGTTCGAGGAACCGTTCCGACACCGCGTGCTCGAGGGCCTCGGCCTCGGTGTGGACCTCGTCCCACGAGTAGCCGAGCCGCTGCACGAGGAACGTCTCGATGAGCCGGTGCCGCCGGACCATGGCCACGGCGACCTGCTGCCCGAGCGGGGTGAGCACGACGCCGTAGTACGGGGTGTGCTCGATGAGGCCGTCGCGGTCGAGCTTCCGGAGGTTGCCCGACACCGTCGACGCCGAGACCTTGAGCGCCGCCGCGATGTCCCGCGTCGCGAGCCCTGCTCCGCCGCGCTCGCTCGCCTTCCAGACGAGCTTCACGTAGTCCTCCGCCATCGTGGACAGGGAGGGCAGGCGCATGCCCCAATGGTACAAACAGCAGGTGACCACAGCAGCCCCCGCTCGTCGACGCCGTTGGCCCGTCCCGCCGTCGCTGCTCGTCGGTCTCGCGCCGCTGGTCGTCTTCGCGGCCGTCAGTGCGTGGCGCGCCCGCCCGAGCGACGACTACCCGACGCTCGGGCAGACCGTCGACAGCGTCGTCCGGTCGCTCGTCGTCCCGGAGGGCATCGCCGCCCTCGCGCTCTGCGTGGTGGTCACGGGTCTCGGGTGGTGGCGGATCGCCACAGTGGACCCGACCCGCGCGGGGCTGCGGTGGACGTGGCTCGCGCCCGCGCTCATCCTGGCGGTCTGCGTGCTGCGGCTCCCGCTGGTCGACTGGTCCGCACTGCCCGTCCGGTACTTCCTCCTGCTCGCCGTGGGCGTGCTGTTCGTCGGGGTGTTCGAGGAGCTGATGACCCGCGGCGTGCTGCTCGTGGGCCTGCGGCGGCGGTTGCCCGAGTTCGGCGTGTGGATCCTGTCGTGCGTGCTGTTCGGCCTGCTGCACCTGCTCAACGCCCTCGCCGGTGCGACCCTCGGTGCCACGCTGGTGCAGGTCGTGTTCGCGGCGTCGTTCGGCTCGACGCTGTACGTCGCCCGACGGCTCACCGGGAACCTGGTCCTGCCGGTGCTGGTGCACGCGTTCTGGGACTTCGGGTCGATCGGGCTCTCGGCGACCAACGACCTGCAGGACCCGTCGCGGCTCGTGCTGGTCGGCACGCTCGGGCTGTTCTCGTTCGTCGTGCTGGCGTTCGGCATCGTCGCGGGCGGGGTGATCGCCTGGCGGGACGACCGGCCGCGCCGCCTGCGGCGACGGTGGCGGACGGTGCCGCCCATGGCGGCGGTCGCGGTGTCGGACACCGAACTGCGCCGCTCCCCGCTCGGCACGGCCTGAGCGCCGCCGGCGTGGGCGCCGTCGGCCTCGTGGTGACCCGGGTCGGCCTGGAGGCGCGGGGCTGCGAAGGCACACAGCCTGCGGCCCGGTTCACCTCGGCTTGGTGCACCGTTCCCCGCTCGGCAACCGCTCGTCCTTAGCGTTCGGCGCATGCACAGATCAGCACTCCGCGGGGTGACCGTCGCCGCGGTCGCCGCCGCGCTCGTCGTCGGCTCACCCCTCGCCGCCACCGCGGCGGGGTACCCGAGCGACTCCGCCAAGCCCGACCTCGTCTCCCTGCTGAACGGGTACGACCACTACTGGACGTCGAGCGGGACGAACGACCTGCACGGCACGGTCGTCGACGCTGCCACGCTGGCGAAGAACGACCAGCTCACGTCCTGGATCAACCAGCACGCCACGAAGGCGCAGCAGCTGAAGGCACTGCAGGACTCCGAGTACCAGAACGCCACGAACACCGCCTACGACCAGTCGATGACGGTGTCGCAGGGGCTCGGGCCGGCGCTCGAGAAGATCTACGTCGACGGTCGGAACGCCGGGAAGCTGCCGCTGACCTCGGCGCTGGTGAACTCCTCGACCGGCACGAGCGGCGCCTACGTCAGCACGGGGACGGCGAAGGCACACTACAGCTACCCGCGTCCCTACCTGCCGGCGACCGCCACGGCGACACTGCCCGCCGGTGACGACCAGACCGGCTGCGCGCCGGCGAAGGTGAACGCCTCGTCGCTCGCCGCGAACCGTGCGGGCAAGGCCTGGGCATCGGCCGACGGCACCCTCGACATCACCCGCGTGCCGGTCGCCACGGACACGTCGCACGAGTTCTCCCCGAACGACGTCGTGCTCGACCCCGGGTACGGCACGTCCGGGATCTGCACCGGCGGCTCCTTCCCGAGCGGGCACACCACCACGGCGTACCAGGCGGGCATCACCCTCGCCACGCTCGTCCCCGAGCTGGCGCCGGAGCTGCTGGCCCGCGCCTCCGAAGCCGGCAACGACCGCATCGTCCTCGGCGTGCACTACCCGCTCGACATCATGGGCGGACGCATCGACGGCGAGGCCGCGCTCGCGGCCCGCTGGTCGGACACGCAGTACCGCACCGAGGTGCTCGAGCCGGCCCGGAAGGAGCTCGTCTCCTACCTCGAGCAGCAGTGCGGTGACACGCTCGCGAACTGCATCGCGCACGCGAAGGCGTACTCGGACGACCCGTACGGCGGCGCGGCGATCCCGGGCGGCACCGCCCAGGTCGTCACCGACCGCGCGTCGGCCGTGGCGGTGTACCGCGAGCGGATGACCTACGGCTTCGCGGCGACCGGCACGACCGGCCTCGCCCCCTCGGTCCCGACCGGGGCGTCGAACCTGCTGCTCACGGCGTTCCCGACCCTGACCGACGCCCAGCGCACCGCGGTGCTCGCGCAGACCGAGATCGCGTCGGGCGCCCCGCTCGACCAGAGCGGTACGTCGGCCGGTTCGTGGGAGCGCCTCGACCTCGCCGCCGCGACGAGTGCCACGGTCGCCGTCTCCGCCGACGGCACCGCGAAGGTCCTCGCCACCGGCGGTACCGCCCGGGTCGTGACCGGCGTCCTCACCGCACCGTCCGGCACGTCGGTCGCCGCGGGCGGCTCGCTGGCCCTGGCCGGCACGGGCTTCACGCCGGGTGCCTCGCTGCGGGTCGTCCTGCACTCCGACCCGGTCACGGTGGGCTCGCTCGCCGTCGCCGCGGACGGCACCGTGTCCGGCGACGTGACGATCCCGGCCGGGACCGCCACCGGGGCGCACACCCTCGACGTCGTCGACGCCTCGGGTTCCTCGGTGCTGGTGTCGCCGCTCGCGATCACCGTGACGCCGGCCGCGGCCGGCGGCGGCGCCGGCGCCGGCGGTGGGACGGGTACCGGTGTGGTCGACCCCGGCACCGGCGTCCACCTGCCGGTCGTCTCCGGCTGATCCACTCCACCCCGACCGGTCGGCGCACGCGCGCCGACCGGTCTCCCGTCCCGGAAGCCCCCATGCGCAAGTACACCCTCTGGACCACGGCGGTCGCCGGCGCGGTCGTCCTCGCCGGGGCCGTCGCCGTCCCGTTCGTCGTCGGCTCGCCCTCGGCCGTCTCGGCGGCTCGGACGACAGCGCCGTCCGCCACGTCCTCCGCCTCGCCGGCGCCCGCCGTGCCGCACGTCGACGCCGCCGCGCTCGCCGCACTGCCGGAGGCGCAGTACTCGGCCGTCATCGGCGGTCTGATGCCGTTCGACCGGACGATCACCTCGGACACCGTGTTCCGGCTCCGCGCCGATGCACCCCTGTTCGGCGCGGCACGGACGACCCCGGTCGCGCGGTTCGCCGCCACCGACTTCCTCCGGCAGCCCACGACGGTGGTCGGACTCCGCCGTGACGGGGACTGGGAGCTCGTGCTCACCCCGGCGCGGCAGCAGCTGCCCTCGGCCGCCGGGGGATCGGCGGCGGCGCAGACCTCGGCGTGGGTGCCGGTGTCGTCGCTCCGGGAGGTCGCGACCCCGACCACCCGCGTGGTGATCTCCACGACGGACCAGACCGTGTCGATCGTCGCCGCCGACGGCGCGAGCGGATCTCCCGCGCAACGCTTCCGGGCCGGGGTCGGCACGGCGGACACCCCGACGCCGACCGGGGTCACCGGCTACCTGGAGCAGCGCTACGTCGATCCCGCGCAGGGGACCGGCGAGCACCCCATCCAGCTGACCTCCCTGCACTCGAGCGCGGCCGACGAACCGTACGGCGGGCACGACGGCGGGTTGATCGGCCTGCACTGGAACGCGACGACCTCGGGGGCGGTGTCGCACGGGTGCGTGCGGCTCGACGCCGAGGCGGTGGCGGCGATCAACGCCCTCCCGCTCGGCACCCTGGTGACGGTGGAGTGATCGTCCCGGCGGTCGGGGAACCACCTGACCGCGGACGCGTCCGGTCGAGCGCGACCCGGGACGGAGCGGTCAGGGACAGCGCTCAGGGCTTGCGGCCGACGGCGAAGACCCGGCGGAACGGGTACACCGTGCCGTGCGCCCCCGCCGGGTACGCCTCGCGCAGAGCCGTGGCGTAGCGGGACTCGTACGCCGCGGTCAACCCGCCCGAGGGGTCGGCCGCGTCGAGTGCCTGCAGCGCCGGCCGGAGTCCGGTGCCGCGCACCCACGCGAGCACGGGGTCCGCACCGGGGAGGAGTTGCGCGTACGTGGTCTCCCACGCGCGGGCCTCCAGGCCAGCGTCGAGCATGATCCCGAGGTACCCCGCCGGGTCGAGCACCGGGTCCTCGCGGAGCACCCCGTCGAGCGCGGACGCCCACGGCCCCTCCGCGGCGACGGACCGCATGAGCGCGTGCGACGGCGACCCGAAGTTGCCCGGGACCTGCATCGCGAACCACGATCCGGACGGCATCGCGTCGAGCCACGCGGGCAGCAGGGACACGTGCGAGGGGACCCACTGCAGCGCGGCGTTCGTCACGACGACGTCGTCCGTCGGGCCGGGCGTCCAGTCCTCGATCGACCCCAGCTCGAACGACAACCCCGGACCGGTCGGGGGCGACGCCAACATCTCGGCGGAGGAGTCGATCCCGACCACCGACGCGGTGGGCCACCGTGCTGCCAACGTGGCGGTGAGGGTCCCGGGGCCGCAGCCGAGGTCGACGACGCGACGTGGTGCCTCCAGGCCGACCTGCGCCACCAGCTCGTGGAACGGACGCGACCGCTCGTCACCGAAGGCCGCGTAGCGGGCCGGGTCCCAGCGCACGGCTACATCTCGACTTCGATGGGCTCCGTGCGGACGAGCTCGTGCACGCCGGAGATGACCTCGCTCGGACGGAACGGGTAGCGGTCGATCTCGGCCTGGTCGCTGATGCCGGTCATCACGAGGACGGTGTGCAACCCGGCCTCGATCCCGGCCTGCACGTCGGTGTCCATCCGGTCGCCGATCATGCCGGTGTTCTCGGAGTGCGCGCCGATCCGGTTCATCGCCGAGCGGAACATCATCGGGTTCGGCTTGCCGACCACGTACGGCTGCTTGCCGGTGGCCTTCTCGATCATCGCGGCGATCGCGCCCGTGGCGGGCAGGACGCCCTCGGCGCTCGGCCCGGTGGCGTCCGGGTTCGTGACGATGAACCGGGCGCCGTCGCGGATGAGCCGGACGGCCTTCGTGATCGCCTCGAACGAGTAGTTCCGGGTCTCACCGACGACGACGTAGTCGGGGGCGGTCTCGGTCATGATGAAGCCGGCCTCGTGCAGGGCGGTGGTCATGCCGGCCTCGCCGATGACGAACGCGGAGCCGCCCGGCATCTGCGACTTGCAGAAGTCGGCGGTGGCCAGTGCCGAGGTCCAGATGCGGTCCTCGGGCACGTCGATGCCGGACCAGCGGAGCCGGGCGCTCAGGTCGCGCGGCGTGAAGATCGAGTTGTTCGTGAGCACCAGGAACTCGGTGCCCTCGTCGAGCCACTGCTGGATGAGCTCCGGCGCTCCGGGGAGCGCCTGGTTCTCGTGCACGAGCACGCCGTCCATGTCGGTCAGCCAGCACTCGACCTCGTCGCGGGTTGCCATGGGCCTCACCCTACTGGGCGCCGGTTGCGGCCCGGCTCGGGGCCGGCTGCGAGGGGGCCGGGAGGAACGGATCGGCTCTTGCGCGCCGCTCCCGGACCCGAGATGGTCGAGACACCGAACGCCGGTCGGCTTTGCCCTAGGCTTTTCGGGACACGTACCGAATCAAGGAGACCCGAAGTGCTCGTCGAACCCGGAACCCCGACCGTCCCACCCCGGCCCGCCGCGGCGCCGGAGCAGGCCGAGGTGACCCCGCGACGACGGCGTGGTCGACCCAACGTGCTCAGCCGCGAGCAGGTGATCGACGCCGCGACGGCCATCGCGAACGAGGACGGCCTCGACCGGCTGTCCTTCCGTGCCCTCGGCGTCCGGCTCGGCGTCGCGCCGATGACCGTGCACCGGACGATCGGCGGCCTCGACGACCTGCACGCCGAACTCGTGCGGCGCACCGTCGACGAGTTCACGGCGACCTTCGTCTGGCCGTCGGAGTGGCACGACGTCGTCCGGGTCTTCGCGAGGACGTTCCGCGACCTGATGCGCACCCACCCGCTCGTCCTCGAGTCGCACAGCCAGCGGGCCCCGCTCGCCTCGACCGAGTCCGACGCCGTGGTCGCGAAGGTCGTCGGGGCGCTCCGGTCCGCCGGGCTCGGGGACACCGAGGCGATGTACGCCTTCTTCGTCGTGTACGACTTCGTGGTCGGGCACGCCGGGGTGCAGGTCGGCCGGGGTGACTCCGACGCTGGGCGTCCGGAGCGGCACGCGCTCGTCGGCGAGATCCTGGGCGAGCACTCGTACGACGCTCGCTTCGACCTCGGGCTCGACATCCTCATCGCCGGCATCGAGGCGCGGGCGCGCTGAGCGCCCGGCCGCGAGCACGAGCCCGGGCACGAGCCCGGGCCCGGGCACGAGCACGAGTACGAGTACGAGTGCAGTGTGCGAGGTGCCGTGCGGGGTGCGAGGCTCACGGCCCCGCACACTGCGCGGGACCTCGCACGGTGCGAGGGTGCCGGACGGAGCGCGGGGCGGGCGCGCCGTACGCTGGGGAGGTGACCCAGCGCCTCCCGTCCGACCCCGGCGACGCGGCGGCGCCGCAGCCCACGCACGAGGCGACCACCCACGGGGTGGGGCCGCACCCGGATCCGTGGCCGGACGACCCGCGGCTGGACCCGGAGCTCCTGGCCGCCGGGGACACCCGGAACGTCGTCGACCGCTACCGGTACTGGTCGATGGACGCCATCGTCGCCGAGCTCGACACCCGTCGGCACGCGTTCGACGTGGCGATCGAAAACTGGCAGCACGACCTCAACATCGGGTCGATCGTCCGCAGTGCCAACGCGTTCCTCGCGGGCACCGTGCACGTCATCGGACGGCGGCGCTGGAACAAGCGGGGCGCGATGGTCACCGACCGGTACCAGCACGTGCGGTACCACCCGGACGTCGCGGCGTTCCTCGCGGCGATGGCCGACGAGGGCCGTCCGGTCATCGCGATCGACAACACCCCGGGCGCCGAGCGCATCGAGACGGCGGCGATCCCGGAACGCTGCGTGTTCCTGTTCGGGCAGGAGGGCCCCGGGCTCACCGACGAGGCGGTCGCCGGAGCGGACGGGCACCTCGAGATCACGCAGTTCGGGTCGACGCGGAGCATCAACGCCTCCGCCGCGGCGGCGATCGTGATGCACAGCTGGGTCGTCCAGCACGCCGGACTTCCCTGAGGGTCGGGGCTGGCGCCGGAGCCGGCCGGGTCGTCGGGGTCCGGCGCCGCTGCGCGTCAGCGTGCGGCGGTCGTCCGACGGGCGACCAGTCGGGGCTCGACGAGCACCTCGGTCGCCGCGAGCGTCGGGTCGGCGATCCGGGCGAGCAGCCGCTCGCCGGCGCCGCGTCCGATCTCCACGCTCCGGTCGTCGATGCTGGTCAACCCGACGTAGCGCGTCGCCGCGAGCGGGGTGTCGTCGTACCCGATGACCGAGACGTCCTCGGGGACCCGCAGCCCCCGTTCGGCGAGCCCGGACATGGCTCCGAGGGCCATCACGTCGTTCGCCGCGAAGACGGCGGTCACCTCGGGGTGCGCGTCGAGCAGCTGCGCCACCGCTCGCGAGCCCGCCTCCTCGGTGGGTTCGCCGGGGAGCACGACCGTCGCGACGTCCGCTGCACCGCCCACGGCGGCGGCGAAGCCCGTGCGGCGCTGGTCGGACGCGGCCGACGAGGCACCGATGAAACCGAGCCGCACGTGCCCGAGTCCGAGCAGGTGCTCCGCCGCCATGCCACCACCCGCGTGGTCGTCGTTCGCGACGGTGTCGGCACGGGGGATCGAGACGCGGCCGCCGGCGATCACGAGCGGCGTCGACGCGGGGACGGCCAGGTCGGTGTCGGGTTCCCCGGCGATGACCAGCCCCTCGACGCGCATCGACAGGAAGCCCTCGACGGGGGAGACGTCGAGTCCGGTGTTGAGGAACCGGTCAGCGACGACGAGCCGGTGCCCCTGGTCCTGCAGTGATTCGCGGAGGCCGGTCAGCAGGTCGACGAACCACTGGTTCCGGAAGTCGTCGAGCACGACGCCGATCGTCCGGGAGCGCGTGCCGGCGAGCGACACCGCGGCGGTGCTCGGGCGGTAGTCGAGCTCCTGGATCGCCTTGAGCACGGCCTCGCGCCGCTGCTGGCTCACCCGTGGGGAGCGCTGCAGCACGAGCGAGACGAGGGACTTCGAGACCCCGGCGCGCGCGGCGACGTCGTAGATGGTCGCGGGTTTGCCGGCTCCCATGATCTGCATCGACCTCCGTGGTTCTCGCGTCGATCGTATCGGGCGCGCAGGCGGGCGGGGTCGGGCGCGTGGTCGGGCGGGGTGGGCGCGCGGCGGGCGCGCGGCGGGCGCGCGGTCGGGCTTCGTGAGCAGAAATGGTCGGGTGCGTCGGCGCGGCCCGACGATTTCTGCTCACGATCCGCTCGTGGTCACTCCTCCACACGGGAGGCGCGGCGTGGGTTGTGCACAGAAACGCACGCGGGCGCGTGGGCGGCGGGTGCGGGGCGCGAGTGTGTCGGCATGCACCCACGCCCACTGCCGCCAACACTCCGGAACCGCGCCTTCGACGTCCATGCTTCCGACCGAGCGAGGGTGTCGCGGGAGCGGCTCCGGCGTCGTGACCTCGTCCGACCCACCCGTTCGATCCGGTGGCAACGTGACCGACCTCCCGACGCCGTCCGACGGATCCGGGCGTTGCGGCCGATTCTGCTGCCCGGGCAGTTCGTCAGCCACGTGTCCGCCGCGGTGCTGTGGGGACTCCCGGTCCCCGTCGGCGACGGGGACGCGGCCCCGGTGCACATCACCAGTGTCATCCCGAGCGCACAACCGCGTCGTACGGGCGTGATCGGGCACCGCATCGCCCCGGACCGGGTGTCCGTGACCGAGCGGTGGGGCGTCCCCGCCAGCACTCTCGCCGCGCTCTGGATCGACTGCGGTGCGCTGTTGACCGTCGACCAGCTCGTGGTCCTGGGGGACGCCGTCGTCTCCGAACACCGGTGCCGGACAACGATCGACGACCTCCGCCGTGCGCTCGTCCGTGCCGGAGCGCGAGCCGGGGTCCGGAGGCTGCGCGCTGCCCTCGAACTCGTCCGGGTCGGCGCCGGCTCCCCGCAGGAGACACGGGCGCGGCTCGCGATCGTGCGGGCCGGCCTGCCGGAACCCGAGCTCCAGGTGGAGATCCACGACGACGCCGGGTGGTTCGTCGCCCGCGTCGACATGGCCTACCCGCGGCAGCGCATCGTGATCGAGTACGAGGGCGACCACCACCGGACGGACGCCGAGCAGTGGGCATCGGACCTCCGCCGCCACCGCGAGGTCGAACGGCTCGGCTGGGCCCTCGTCCGGTGGTCCCGATCCGACCTCGGTCGGCACCGCTCCGGCGCGCTCGACCACCTGCGGTCGCTGCTCGAACGGCGGGCGTAGGGGCGGCGGTCCCCGCGGCGCTGCTCGAACGCCCGGCGTAGCGTCCGCGGCATGGCGACGCTGCTCATCACCGGAGCCGCGGGACGCATCGGGAGCGCACTCCGCCCTCGACTGCTGTCCGCGGGACACGACCTCGTCCTGCTCGACGAGCGGACACCGTCCGATCCGGTCGCGCCCGGCGAGCGCTTCGTCCCGGGCTCCGTGAACGACGTCGGCGCCCTGGACGACGCACTCATCGGCGCCGACACCGTCGTGCACCTCGCCGGGATCCCGACCGAGGCGCCCTGGGACGACCTCGTCGCCGCGAACCTCACCGGCACGAAGAACGTGCTCGAGCGGGCGGCCGGGGCCGGGGTGCGCCGGGTCCTCCAGGCGAGCTCGATCCACGCGGTCGGTCTCGTGCCGGAGCCGCTCGACGAACCCGGTACCGTCCCCGGCGACCGCCTGCCCCGACCCGACACGTACTACGGCGTGACCAAGGCCGGGATGGAGCTGCTCGGCAGCTTGTTCGCCGACCGTTCCGGCATGTCGATCGTGTCGGCGCGGATCGGCGCCTTCGGCGAGCGACCGAGCTCACGCCGGGCCCTGCTGATGTGGACCTCGCCGGACGACCTGCTGCGCCTGGTGCTGGCGACGATCGACCTCCGGAAGCCCGGGCACCACGTCGTCTGGGCGCTGTCGCGGAACACCGGGTCGCCTGCGGACCTCGCCGCCGGGGAGCGGATCGGCTTCCGTCCGCTCGACGACGCGTCCACGGTGCTCGATCCCGGTGCGCGTGCGGCCCTGCCCGCCGAGGACCTCCGGTACCTCGGGGGCGGGATGGCCGATCTGCCCCTCGGGCGCAGCACTTCGTGAGCAGAAATGGTCGGGTTCCCTGAGGTGACCCGACCATTTCTGCTCACGAAGCGCCCGCAGCGCCCGCGGCGCCCGCGGCGCCCGCGGCGCCCGCGGCGCCCGCCTACCCGATGAGGCTCGGGCGCAGGTCGCGCAGCGTCCGCGAGCGCGTCTGCCGCGCCGTGACGACGAAGGCGACCAGCAGCGCGCCGAGCAGCCAGCACGCGAGCACGCCCGCGTCGGACCACGCCGTGCCGAGGTTCCCGCCGTACATCGTCTGCCGGATCGCGTCCACCGAGTACGTCATCGGCAGTGCGAAGTGCAACGCCGCCAACGGCCCCGGCAGTGTCTGCCACGGGAACGTCCCGCCGGCGGTGACGAGCTGCACGAGCATCAGCACCAGGCCGAGGAACTGCCCCACCGATCCGAGCAGCACGTTGAGCGCCATGATGATCGCCGCGAACGTGGCCGATGCCAGCACCATGATCCCGATCGTGGCCCCGGCGTGCACGACGTGCAGGTCGAGGGCGAACCGCACGATGAAGAACAGCGCGACCATCTGCACGAGGCCGAGCAGCACCGGGGTGAGCCACCCGCCGAGGACGACCTGCAGGGGCTTCCGCACCGCGGTGATCGCCCGCTTCGAGATCGGCTTGAGGATGAGGAACAGCGCGTACATGCCGATCCAGGCCGCGAGCGAGATGAAGAACGGCGCGAGGCCGGCTCCGTAGTTCGACGCCGATGCGACGTCGTCCGTCCCGACCTTCACCGGGTCGGAGATCACCGAGGCCTGGTCCTCCCGCTGGGAGGCGTCCGACGCCGGGATCTTCGTGCGGCCTTCGTCGAGCTTCGCGGCGAGCTCGGACGATCCGTCGCGCAGCGAGGTCAGCCCGGACGCGAGCGACTTCGCGCCCTGGTCGGCCGAGGCCGCTCCGGATGCGAGCGAGGCTGCGCCGGAGGACAGCGTCGGTGCGGCTGCGGCGAGCTGCGACGTGCCCGAGGCCACCTGCGACGAGCCGGTGGCCAGCTGCGATGCTCCGTCGGCGGCGGACGAGATCCCGGAGCTCAGCTTCGGCGCTTCGGCGGAGAGCTGTGCTGCACCCGCCGAGACCTGCTGCGATGCGGCGTTCAGCTTGTCCACCTTCGCCTGGGCATCGGCCAGGGTGGCCTTCGTCTGCGCCCCGAGGGCGTTCGCCCCGGCGACGGCCTGCTTGATCCCGTCCTGCTGCTCCTTCGAGAGCTCGACGCCTTCCGGCAGGTTCGCTTGCAGCTCGGCGATCAGCGCTTGCGCGTCGACGGGCTGCACCTTCCCGGCGTCCTCGTTCGCGCCGTCGACCAGGTCGGCGATCTGCTGGTTGCCACCGGCCACCTGCTGCGCGCCGTACGCGAGCTTCGCCGCCTGGGCCGGCAGCGAAGCGGTCTGCTGCTTCGCGTCCTGCAGCCCCGACGACAGCGTCGCCGCCCCGGACGCGACCTGCTGAGCACCCTGGTCGAGCGCAGCGGTCTGCGACGGCAGCGCGGCCGTTCCGTCCGCGAGCTGCTCAGCCCCGGACGACAGCCTGCCGGTGCCGTCCGCGAGCGTGGCCGCACCGGACGCCGCCGTGGTCGCTCCCGATGCGAGCTTCCCGGCCCCGTCGACCGCGTCGCCGAGGCTGTCCCGGACGTCGGCGAGCCCGACGAGCAGGGTCTTCGCCGCCTGCTTGCCGACTCGCTCGGCCACGGCCGTGCGCATCGTCTTGCCGGCCTGCTCCGCGATGGTCGACGCCAGGTACGAGTTCGTGTCCGCCGTCGTCATCACGAGCTTCGCCCGCTTCGGGTCGTCGGACTGCGCCGACACCAGGGACTCGGAGAAGTCGTGCGGGATGGTCACCACGAAGTCGTAGGTGCCGTTCCGGACGCCGGAGCGCGCATCCGCCGCGGTGGTCTTCGTCCACTTGAAGTCGGCGCCGTCGATGGCCTCCTTCGTGACGTCCTTGCCGTAGTCGACGTGGTCGCCGTCGAGGGTTGCGCCGGCGTCCTGGTCCACGATCGCCGCGGGCACCTGGTCGAGCTTGGCGTACGGGTCGCGGTTGGCCCAGAGGTAGGCGCCGCCGTAGAGCAGCGGCACGACCATGAGCGCGATGAACGCGAGTCGTGCGAGCGGGGTCGCGGTGAGTCGCGCCAGTTCGGCGCGGACGAGCGAGGTGGTGGTCACGCGGTCGCCTCCGTGGGCAGGTGGTCGGTCTCGGACGGGAGGCGCGGGTCGTCTCCGTCGGGTCGGGCCACGTCCTCGGGGTCCTCGGTCTGGGTGGTGTCGAGCGGCTCGACGGTGTCGAGCAGCGCCTCGACGGTCGCGGCTGCGGCCTTGGAGGTCACGAGCGCGACGGACACGCCGCGGCGGGCGATGTCGCGGACGACCGCGAACCAGCCCTCGACGGCGCCGCCGTGCCGCTCGGGCGAGGTGATCACGAGCCCGGTCACGCCGTCCCGCAGCAGGGCGAGTTCGGCGAGCAAGCGGACGCGGACGTCGGTCGGGACCCGCTGCACGTGCGTGTCGGCGTAGGCCCGCAGCCCGAGTTCGTCGAGCACGGTGTCGACGTGCTCGCGGGAGGGCCGCCGTCCGGCGAACGCCAGTTCCTCGCGCACGACGCGCGTGACGCTCATCACCGGGAAGGGCTCGGCGACCCCGGGGGTGTCAACGAGCGCGAACGCCCTCCGGACGGCTGCGGCGTCCTCGTGTCCGTCGAGCAGCAGGCGCCCGGTCTCGGGCTGCATCCGCCCGCCGGCGACGAGGGAGGCGAGCACCGGAGCCTGTTCGGTCTCGACGGCGATCACCCCGGGACGCCCGGGCGCCGCGACGGCGGAGACGACGGGCAGTGCCGCGCCGGGCTCCTCGCCGATGCCGACGTGGTCGAGTTCGAGGGTCATGCGTGGTCCTTCGTGGAGGTGGTGGGGACGACCGGCTCGGAGAGCATCGCGGTACGCCAGTCGATGCCGGCCATCCCGAGTGCCGACAGCACGACCATGCGCCGGCCGTCCTCGTCACTCGTCCCGGACCGGGTGGCTTCGTCGAGGACGGCGATGCACGCGCCCTCGACCAGGCGTCCGAGGGTGGCGGGGTCGACGTCGTCGCGCATCGCGCCGTCCGCGATGCCGAGGGCGCAGGCGTCCCGGACCTGGGTGCGGAGGGGAGCGAACACCGTGGCGACGGACTCGCTGAACGGGCTGCGGATCGCCACCCGGGCCATCGAGCGGACGTGCGAGACCTCGGCCCAGAGCGTCACGGCGATGGCGGCGAGCCGTGCTGCCGGCGGCAGGACGGTGAGGTCGGAGGTGGTCGGCATCGCGGCGGCGATCCGGGCGGCACCGGCGGTGACGACCTCGCGCACGAGGTCGTCCCGCGACGGGAAGTGTCCGTAGACCGCACGCCGCGAGAGCCCGGCGGCGGACGCGATGGTCTCGAGCGACGCGTCCGGATCGCCCTGCAGGACGGTCTTCGCGGCCTCGATCAGGGCTGCCCGGTTCTCCGTCGCGTCACGGCGGGGCGCGCGTCCGGGCTGGTCAGGAGTGCTCACGGACCCATCGTAATAACATGCACACAGGTGTGCAAGTTATCAGGTCGGATACCCCCGAATGAGGGACGTCCCCCAAAGTGCGGACTGCGCGACCTGAGAGGAACCGCATAACTTCACAGCAATTCCTTGCGAAACACGGACGAACCGGGAGTGCGCCCTTTGAACCGTGCAACACCGAACAACGACCCGAACCCGAACCCGAACCGCATCGCGCGTGTCCTGACCGCCGGCATCGCCGCCGCGGCACTGGCGTGCGGCGGGCTGGCCGTCGGAGGAGCCGCTTCGGCAGCCCCAGCCGGACCGGTACCGGCCGACCTGAAGCTCTCGCAGCCGTTGCGGGACGCGAAGCCCTCGAAGACGATCGCCGCGTTCGTGCGGACGACCGGCCAGGGAGCGCTCGAGGTCGATGCCGCGGCGAAGGGCGGCGACCTGACGAAGTCACGGACGCAGTCCTCGGCAGCGAAGCAGCGCGTGCAGGCCATCACCACGGCGACCGACGCCGTCACCGCGGCCGTCAAGCGCGCGGACGGTGACGCCACCGAGCTCTACTCGACCGAGTACACCGTGCCGGGCGTCGCCGTCGTCGCCGACGTCGCAGCCCTCCGGAAGGTCGCGGCCCGCTCCGACGTCGAGAGCATCATCCCGCTCACGCCGAAGAAGATCGTCGACCCGACGGTGAACGCCGACTCCGGCGCGGCACCGTCCGGCGTCGACCCGAGCCTCGTGAAGCCGGGCGCGGACGGTGTCACGCCGAAGAACGCGGCGAGCGACGTCTACACCCGCTCGCTCGACGCCTGGCAGCAGACCGGCCGCACCGGCAAGGGCGTCAACGTCGCCGTCCTCGACACCGGGCTCGACTACACGCAGGCCGACTTCGGCGGTCCGGGCACCGAGGCCGCCTACCAGGCCGCGCTCGCGAACACGGGTGCGCCGACCGCCGGATCCTTCGACGGCGAGAAGTTCCTCGGCGGCTACGACTTCGCCGGTCCGACGTACAACGCGGACCCGTCCAGCGCCGCGTACGACCCGACCCCGCAGCCCGACGAGAACCCGATCGACGGCAAGGGCGGCGACCACGGCACGCACGTGTCCGGCACCATCGCCGGGTACGGCCTGGACGCCGACAAGAAGCCCTTCGACGGGGACTACACGAAGCTCACCACGCAGCAGGTGCAGGACATGTGGATCGGCCCGGGCACCGCGCCCGAGGCGGGTCTCTACGCCCTCAAGGTGTTCGGTGACGGCGGCGGCTCGACCGACCTCACCGGTGCCGCGCTGGACTGGGTGGGCCAGGCGCTGACCGAGGGCAAGGACATCAACGTCCTCAACCTGTCGCTCGGCTCCGACTACGGCGCACCGGACGACCCCGACAACGCCAAGATCGACGCGCTCACCGCCCGCGGTGTCCTGCCCGTGATCGCCTCGGGGAACGCCGACGACTTCACCGACATCGGTGGGTCGCCGGGCAACGCCGAGGGTGCGCTCACGGTCGCTGCCAGCGCCACCGGCCAGTCGCTGTACGACGGCGTCGAGGCGACCGCCCCGTCGGACGTCGCGAAGACCTGGCGCGCGCAGTACTCGCAGAACTACCAGGGGACGCTGCCGGTCGAGGGTGACGTCGTCGTCCCGACCACGAACGTCGACGGCTGCGCCGCCTTCAGCGCCGACGAGGCCGCGAAGATCGCGGGCAAGGTCGTCTGGCTGAAGTGGACGGACGCCGCACTCGAGTGCGGTTCCGGCGTGCGCTTCGGCAACGTCGAGGCCGCCGGCGGTGTCGGCGTCCTGCTGGCGGGGACGATCAACACGTTCAGCTCCGGCATCGCGGGGAACGCGACCATCCCGGGAGCCGAGCTGACCGAGGACAGCGTCACGGGCCTCCAGGCCGCTGCCCAGGCCGGGACCCTGCACGTGCGCTTCGCCGACGAGCTCAAGGGCTTCGAACTCGCCACCGACCCGGAGGCCGTGAACACGCTCGCGTCGTTCACCAGCCGGGGCGTGCACGGGTCGTTCGACGACATCGTCAAGCCGGACATCGCCGGTCCCGGGGTCAACGTGATCTCCGCGGCCAACGGCACCGGTGACGGCCGCATGTCGATGAGCGGCACGTCGATGGCGACGCCGGACGTGGCGGGCATCGCTGCGCTGACCTTCCAGTCGCACCCGTCGTGGACGGCACCGCAGGTCAAGGCCGCGCTGATGAACACCGCGACGCACGACGTGAAGGACGGCGACGGGACCGCCACCCTGCTCCGCCAGGGCACCGGCCGCGTCGACGCCCTGCAGGCGGTCACCGCAGGCACCACGGTCCGCAGCATCGAGAACGACCAGCTCGTCACCGCCTCCTACGGTGTCGTCGAAGTCGCCTCGAAGACCAGCGAGAGCCGCACGCTGCAGATCGAGAACACCGACGGTCGACCGCACACCTACGACGTGGCCTACCAGCCGCAGGTGGCGCAGCCGGGCGTGGCCTTCGCGCTGAGCACGAAGCGCGTGACGGTTCGACCGCACGGCACCGCGACGGTGAAGCTCACCTTCTCGATCGCCGACCCGACACAGCTCCGCCGCGTCATCGACCCCACGCAGGAGTCGGTGCAGTCCGGGTACCAGCGGGAGTTCGTCGCCGCTGCGTCCGGTGTGGTGACCTTCACGCCGACCGACAAGACGCTCAACCCGCTGCGACTCGGCACGTACGTCGCGCCGAAGCCGGTGAGCGCCGTGCACGGCGGGGACGTCTCCTTCAGCGGATCGCAGACCAAGGCCGACCTCGCGCTCACCGGGCGCACGGTGGACCAGGGTGACGCGACGACCGGCTACCACGCGGCGGTCGCCCCGTTCGTGCTCGGTGGGACGGACGGTCAGGAGTCCTTCCCGGCCGGTTCGGCGAAGCAGTCCCTGCAGGCAGCGGACGTCCGGGCCTACGGCGCGAACTACGACAAGACGTCCGGCACCCTGGCGTTCGGTGTCCAGACGGCCGGCCCCGACGCCAACCCCGGCGCCGTGACCAACGTCGAGGTGCTGATCGACACCGACCGCGACGGCACGCCGGACTACCTGGTGTACGACGCCAAGTCGGCCACGGTCGACGCGACGCTCGCGACCACGGTGGACCTCGCGACCGGCAAGACCGTCGACGCGCAGCCGCTGAACGGGGGAGCCCCCGGGCAGGACGTCAACACGTTCGACAGCGCGGTGAAGGTCCTGACGGTGGACGCCGCGACGATCGGTGCCACCGGGCCGTTCACCTACTCGGTGGTCACCGAGTCGGCGTACGCCCCGGCCCTGGCCACGAGCGGGTCGTACGTGGTGGACGAGACGGCCGAGGCGACGTACGACCCGTCGAAGCCGGCGCTCACCTTCGCGCAGGGCGCGGCGACCGGCGTGCTGTTCGCCGACCGCGGCTCGCTCCAGGTCACCCGTGGCGCGGACGTCACCAACGCCCGGGTCCTGCTGCTGCACCTCGGCAACGCGGTGGGCGACCAGGCCCAGACGGTGTCCGCGGTCCAGGTCGCGCCGACGCTGCACCTCGTGCGGGGCAGCGCCGTGACGATCGACGGCAAGGCCACGGTCGGGTCGAAGCTCAAGGCCCGGCACGGCACGTGGGACGGCAAGAAGGTGTCCTACTCGTACCAGTGGCTCCGTGACGGTGCTGTCGTGAAGGGTGCGACCGGGACGACCTTCAAGCTCGGCACCTCGGACGTCGGTCACCGCTACTCGGTGCAGGTCGTCGCGAAGGCGAAGGGCTACCAGGACGGCACGGCGACCTCGAAGCAGACCGCCAAGGTCACGCGCCGCTAGACGTCCTCAGCACGCCTCCGGGCCCCGGCGAACACCGCGTCGGGGCCCGGAGTGCGTTGAGCGGACATGTAGTTAGACAAACTAGTTATCCAGTGTCAGGCTGTTCCGCATGCAGACGCAGAGCACCCTGAAGCAGCTCCGGGCCAACCCGATGGAGTGGCGGCGCCGTGGGCTCACCCCGCCGGACGTCATCCAGTCCATGATCGAACAGCGCCTCGCCGAGCCGGGCCACTCGCAGCCCGTCGGCGACCCCTCGTACCAGGACTTCTTCCGCGGCTGACCCGCGGACGTCACCCGCAGACGGGAGGCGCGGTGCCAGCTGGCACCGCGCCTCCCGTTCCGCTGTCCGCACCGTCCCGAGCAGGTGACCGGTAACGGGGAGGTGACCGTCCGATAGACTCGGGTGGACCACCGACCCGACGGTCGCGTGAGGTCCTCCGCCAACGTGAGGAGAACCAGATGCCCGCAGCAGTCATCATCGGCGCCCAGTGGGGCGACGAAGGCAAGGGGAAGGCGACCGACCTCCTCGGCAGCCGCATCGACTACGTCGTCAAGTTCAACGGCGGCAACAACGCCGGGCACACGGTCGTCATCGGCGGCGAGAAGTACGCGCTCCACCTGCTGCCGTCCGGCATCCTCACGCCCGGCGTCACCCCGATCATCGGCAACGGCGTCGTCGTCGACCTCGAGGTGCTGTTCCAGGAGCTCGACGCGCTGAAGGCCCGCGGCGTCGACACCTCCCGCCTGCTCGTCTCGGCGAACGCGCACGTCATCACGCACTACCACCGCACGATCGACAAGGTCACCGAGCGCTTCCTCGGCAAGCGCCAGATCGGCACCACCGGCCGCGGCATCGGCCCGTCCTACGCCGACAAGATCAACCGCGTCGGCATCCGGATCCAGGACATCTTCGACGAGAACATCCTCCGGCAGAAGGTCGAAGCGGCCCTCGACCAGAAGAACCACCTGCTGGTGAAGGTCTTCAACCGCCGGGCGATCGACGCGGACGAGGTCGTCGAGTCGCTGCTGTCCTTCGCGGACCGCCTGCGCCCGATGGTCGCCGACACCGGACTCGAGATCCACCGTGCGCTCGAGCGCGGCGAGACCGTCCTGTTCGAGGCCGGCCAGGCCACCATGCTCGACGTCGACCACGGCACCTACCCGTTCGTGACCTCGTCGTCGGCGACGGCCGGTGGCGCGGCGACCGGTTCGGGCATCGGCCCGAGCAAGCTCGAGCGCATCATCGGCATCGTCAAGGCGTACACGACCCGTGTCGGCGCCGGACCGTTCCCGACCGAGCTCTTCGACGAGTCGGGGGAGTTCCTCCGCGCCAACGGCTTCGAGTTCGGCACCACGACCGGCCGCCCGCGTCGCTGCGGCTGGTACGACGCCCCGATCGCCCGCTACACCGCCCGCGTGAACGGCGTCACCGACTTCGTGCTGACCAAGCTCGACGTCCTGACCGGGCTCGAGACGATCCCCGTGTGCGTGGCGTACGACGTCGACGGCGTCCGCGTGGACGAGGTCCCGGTGAACCAGTCGGACTTCCACCACGCGAAGCCGATCTACGAGGAGTTCCCCGGCTGGACCGAGGACATCACCGGCGCCCGCTCGTTCGAGGACCTGCCGGCGAACGCGCAGTCCTACGTGCTCGCCGTCGAGGCGATGTCCGGCGCCCGGATCTCCGCGATCGGCGTCGGCCCCGGCCGTGACGCCATCGTCGTCCGGCACGACCTGCTCGGCGCTTCCTGACCTGAGGCGCGGCCGGACTGGGCCAGGCCGGACGCGGCCGGGCCGAGCCTCGGCCGGGCGGACATCGTCCGGGTACCGCAACCCGTGTCGTGTCCGCCCAGCCGAAGCTCGGTGGCGGCCTACGACCGGCGCGCGAGCACGTGCCGGTCCCGGGCCGCGGCCACGCCGGCGACGAGCTGCACCACCAGGAGCGCCAGCAGCACGACGATCGGCGCCGTCCACGCGCCGGTCGCCGCGTGCAGCACCCCGAGTCCGAGCGGTCCGAGTCCCGCGAGCAGGTAGCCCGTGCCCTGCGCCATCGTCGACACGTGCGCGGTGTGCCGGGCGTCGGGGGAGCGCCACACGATGTAGCTCAACGACAGGCTGATCGCCGCGCCCTGGCCGAGCCCGAGCAGCGTCATCCACGCCCAGGCCCCGGCGGCCGGTGCGACGAGCAGGCCGACGAAGCCCGCCGCGCAGAGCACCACCACGACGAGGACCGGCAGCCAGCTCGGTCGCGTCCGGCGGGCGATCGCGGGTCCGGTCACGCCGGTCAGGATCCCGGGCAGCGCCGAGTAGGCGAGCATCAGGCCGGCGTCGTGCGCGGAGACCCCGGCGTCCTGCAGCACGGTCGGCGCCCAGGTCAGGAACGCGTAGTACGACAGGCTCTGCAGCCCCATGAACGCCGTCACCGCGATCGCCACCGGGTCGCGGAAGAGCCGGGCGAAGGTCGGTTCGTCGCGTGCCGCCACCGGGGCGTCCGCCGCCCGTCGGGAGCCGCGCACGTGCCCGGGGTTCCGCATGGCGCGCGGCAGCCACACCAGGAAGGCGACCACGGCGGGGACCGCCCAGAACGCCAGGGCCGGGCGCCACGAGCCGAACGCTGCCATCAGCGGGACGACGGCGGCCGACGCGACGGCGGCGCTGAGGAACAGTCCGGTCGAGTAGAGCCCCATCATCAGGCCGACCCGGTGCGCGAAGTCGCGCTTGATCGCCGCGGGCATGAGCACGTTGGCGACGGCGATCGCGGCACCGGCCACCACTGTGCCGCCGTACAGCGCCCAGCCGTGCGGCTCCAGACGGAGCGCGATGCCGAGCGCGAGCACCGCCATCGTGAGCCCGAGCAGTCGATGCAGACCGATGCGACGGGTGAGCACCGGCGTCAGGAACGCGAAGGCGCCGAACGCGAAGACCGGGATGGTGGTGAGGAGGCTCGCTGCCGACGGTGTGAGGTGCAGCGACTGCTCGACGGCCCCGAGGACGGGCCCCACCGACGCGACCCCCATCCTGAGGTTGAGCGCGATGAGCACGAGGCCCGCGCCGACGTACCAGGCGGCGAGGAGCCCGCGTCGGCGTCCGGCGGTGGGGACGGGGATCGAGGCGGTGGTCATACGACGATCACACCATCGAGCAGGATCGGCGTGGAACACGTACCCTGCCAGGTGATGTCGGTTTCCAGCCAGCACCTCGTCGATCACGGTCGCACCGAGGCGGCGTTCTGGTTCGCGCACGCCGAGACGGTGCCGCCGCACGTGCACCCGCTCGGTCACCTCGTGCACGCAGCGACGGGCGTGCTGTCGCTCATCACCGAGGACGGCGCGTGGATCGCCCCGCCGAACCGGGTGGCGTGGGTCCCCGCCGGCGCCGAGCACCGGCACCGGGCGCACGGCGCGACCGACATGCGGGTCGTCTACCTGTCCGCGGACGCCGCCACGGGCCTCCCGTCCGGACCTGCGGTCCTGTCCGTCTCGGCGCTCGCCCGGGAGGCGCTGCTCGCCATCACGACGCCGGCACGGCGTTCCGACGTGGCCAGGGCCCACCTCCGCGCCGTCATCGTGGACGAGGTCGCGTCCGCCCCGGAGCAGCCGCTGCACCTGCCGGAGCCGCGTGACGCGCGGCTCCGGCAGGTGGTCCGACGGGTCGAGCGCGACCTGGCCGAACCGGCGTCGCTCGCGGACCTCGCCGCGTGGTCGGGCGTCGGCGAACGGACGCTGACCCGTCTCTTCCGGCAGGAGACCGGGATGGGGTACCGGCAGTGGCGGCTCCAGCTCCGGGTGCACCGGGCCCTCGTGCTCCTGTCGGGCGGAGCGTCCGTGACCGACGTCGCGGCAGCGTGCGGGTGGGCGACGACGAGTCAGTGCATCGAGCAGTTCACGCCCCTGGTGGGGATGACGCCGGGCGCGTACCGGCGTGCCGTCGACGCCGCGCGGCACTGAGGGCGACGGACGGGTGTGTCCACGGACCCACTCCAGTCCGCGGGCGCGACCGCGCCGGCACCCGCCGCTACCCTGGCCGGATGGGTGGGGGAACAGTGATGCGCTCGATCGGACTCGGGGCGGGGGCCGGCGTGCTGGCCGGCGTCGCCGGGCTGCTGCCCTGGATCGTCACCGGGATGCGGCTGCCACTGCAGAACCTCTGGGCGACCGCGACCACCGACCCGTCGGACATGCCGATCGCGCTGCTGCCCTTCAGCCAGTACTCCGTCGGGCTCATCGCGGGGATGCTGCTCGTCGGGGGAGTCGTCGCCGGACTCACGGTCCGGGTGTTCGGTGGACGACTCGGGCTGACGGGCCGACTGCGCGCGCTCCCGGCGCTCGGCGGGCTGCTCGTCGTGCAGCTCGGCGCGCTCGTGCAGACCGCCGTCGTCACGGGTGCCGGACTCCGGAGCGACCGGGCGATCGGCACCGGCCGCGCGATCAGCGCCTCGCAGGTCTACCTCGTCGCGCTGGTCGCCGGGACACTCCTGGCCATCGCCCTCGCCGCAGTCGTGCTGCTGCTGCTCGCCCGGGCCGTCCCCGCCGTCGCGGTGGTCGCGGTCGCGGTCGGCGCGCTCGCCGTGGGGACGTGGCTCGACGCCTTCCTGCTGTCGCCCGTCGGATCGGCCGACGGCTCGGTGTCCGCCGTGCTGGCCGTCACCCGGTGGGTCCCGGCGGTGCTGCTCGGTCTCGGGATCGCGTGGACCGGCCTGCTGGGCGTCGGGCGCATCGTCGGGTCGGTGGTCGCGCTCCTCGTGCTGTGGGCCGGCTCGGCCTCCGTGACGGCACTCACCGCCGCGATGGGGACGCGGGTGTACCTCCCGTACCCGCTCGAGCTCGCGGAGTTCGGCGCCCAGGTGTTCCGATCGGCCCTCGGGCCGGCCGGGACCGGGATCGGGAGTGCCCTCGTCGCCCTCGTCGTCGGGGGCGCGGGTGCGCTCGTGCTGCGGTGGTGGCGGGCGCGGGACCGACGAGCGGCGGCGGCAGCGGCCTGACCCGGACGGTCGTCGTCGGCGTGACACGGACGGTCGTCGTCGGCGTGACCTGGACGGTCGTCGTCGGCGTGACCCAGGCGGTCGTCGTCGGACTGGCCGGAGAACGAGTACCCCGATCGTCCCCCTGTACCCCGTACGTGCGACGCGCGGCCCCGGAAACCCGCGGGTCGCCGATGCACCGCATTGACAGAACCCGTGAATCCACGGGCATCGCTGGCGCGTGGACCGCTCGGTCTCGTAGCGTTCTGGTGTCAGCAGATGTACCCCGGATCGCGAAGGAGAGCGACATGAGCAGCACCGTCAGCACCGACACCCGAGCCGAGGTCACGCTCGACACCGAGACCGTCGACACGATCGCGATCCTCGAGGCACAGGCCGAGACGCACACCCGCCCCTCCCGCGCGAAGCTCAGCTGGACGCAGGAAGAGGACGGCGAGTGGATCGCCAACTACGGCGGGTACTTCGGCGGCTCGATCGACAAGCGCGACGACCGCTACGTGGCGTCGGACACCTTCGGCCTGGTCGTCGGCGACTTCGGGTCGCTGGAGCAGGCGCAGGCGAAGCTCGCGGACCAACTGCACGTGATGCTGCCCTCCGTGATCCGCCCCGTCGAGTGAGCAGCTGCACGATGAGCACCACCTTCGACCACCGCCACGATGCCGAACTGACCGTCGACACGGCCACGATCGCGGCGATCACCGAGATCGAGGCCTCCGTCGTCGTCGACGACGAGGTCGTCGCGGTCGACGAACCGTCGCACGCGCGGATCACCTGGGCACGACCGGACACCGGACTGTGGGCCGCCAACTACGGCGGCTACTACGGCGGCACCGTGGACCGTCAGGGCACCCACTACTTCGTGTCGGACACCTTCGGGCAGTACGTCGGCGACTTCCGGTCGCTGGAGGAAGCACAGCAGCGTCTCGCCGAGCGGCTGCACGTGCTCCTGCCCGACGTCCGCCGCGTCGACGACTGACGGCGGCTACGCGACCCGCTCGATGAGCTGCGGCCCGCTGTTCTTGACGCTGTTCACCGCACGGGAGACTTCGTACTGCTCGAGTCCGGCGGCGACCGTCATCGACTCGTGGTCGAGCAGTGCGAGGAGATCGTCCGTGCCGAGCCCGCCACGGTCGGTGTCCAGCCACGCGTCGTAGCCGTCGGGCGTGAGGAACGCCGGCATCCGGTCGTGCACCTCGCCCGGGGCGACGTGTGCGTCCCGCGTGATGATCGCGAGGGACAACCGCCACTTGTCCGGGTCCCCGTCGGGCTTCGTCGGGTCGGGCCATGCGCTCACCACGCCGGCCATCGCCAGGGCCCCGCCGGGCTCGTGCACGAAGTGCGGCTCCTTGCCGTCCTCACGAACCACCCACTCGTAGTAGCCCTGTGCCGGGACGATGCAGCGGTTCGTGGCGAACGCACGCTTGAACATGCCGCTCGTCGCCACCGTCTCGATGCGGGCGTTGATCGGCTTCGGCCGCTGCTTCTGGAAGTCCTTCGCCCAGCTCGGCACGAAGCCCCAGCTGATCCGGGGGAGTTCCCGTTCGCCGTGGCGTTGCCGGACGGCGAACACCGGGTCGGTCGGGGCGACGTTCCAGCTCGGGACGAGGCCGGTCCCGACCTCGCCCGTGTCCGCGTCGACGTGCTCGGTCCTGGCTGCGAGCTCACCGACGAGTTCCGGCAGCAGATCGGCCGTGGTGTCGGAGACGACGAACCTTCCACACATGGTCACAGTCTGCCCGTGCCCACCGACACCCGCTCGGCGGATCACTCGCCGGGCAAGCCGAGCTTCGATCCGGACGGGTCACGACGCCACTGCGGCTGCTCGGAGCCGGGTGGTGGCGGCTCGGTGGCGAGCGCAGCGAGGCGGGCACGTTCCGAGCGGCCCAGCCGGACCACCAGGTCGGGGATGAGCCCGACGTACAGGAGGACCGAGAGGAAGGCGACCGAGCGGAACTCCGTCGCGACGCCGAAGCCGAGTCCGAGCAGGGCGAGCCCGAGCGTCATCGGCCCGAACCGTGACAGTCGTCCGATCAACCCACGCTGCAACAGATGGACGTCGTCCAGGACGGCAGCGCGGTCGTCGGGCGTGATCGGCTTCGGGCGATGCACGAGGTACGGCTCGACCGACCACCGGACGGTGAGCAGCGCGTCCGGGCGGACCTGCCGGCCGTTGATCGTCGCCGCGGGCTCGAGGGGCCGGGCCGTCGGGAAACAGCTGAAGAGCAGCAGGCCGACACCCACGGTCGTCAGGGCGATGGCGACGCCCGCACCGAGCGGCGAGCTCCCGGCCCAGGCGGAGCGGAGCTGCAGGACGACGGACACGACGACCGCGACGAGGGTGACGGCGGCGGCGATCACGGCCGCACGGCGGACCCGCTCGACGTCGACGACCGCACCGATGCGCGTCCACAGGACCTGCCACCCGAGTCTGAACACGAGGTTCCTTCTACTCGCTCGGCCTGGTCGGCGCATCTGGTGAGCACATGACGTCGGGTCCGGGGCAGCGACCCGACGTCTTCTGCTCACGAAGCGGGCGGGACCTCGCACGGTGCAGCCCTGGGCACCCCCGGACACGCCCGGGAGCGCCCGCCCGTGCGCCCGGCGCTCCCCGCGCGCACGCGCCGCTCCAGCACTCGCACAGGAACACACGGTGCGCTCGACCCATGAGTCTCGACATCGTCTACACCGCAGCCGCCCACGCCACCGGCGGAGGCCGCGACGGCCACGTGCGCACCGAGGACGACCGCCTCGACCTCGACACGCGTCCGCCGAAGGAGATGGGCGGCAGCGGTGACGGCACGAACCCGGAGCAGCTGTTCGCAGCCGGGTACGCCGCGTGCTTCCTCGGTGCGCTGCACGCCGCCGGCAAGGAGCTCGAGGTCGACACCACCGACGCCGAGGTCTCGGCCGAGGTCGGCATCGGCGGCAACGGGCAGGGCGGCTTCGGCCTTGCGGTGGAGCTCGACGTGTACGCGCCGTCGGCCCGTCCCGAGCAGCGACAGCGACTCGTCGAGCGGGCGCACGAGATCTGCCCCTACTCGAACGCCACCCGCGGCAACATCACGGTCGCGCTGTCGATCGTCGACTAGCGTTCCGCCGTGGTCACCGACGAGTCGCGCTGCCCCTGCCTGAGCGGCAACCCCTACGGCGAGTGCTGCGGCCCCCTGCACCGCGGTGCGACGGCGCCGACGGCGGAGCGGCTGATGCGCTCCCGGTTCAGCGCGTTCGCGCTCGGCCTGCCGGAGTACCTGCTGCTGACGTGGCACCCGCGGACGCGTCCCGAGGCACTCGAGCTGGACGCGGACCAGCGTTGGACCCGGCTGGACGTGCTGGCGACGGAGTCGGGAGGCCCGTTCGACTCCCGGGGCACGGTCGCCTTTCGTGCGTGGTGGCGTTCCGACGTCGAGCGTGGGACGCTCGAGGAGACGAGCGTGTTCGTGCGCGAGGACGGGCGCTGGTACTACGTCGACGGTGTCGTCGGCTGACGGCCCGGCGACCGCTCTGCGACGGCACGGCGACGGCTCGGCGACGGCTCGGCGGCGGCGCCGCTCAGCCGCGGATGACCTCCGGCAGGCCCACGGCGGCGCGCATCGCCTTGCGGACCACGGCCTCGTCGGGCAGGAGCTCGTCCTGGTCGCCGGTGAGGAAGAACCGGATCTGCCCGAGTGCCTGCTCGGCGAGCATGTCGAGGCCGTTCAGCACCCGGCCGCCGGCTGCGGACCAGCGGGTGGCGACGGCGGTCGGCCACGGTTCGTAGGCGACGTCGAACAGCACGGCGTCGGGCCCCGCGGGCACGAGGTCGAGCGCGTCGGCGGCGCCACCGGGCAGGGTCGAGACGACGAACCCGTGCCGGGTGCCGGGCAGCTCGGTGAGAGGGAGGACCTCGAGCGAGACCCCGAGCCGGACGGCCAGGTCGACGAGTGCCCCGGCCTTCCCGGTGTCGCGCAGGAACACCCGCACCAGGGTCGCGCCGAGTCGCACGGCAGCGGTGAGGGCGCTCGCGGCGGTGGCACCGCCCCCGAGGACCGTCGCCTCGCCGGGCAGGTGGCCGAGCGCTTCGACGGGCCGGACCAGGCCCTCGACGTCGGTGTTCGCCCCGTGGCGCAGCACCGTGTCGCCGGAGGTCCGGAACGCGACGGTGTTCGCGACCCCGAGCTCGTCGACCAACGCGGTGGTGCGGTCGAGGAGCGGCAGCACGTCGCGCTTCAGCGGCATCGTGAGGCTCAGCCCACGCCACTCCGGGCCCAGCCCCGCGATGAACGTGTCCAGGCCGCCGGACGCGACCTCGTGCCTCCCGTACGACCACTGCAACCCCAGCACGTCGTAGGCCGCTGCGTGCAGCGTGGGGGAGAGGGAGTGTGCGATGGGGGAGCCGAGCACCGCGAGGCGGGTCCGGCCGGGGTCGGTGGGGGCCACGGTCAGCCAGCCTAACCAGGCGCCCTCGGAGCCGGCCGTTAGGTTAGGCTACCCTTTGTGATCCGTACTCCCCTCCGCCTCCGTCGCGTCCTGGCCGCCGCCGGTGCCGTCGTCGCAGCGTCCCTCGTCCTCGCCGGGTGTGCCTCCGGCTCCGGTTCCGCCGGCGACGACTCGTCGTCCTCGTCGGCGAACGGCCAGTTCCCCGTGTCCATCACGACCGCGCTCGGCACGACGACGATCAAGGAACAGCCGAAGCGTGTCGTCGCCCTCGGCTGGGGCGACGCCGAGACGGCGCTCGAGCTCGGCGTGCAGCCCGTCGGTGCGAGCGACTGGCTCGCCTTCGGTGGCGACGGCGTCGGCCCGTGGCTGAAGGGGGCGTACACGAAGTCGCCGAAGATCATCCAGACGCTGGAGCCGAGCTACGAGGACATCCTCAAGCTCAAGCCCGACGTGATCCTCGACGTGAAGTCCTCGGGCGACAAGGACCGATACGCGAAGCTGTCCGCGATCGCGCCGACCGTGGCCATCCCGAAGGGTGGCGAGAACTACCTCGCCTCGACCGAGCAGCAGACCACGATGATCGCGAAGGCGCTGGGCAAGGAGGCCGAGGGCAAGAAGCTGCTCACCGGACTCGACGACGCCTACGCCGCGGCCCGCAAGGCGCACCCCGAGTTCGCGGGTAAGACCGCCGTCGT
This sequence comes from Curtobacterium sp. SP.BCo, assembly GCF_051903265.1. GTDB lineage: Bacteria > Actinomycetota > Actinomycetes > Actinomycetales > Microbacteriaceae > Curtobacterium. The sequence continues at coordinate 1,165,991 of NZ_CP194337.1, forward strand.
CGGGGCGTACAGCTCCGAGGGCTTCGGCGCCTACGCGTCCACCGACAGCCGCTCGACCTTCATGCGGAACCTCGGGTTCACGATCCCGAAGGCCATCGACGAGCAGGCCGGCAAGGCGTTCTCGGTGCACCTGTCCGACGAGAACCTCGACCTGCTGAACGCCGACCTCACGCTGATCCTGCCGATCTACGTCGACGCCTCGAAGGCCGAGGCGGACCCGCTGTTCCAGAAGGTGCCGTCGGTCGAGGCCGGGCACGCGATCGTGTTCGACGACGCGGACGTGTCCTCGGCGTTCTCGATGGGGACGACCGCGGCGATCGAGTGGGCGCTCGGGAAGCTGCCGGACGAGTTCCAGGCGAAGCTCGGCTGAGCGAGCCGGGTCGCGTCCTCGACGCATGACGGACTGGAGGCGCGGTGCCAGCTGGCACCGCGCCTCCAGTCCGTTCGGGGTCGGTGCGTCCGCGGACGCACCGACCGCGTCGGTCAGTTGCCGAACGTCGAGGCGATGAACACGAAGAGCAGCGCGATGAGCGGCAGCGTGCCCTGTGCGAACGCGGCGTTGAGGTACTTCCGGCCGGTGCCGAGCAGCACGACCGCGGCGCCGAGCATGCTGGCGGTCGAGAAGACCACGAGCGTCCACCCCGTCGTGCTGCTGCCGGTGGCGACGAGCACGACGCCGAGGATCGCGCCGATCGCGAGGAACAGGTTGTAGAACCCCTGGTTGAAGGCGAGACCGCGGGTGGCCTGCGACTCCGTCTCCGACGCGATCCCGAAGATGCGTCGCACCCGGGGGCTCGTCCAGGCGACGGACTCGAGGAAGAAGATGTACACGTGCACGAGGCCGGCGAGGACCGCGCACACGGCCGAGATCACGAGGAGGACCGACATGCGCCCATTCTCGCAGTTCCGACGGTCCCCTCCGGCACCGGGCCGGGTCGCGGCGGCGTAACCGACACCTGGTGGCCAGCCCCGGCCGGTTAGGCTCGGGACATGAGCGACGACGACACCACGCCCGCGTACGACCAGGCGGCCGTCGCCGAACTGGGCAGCATCCGGCAGAGCATCGACAACATCGACGCCGCCGTGATCCACATGCTCGCCGAGCGCTTCAAGTACACCCAGCGCGTCGGGTACCTCAAGGCCGCGGCGGGCATGCCGGCAGCCGACCCAGGACGCGAGCAGATCCAGGTCGCCCGACTCCGTTCCCTCGCCGCCGAGTCGCACCTCGACCCGGCCTTCGCGGAGAAGTTCCTGAACTTCATCGTCGCCGAGGTCATCCACCACCACGAGCAGATCGCCGGCGGCGACCAGTGAGCCCCGCCCTGCCGGCGCTGCTGATCGGCTCCTACACCGCCACCGGTGGCGGCACCGCGACGGGCATCTCGTACCTCCCGGCCGGACCGATCGACGCCGCGGAGGCCCGGACCGTCGCCGTCATCGACGACCCGTCGTTCCTCGCGGTCTCGGGCGACCGGGTCTACGCCGTGTCGGAGACCGCCGACGGCGGTGTCGCCGCGTTCCGCCGCGACGGCGCATCGCTCGAGCACCTGTGGGACGCACCCGCCGGTGGCGACGCACCGTGCCACGTCCGGGTCGACCCCTCCGGCGCCCTCGTCGTCACGAACTACGTGTCCGGCACCGTCACCGCCGTCTCGCTCGCGGCAGCGGAGTCGTACACGGCGTCGGTACTCGCGAGTGACGGTGTCGTCGGGGCGCACGGCACCGACGACCGGACCGGGGTACCCGACGCGGCCGTCGTGACCGAGGTCCTGCCCGACGCGATCGGCCCGGTCGAGGACCGGCAGGAGGGGCCGCACGCGCACCAGTCGATCGCCACGCCGGACGGCACGGTGCTCGTCGCCGACCTCGGCGGGGACGCCCTCCACGAGTTCCGCGTCACCGGCAGCCCGTCGATCGAGCCGGTCCGGGTGCACCACGTCGCACCGGGCGTCGGCCCGCGCCACCTCGCCTGGTTCGACGGGGACCTCTTCGTCGCCGGTGAGCTCGACGGACACGTGCACCGTCTCCGTCGCGACGACTCCGGGTCGTTCGTCACGGTGGCCTCCGCCGCGACCTTCGACGGGTCGGTCGGCGAGTCCCTCCTCAGCCACATCGAGGTCGACGACGCCGGCCGCGTGTACGTCGCCGTGCGCGGACGCGACCTGGTCGTCGTCCTCGACGCGTCGCGCGGCGGTCTGACCCTCGTCGGGTCCGCGTCGTCGGGTGGGGTGTGGCCGCGGCACTTCGCGCGTGTGCCCGGGTACGTGCTGGTCGCGAACCAGATGTCCGACGCCGTCGCCGTCCTGCCGATCGGAGTCGACGGGGTCCCCGGCGACGCCGTCGCCCAGATCCCGGTGGGCACGCCCACCTGCGTCGTCCCGGTCTGAGTCGTCTCCGCGGGTCGGACGGGTCGTCCCGGTCTGCGTCGTCTGCGCCGATCGGGCCGCCTGGAGGCGCGACTGCTGTCAGCGGCATCGGCCAGAGTGGGTGCATGGACGCGTCCTACACCCTCGTCGCCGGCCCGCCCCCGCTCGCCGATTACCTCCGGCTGCGCCGTGACTCGGGTCTGACCCCGAAGAACGCGGAGCAGGGAGCCGGGGCGATCGCCGGCAGCTGGTCGGCCTGTCACGTCGTGGACGGCGACGGCACTCCGGTCGCGATGGGACGCACGATCGGCGACGGCGGCTGGTACTTCCACATCGCCGACATCGCCACGGACCCGGACCACCAGCGACGTGGCCTGGGGCGCCGGGTGGTGGAGTGGCTCCTCGCCGACGTGCGGGCACGAGCGCCGGAGGGTGCGTACGTCACGCTCGTCGGGGATCCGCCCGGGCAGCGGCTCTACCGGTCGCTCGGGTTCGAGGACGTCGCGCCGAGCCTCGGGATGGCGCTGCTGACCTGAGCGCGGGCGTCGAGCGCTCGGTGCCGGCGCTCAGTGCTCAGTGCTCAGTGCTTGGTGCCTAGTTCCTGGTGCCCGGTGGCGGACGCCCGGTGTCGGGCGCCCGGCCTCGGGCGTCAGACGTCGATGACGTTCTCGAACGGGCGGCCGTCGGCCAACGCGGCGACCTGCCGGCGCATCAACTCGATCGACCGGGGGATGCTGAGGTCCGTGTTGCCGCCGACGTGCGGGGTGAGCACGGTGTTCGGCGTGGTCCAGAGCGGGTGCCCCGCGGGGAGCGGTTCGGGATCGGTCACGTCGAGCCCCGCCGAGAGCCGTCCTGATCGCAGTTCGGCGACGAGCGCATCGGTGTCGACGACCTTGCCGCGCGCGACGTTCACCACGAGGGCGCCGTCGGGCAGGGCGGCGAGCAGCTCGGCGTCGACGAGCCGCTCGGTCTCATCGGTCAGCGGGGCGATGAGCACGAGCACGTCGGTCTCGGCCGCGATCGTCGGCAGCTCGCCGAACGCGTGGACCTGCCGGCCGTCCTGCTCCCGGGCCGTCCGCGCCACGACGGTGACCTCGGTGCGGAACGCCTCGAACCGCGTGGCGATGGCGGACCCGATCGCGCCGTACCCGACCACGGTCACCCGACGGTCCGCCAGGGAACGGGTGGTCCGGGCGTCCCAGACCCCGTTCGCACGGTCGGCCTGGAACGCCCCGAGCTCCCGCAACGACGTCAACGCGAGACCGACCGCGAGCTCCGCGGTCTCGTCGTCGTGGATGCCGCGGCCGTTCGCGAGCTGCGCGTGACCGGGGACGTGCGGGACCGCGTGTTCGTACCCGGCGCTCGGCAGCTGCAGGAGCTGGAGGTTCGGCAGGTCGTGCACGAACTGCCAGCGGTGCCGTCCACCGAAGTAGAACGGCAGGAACGCGATGGCGACGTCGTCGGGGCGGTCGAACGGCCCCTCGACGTCCCAGACGGCCAGCTCGACGCCGTCCGGCACGGGGCCGAACCGGTCGACGAGTTCCGCGAAGGGCAGCGTGACGATCGGCATCCTGCGGGCGGCCGGCGTCAGGCGTCCGTGCGGGGCGAGAACGAGCCGTGGTCGTCGAGCGGACCCCGGCCGACGTAGCCCTCGGTCACGTCCTCGACGACGACGTCGCCGAAGCGGCTCGGCAGCGTGGCCTGGTGCGTGCCGCGCAGCTCGTCGATCGTCGCCTCGAACGCACCCTGGACCTCGAGCGAACCGCTCGACGCGTCGGTGACGCCGATGCGGAGCACCGGGAAGCCGCGACCGTCGCACAGGCCCTGGAAGCGGACGTCGTCCTCGCGCCGGACGGTCACGATGACCCGGCCGGTCGACTCGGAGAACAGCGCGGTCGCCGTGTCGATGCCGTCGCGGGCCTCGAGCTCGTCGAGGACGACGCGTGCGCCGATGCCGAACCGGAGCACCGACTCGGCGAGGGACTGACCGAGGCCGCCGTCCGCCAGGTCGTGGGCACTCGTGAGCAGCTGCTCGTTGGCGGCGGCGTGCAGGAGGTCCGCGAGCGCCTTCTCGCGCTCGAGGTCGACCGCCGGGGGACGACCGCCGAGGTGGCCGTGCACCGTGCCGGCCCAGGCCGAGCCGTCGAGCTCGAGCGCGGTGGTGCCGAGCAGGTACACGTTGTGGCCGTCGTCCTGCCAGCCGGACGGCACGCGGAGCGCGACGTCCTCGATCACGCCGAGCACGCCGACGACCGGGGTCGGGTGGATCGGGGTCGTGCCCGTCTGGTTGTAGAACGACACGTTGCCGCCGGTCACCGGGATGCCGAGCTCCATGCAGCCGTCTGCGAGGCCCTCGACGGCCTCGGAGAACTGCCACATGACCTCGGGGTTCTCCGGCGAGCCGAAGTTCAGGCAGTCGGTCACGGCAGCCGGGACGGCACCCGTCACGGCGACGTTCCGGTACGCCTCGGCGAGGGCGAGGCGTGCGCCCTGCTTCGGGTCGAGCTGGCAGTACCGGCCGTTGGCGTCGGTCGCGATGGTGACGCCGAGGCCGGTCTCCTCGTCGACGCGGATCATGCCGCCGTCGTCGGGGAACGAGAGCGCGGTGTTGCCGAGCACGTAGGTGTCGTACTGGTTCGTCACCCAGTTCTTCGACGCCAGGTTCGGCGAGCCGAGCAGGCTGAGGAACTGCGCCTTGAGGGCCGGGCCGTCGGCCGGACGGTCGAGCGATGCGGCGGTGTCGGCCTGCAGGGCGTCGATCCAGGTCGGGTACGCGACCGGGCGGTCGTACACCGGGCCGTCGACGGCGACGGTGCGCGGGTCGACGTTCACGATCTCCTGACCCTGCCAGTCGATGACGAGGCGGCCGGTGCCGGTGACCTCGCCGAGCACACTGGTCTCGACCTCCCACTTGCGGACGACCGTGAGGAACTCGTCGAGCTTCTCGGGGCGGACGACCGCCATCATGCGCTCCTGGCTCTCCGACATGAGGATCTCCTCGGCGGTGAGCGTGGGGTCGCGCAGCAGGACGTCGTCGAGCGAGATGTGCATGCCGCCGTCGCCGTTGCTGGCGAGCTCCGAGGTCGCGCAGGAGATGCCGGCGGCCCCGAGGTCCTGGATGCCCTCGACGAGCTCCTTCTGGAAGAGCTCGAGGCAGCACTCGATGAGGACCTTCTCGGCGAACGGGTCGCCCACCTGGACGGCGGGACGCTTGGTCGGGCCGCCCTCGGTGAACGTGTCGGACGCCAGGATCGAGGCACCACCGATGCCGTCGCCACCGGTGCGGGCACCGAAGAGGACGACCTTGTTGCCGGCACCCGACGCGTTCGCGAGGTGCAGGTCCTCGTGCCGGAGGACGCCGACCGCGAGCGCGTTGACCAGCGGGTTGCCCTGGTAGACGGAGTCGAAGTAGGTCTCGCCGCCGATGTTCGGCAGGCCGAGGCAGTTGCCGTAGAACGAGATGCCCCCGACGACGCCGTGCACGACGCGGGCGGTGTCCTCGTGGTCGATCGCCCCGAAGCGGAGCTGGTCCATCACGGCCACCGGGCGGGCGCCCATCGAGATGATGTCGCGGACGATACCGCCGACACCCGTCGCGGCGCCCTGGTAGGGCTCGACGTAGGACGGGTGGTTGTGCGACTCGACCTTGAAGGTGACGGCCCACCCGTTGCCGACGTCGATGACACCGGCGTTCTCGCCCATGCCGACCATGAGGTTCTTGGTCATCTCCGGCGTGACCTTCTTGCCGAACTGCCGGAGGTAGTTCTTCGACGACTTGTACGAGCAGTGCTCGGACCACATCACCGAGTACATCGCGAGCTCGCCCGAGGTCGGGCGGCGGCCGAGGATCTCCTTGATGCGGGCGTACTCGTCCGGCTTGAGGCCCAGCGCGTCGTACGGCTGCTCCTTGTCGGGGGTCGCCGCGGCGTCCTGCACGGTGTCGGGCTTCGGGCGCACGAATGTCGTCACGGTGGTGTCGTTCCCTGTCACTGGAGTTGCGGGCACTGGAGTCGTGGTCACTTGACCAGCGTCGACTCGATCACGGAGGTGAAGAAGGTCAGGCCGTCCGTGCCGGAGGCCATCGCCGCGGGGGTGTCCGGGCCGAAGCCGGGCTCCGTCGCGTGCTCGGGGTGCGGCATCAGGCCGACCACGTTGCCGCGCTCGTTCGAGACGCCGGCGATGTCGTCGATCGACCCGTTCGGGTTCACGCCGACGTAGCGGAACACGACCTGGCCGTTGTCCTCGATGCGCTTGATCTCGTCGGCGTCCGCCACGAAGCGTCCGTCGGCGTTCTTCAGCGGGATGGTGATCTCCTGCTGGGCGGTGAAGCCCGAGGTCCACGCGGTCGCGGTGGTCTCGACGCGGAGCTTCTGGTCGCGCCGGATGAACTGCTGGTGGGCGTTCCGGGTGTGCGCACCGGGGACGAGTCGGGCCTCGGCGAGCATCTGGAAGCCGTTGCAGATGCCGAGCACGGGCATGCCCTTGCCGGCGGCGTCGACGACCTCGGCCATGATCGGCGCCTTCGCGGCGATGGCACCGGCGCGGAGGTAGTCGCCGTAGGAGAACCCACCGGGGAGGACGATGGCGTCGACTCCCTGCAGGTCGTGGTCGCCGTGCCAGAGCGCGACGGGATCGGCGCCGGCGAGACGGACCGCGCGCTGGGCGTCGCGGTCGTCGAGCGAGCCCGGGAACGTGATGACGCCGATGCGCATCGAGGTCACTGGCCTTCGACCGTCACGGACACGACGTCCTCGATGACGGCGTTGGAGAAGACGTCGACCGCGATCTCGCGGACCTCGGCGAGCGTCGCGTCGTCGACCGGACCGTCGACGGCCACCTCGAAGCGCTTGCCGATGCGGACGTTGGTCAGGTCGGCCTTGCCGAGACGAGCGAGCGCGTTGCCCACCGCCTTGCCCTGCGGGTCGAGGATCTCGGCCTTGGGCATGACCTCGACGACGATGGTTGGCACGTGTTCACTCCAGCGCTTGGGGGATGGGTGGGACGCGACCAGTCTAAGCGGCACGCGCGGCGCGCCCGACCGCTTGTGGAGAAGTCATCGACGGCGTATATTCCAAGTCGAATAGTCCACACGGAACACTGGTCTGGAGGCACGGATGGCGTCGCTCACACCCCTCGCGTTCGCCGCGCTCGGGCTCCTCAACGAGGCCCCCATGCACCCGTACGAGATGTTCCAGACGATGCTGCAGCGGCGCGAGGACCAGAACGTCAAGGTCCGGCCGAGCACGCTGTACCACCAGATCGGTCGGCTGGTCGACCTCGGGTACGCCGAAGCCCTCGGCACCGCGCGCGAGGGCAACCGACCGGAACGCACCACGTACGCGATCACCGACCACGGTCGGACCGCGCTCGAGGACGGCCTGCGACGCATGATCGCCGAGCCGGCCGACGAGTACCCGGAGTTCCAGCTCGCGCTCTCCCACGTCGACAACCTGAGCGCCGAGGACGCCGTGACCGCCCTGCGGGCACGCGCCGAGGCGCTCCGGGGGGAACGCGAGGAGTACGACGAGGCCGCCACGGGCCTCCAGGACAAACGCCTGGCAGCCCGCTTCTGGCTCGACGTGTCGTACGTGCGTGCGACCCTCACGGCACAGATCGAGTGGCTCTCCGCCGCCGCCGACCGGATCGCGAGCGGCGACATCCCCTGGGACGGTCCGGCCGTCCCCGCAGACACCCCCACGAACAGCAAGGAACCCACCCGATGACCACCGTCACGCCCCCGCGGACGACCGAGAAGAAGCCGTGGCCCGCACTCTGGGCCCTCGTCGTCGGCTTCTTCATGATCCTCGTCGACTCGACCATCGTGTCCGTCGCCACCCCCACCATCGCCGCGAAGCTCCACGCGGACATCAACTCCGTGATCTGGGTGACGAGCGCGTACCTGCTCGCCTACGCCGTCCCGCTGCTCATCACCGGGCGGCTCGGGGACCGGTTCGGCCCGAAGATCCTGTACCAGGTCGGTCTCGTCGTCTTCACGCTGTCGAGCCTCTGGTGCGGGCTGGCCGGGTCCATCGAGGTGCTCATCGTCGCCCGCGTCGTGCAGGGCCTCGGCGCCGCGATGATGACGCCGCAGACGATGGCCGTGATCACGCGCATCTTCCCGCCGCAGAACCGCGGTGCGGCGATGGGCCTCTGGGGTGCGGTCGCCGGTGTCGCCTCGCTCGTCGGCCCCATCGTCGGCGGCCTGCTCGTCGACGGCTTCGGCTGGGAGTGGATCTTCTTCGTCAACGTCCCCGTCGGCATCGTGGCGTTCGTGCTCGCGCAGCGCTTCGTCCCGACGTTCGACCGCCACGGGCACCGCTTCGACTACCTCGGCATCGTGCTGAGCGCCGTCGGCATGTTCCTGCTGGTGTTCGGCATCCAGGAGGGCGAGACCTACGACTGGGGCACCATCGCCGGGCCGATCTCGGTGTGGTCGCTCATCGTCGCCGGCATCGTCGTGCTCGCCGCGTTCGTGGTGTGGCAGGGCGTGCAGAAGGGTGAGCCGCTGCTGCCGCTCGGCCTGTTCACGGACCGGAACTTCACCCTGGCGAACATCGCCATCACCGCCGTCGGCGTCGCGATCTCCTCGTTCGCGCTGCCGATCATGCTCTGGGCGCAGGACGTCCTGACGTTCAGCCCGACCCAGGCCGCGCTGCTGCTCGTCCCGCAGGCCGTGCTGTCCGCCGGTCTCGCGCCGCTCGTCGGCAAGAACCTCAACCGCTGGAGCCTCCGCTGGGTCGCCGCGTTCGGTCTCGCCTGCTTCTCGGGCGCGCTCTTCTGGTTCGGGGCGCTCCTGGCCTCCGGCGCCGACTGGGGCTGGGTGCTCCTGCCGTCCACGCTGCTCGGCCTCGCGAACGCCTGCATGTGGGGACCGCTCTCGGTCTCCGCGACCCGCAACCTGCCGCCGAAGCTCGCCGGAGCGGGCTCGGGCGTCTACAACACCACGCGTCAGATCGGTGCCGTCCTCGGCTCCGCCGGCATCGCGGCGCTGATCGAGGCCCGCATCACGGCGAACTTCCCGTCCGGCGCCGGTGGTTCGGGTGGCGGTGCCGAGCAGCAGGTCGGGGCGCTCCCGGGCTTCCTGCAGCAGCCGTTCGCCACGGCGATGGGGCAGTCGCTCGTCCTGCCGGCCGTGATGCTCGTCATCGCGATCGTGGCGGCGCTGTTCCTGGCGAAGCCGAAGCAGACCGTCGCCTGGCAGCAGACCGGTGCCGTGTCCGACGGATCGGCGACGGTCGCCGAGGAGCGCCACGGTGTGCACGCCGCCGCTGCTGCGCCGGAGACCCCCGAGGCGGAACTCGCCGCCACCGACCACCACGGGCGGCACGCGGACGCCTAGTCCGGCCCGGGGCCGAGCGGCTCACCCGCGGCGCTGCAGGTGCGCCCGGGTGAGCTCCTCCATCTGCTCGTCCGTGAGGGCGTCGATCGTGTGCGCCTCGCGGCGGTCGGTGCGCTGCCACCGGATGAACAGGGAGATGAGCACCGGGACGTCGGCGACCTCGGCGATGAACCACAGCAGGTCGCCCGCCAGGTGCTGGTCCCGCAACGGTGACGGGAACCACGGTTGCCCGACCGCCTGCACGACCGAGCCGTCGAGCACGTGGTTCGTGATCCGCAGCACGATGCCCGGGATCGCGTCCGCCATCAGCTCGACGAACGCCAGCAGGAACTCCACCGTGACGAACGTCGAGGAGCGCAGCACCCCCGGTTCCGACAGCGGGGCCAGCAGACAGAACCCGAGCACCGGGACGAGCACCGTGATGGCGGCGGCCCAGACCGGGGACTCCCTGATCGTCGCGGCGAACGGGGTGAGCAGCACGCAGAACAGCGCGAGGGCGATCAGCGGCGAGACGATCGCGTTGCCGAGGAACCGCGCCGGACGCGACCGCAGCATCGCGGACGCCGCCTGCGCGAGGCGATCCGGGCCTCCCGTCCGGAGCAACGAGACGGGGGCGGCGAACGCGGCGAAGGTGGGGACCGCGAAGAACAGCAGGGCCAAGCGCAGCACGAACGCCCACCGGAGCTCGCGGTCGTACACCCCGACGATGCCGAACTGCAGGATCCCGAACAGCACGAGTGCGCCGAGGAACGCCAGGCTCCGCCACCACGGCCACGGGGTCCCGCGTCGCGCTGCGCCGACGACCCACCAGCCGTAGGTCAGGGCTGCGACCACGAGGAGGACCGCCGCCAGCGGATCGCCGTGCCAGATGCTCCAGAACTCGGGTGTCGATGGCGTGGGGTGCCTCCTGCGGATCGGACTGCCGTCGTCCATCCTCCGCCCGGCACTCCCGCACAGCAGCGGCCGGTCGGTGAGAACCGGTTCAGATCCGCGCCACGCCCGGTGCCGGCACCGTCTTCGTCAGCAGCCACACGCCGAGCGGCACGAGCGCCGTGCCGAGCAGTGCGACCCCGAACGACAGGTGCGCCTGCATCACGACGAACGCCGGACCGATCGTGCAGAGCGCCGCGACCGCGAGCACCGGCCACGCGGGGCGGTCCGCGCCGGGCAGGAGGCGGGGGAGCGGCCGGTCGAACCAACGGAGCCCGCGGGCGACGCCGAGCGCCAGGCCGAGCAGCACGACGAGTGCCACTGGGCGGGTGACCCACCAGGCGGACGACCCCGGCTCCGGGAACGGCACGCCGACGAGGAGCGCCACCCCGTTCAGCGCGATGAAGAGCGGCAGGTGCCAGAGGTAGACGGGCATGCCGTCGCGGCCGAGCAGGAACACGAGTCCCTGCGCCGCACGCGTCCGCATCAGTCGGGAGAGGGGCGTGTGCACGAGCTGCACCAGGCACGCCTGGCTGATCGCGAGGACCGCCAAGGGGAGCATCGGCGGGTTGAGGTCCTGCAACATGTCCGGGGCCCACAGCCCGACGGACGTCAGTGGCACGAGGGACCCGTACCCGGCGGCCGCGACCAGGACCAACAGCACCCGGGACCGCCGGGCGAACCACCCGTCCGCCCAGAGGAAGCCGAGCTGCTGCGCGAAGAGCCACACCGGGCCGAGATTGAGCAGCCCGACCTCCGCGACGCCCGTCGCGAAGCGCAGGCCGTCGACGGCTGCGGCGAGCACGAGGAGCACGCCGAGGGTCCACCAGGGCGCCCGTTCGTGCAGTCGCACCATGAACGGCACGCAGCACTGGGTGATGCCGTACGCGGCGAGGAACCAGAGCGGCGAGCCGATGCCGAACGCGACCTCGGCGAGCAGGCCCGGCGGGGTGCCGAGCACGGTCGCGACCCCGAGGCCGAGGGCGAGCACCGTGAACAGCGGGACGGCCGGCCGGAACAGCCGCACGAGGCGGGTGGCGACGAAGTCCCGCGCGCCGCCGCCGCGCGCGACGGTGCTCCGCCAACCGACGGCGCTGGCGAACCCGCCGACCACGAAGAACAGTGGCATCACCTGCCCGATCCAGGTGGCGGCCACGTACCAGGGGAGTTCCTGCAGCGGACTGGTCACCGCGATGCCGTCCGGTCCGGCGGCGACGCCGACCATCGTGACGTGCACGAACACGACGAGGACGACGCACGCCGTCCGGATGAGGTCGACGACCAGGTCCCGCTTCGCGATGATCCCCCGGACGTCCTGAGCGCTGGTCGCCTGCACGGGCAGGCTCTGCTTCGTGGACATGTCCGGACGCTAGCGCGAGGTCGCCGCGTCCCAGCGTCGTTCCAGCGGATCGCGACCGGATCGTGACACTTCGTATTCCGGTTCCGGCATACGTCGGCATCGTCGATCGGTCACGTGACTGGTGTACAGTTATCGTGTTGTCTTGATCTCTGCAAAAGAAAGGCTCAGCATGGACGTCGACGCCGACCTGCTCCGCGCCTCCGGTCTCCGGGTCACGACACCGCGGCTCGCCGTCCTCCGCGCGACGGAGACGATGCCGCACGCCACGGCCGACGACATCGTCACGGCGCTCGCCGCGGAGCTCCCGACGACGAGTCACCAGGCCGTGTACGGCGTCCTCGCGGCACTCACCGGTGTCGGCCTGGTCCGACGCATCGAACCGGCCGGCAGCCCTGCCCGCTACGAACGGCGGACGGGCGACAACCACCACCACGTCGTCTGCACGATGTGCGGCGCGATCGAGGACGTCGACTGCGCCGTCGGGCACGCGCCGTGCCTCACCCCCTCTGAGACGCACGGCTTCGCGGTCGCCACCGCCGAGGTCACGTACTGGGGGATCTGCGAACGCTGCGCAGCGGCCGAACGTGTCGACGCGGAGGCAGTCCCCGCCTGACCGCGCGGGCAGTCCCGCCTGTCCGTGCGGGTGGCGAGCCCCGGTCCGGACGACGGACCCCACGAACAACCCGAGCAACCCTGACCGAACCAACCGTTCCACCTGAGGAGGAACCGTGTCCGACCAGAACACGACCGGCCAGCCGGCCGGCACCCCCACCACGACCACCAACTCCGGGGCCCCCGTCTCGAGCGACCAGCACTCCATGGGTGTCGGCGCCGACGGCCCCCTCGCACTGCACGACCACTACCTCGTCGAGAAGCTCGCGCAGTTCAACCGCGAGCGGGTCCCGGAGCGTGTCGTGCACGCCAAGGGTGGCGGCGCCTTCGGTACCTTCACCGTGACGCAGGACGTCAGCCGCTACACCCGCGCATCCTTCCTGCAGCCGGGCAAGCAGACCGAGATGCTCGCGCGTTTCTCGAGCGTCGCCGGTGAGCAGGGCTCCCCGGACACCTGGCGCGACCCCCGCGGTTTCGCGCTGAAGTTCTACACCGAGGACGGCAACTACGACCTCGTCGGCAACAACACCCCGGTGTTCTTCATCCGCGACGGCATCAAGTTCCCGGACTTCATCCGCTCGCAGAAGCGCCTGCCGGGCTCGCACCTGCGCGACCACGACATGCAGTGGGACTTCTGGACCCTGTCGCCCGAGTCGGCCCACCAGGTCACATGGCTCATGGGCGACCGCGGGCTCCCCGCGAGCTGGCGCGAAATGGACGGCTTCGGCTCGCACACCTACCAGTGGATCAACGCCGAGGGTGAGCGCTTCTGGGTGAAGTACCACTTCATCACCGAGCTGGGTCACCGGACCCTGACGCAGGAGGACGCCGACCGCATCGCCGGCGAGGACGCGGACTTCCACATCCGTGACCTCCACGAGGCCATCGAGCGCGGCGACCACCCGCGCTGGACCCTCAAGGTGCAGGTCATGCCGTACGAGGACGCCGCGACCTACCGCTTCAACCCGTTCGACCTGACGAAGGTGTGGCCGAAGGGCGACTACCCGCTCATCGAGGTCGGCACGATGGAGCTCAACCGCAACCCGGAGAACTACTTCGCGCAGATCGAGCAGGCCACCTTCGCCCCCTCGAACTTCGTCCCCGGCATCGCGGCGAGCCCCGACAAGATGCTCCTCGCGCGCATCTTCAGCTACGCGGACGCACACCGCTACCGCGTCGGCACGAACCACGCCCAGCTCCCGGTGAACGCCCCGAAGAACGAGGTCCACTCGTACTCGAAGGACGGCGGCATGCGCTTCGACTTCCAGCAGTCCGAGGTCCCGGTCTACGCGCCGAACTCCCTCGGCGGTGCGCACGCCGACCCGACCGCGACGGACGACACCCCCGGCTGGGAGTCCGACGGTGCGCTCCAGCGTTCCGCCGCCACGCTCCACCCGGAGGACGACGACTTCGGCCAGGCCGGCACCCTCGTCCGCGAGGTCCTCGACGACGCGGCTCGTGAGCGCCTGGTCGGCAACATCGCCGGGCACGTCTCCAAGGTGACGCGCGACGACCTGCGCGAGCGGGTGTTCGCCTACTGGACCAACGTCGACGCGGACCTCGGTGCGCGCGTGCGCGCCGCCGTCGTGCCGAGCGCGCCGGGCTCGAACGAGGACCCGGAGAAGGTCGCGGTCGAGGCGTAAGCTCCGGTCCTGACAGCCGGGAGGCGCGGTGCGAGTCCGACTCGCACCGCGCCTCCCGGCTGTCGTCCTGTTCTAGACCTGCTGGCCGTTCAGCCAGATCGGGCCGGCCGGCCAGTCCTCCAGCCGCTCCGCGACCGGCAGGACCATCCAGCCACCCTGCTCGGTCTCGGAGAGGCCGGCGCCGTCCGCGGTGAACGCGGAGAACGTGCCCACGGCGCCGTCGATCTCGTGCCAGCCCATCCGTGCGTAGAACGGGATGCGGTTCTCCCCGGCGCCGAGGAACCCGTACGGCACCCGGAGCCCTTCGAGCACCGCGTGCGTGCGGGTCATCAGCTCGCGCCCGACCCCGGTGCCCTGCAGTCGAGGCGAGACGGCGACGATGCCGGTGTCGCCGACGAGCACGTCCTCGCCGCCGACCGTGACGAACATGCGGCGGATGCCGACGTGGGCGAGGACGACGCCGTCCGCGCTCCGACCGATCACCCGCCGCTCGGGCTGCATGCCCGCGTAGTCACGGCCGCCCACGTACCAGTGCGACCAGTCGGGGAACGCCTGCCCGAGCAGCGCTGCGATCGCCTCGTGGTCGGGGAGCGTCAGCGTGCTCTCCTCGACGACTTCCCATCGGATGTCTTCAGTCACGGGTCCATCCTGCCGGGTTCGGCCAGCCTGCGCCGAGACTCGGGCTCAGCGACACTTCGCGCGGGGTCGGCCACGAGAACTGTCGGTCAGCGCGAGACTCGCCGCGCGGCCCAGCGTCGGCGGCCGGCGCGCGGACGCGGGCGTCGGTCAGCCCCGACCGGGCGCCGTCACCTCGATGCGGTTCGCCCACGGGTCCTCGAACGCGACCGTCCGGCCGTCGTCCGCCGTCTGCACCCCGGTGTCGTGCATGCGGGAGACCAGCGCCCCGAGGTCGTCCGCTCCGGGGACCTCGATGCGCACGAGCCCGAGGCCGAGTGCGAGCTGGCGGCGCCCGGCCCCGCGGGAGTTCCACGTGTTCATCGCCATGTGGTGGTGGTAGCCGCCGGCGCTGACGAAGAGCGCCTCGCCCCAGCCGGCCGTGGTGGCGAAGCCGAGCGTGTCGACGTAGAAGTCCTTCGCGGTGGCGACGTCGCCGACGGACAGGTGCACGTGTCCGACCCGGCCCGGGCGGGCGGCAGCGCCGGACAGTGCGGCCTCGGTCAGGTGCGACTGCAGGAAGGCGTTCGGGTCGACGTACTTCGTGTCCATGTCGACCATGCCGTGCGTCCACGACCACTCGGTGCGGTCGCGGTCCCAGTACAGCTCGACGCCGTTGCCCTCCGGATCGGTGCAGTAGAAGGCGTTGCTCACGAGGTGGTCGGCACTGCCGGTGAAGGTCTGCGGGTACTTCGTGGCGACGGAGTACAGCGCTGCGGCGAGGTCGGCGCGGGTGTCGAACAGGATCGCGGTGTGGAACAGGCCGGCTTCGCGTGGGGCGGCGTGCCGCATCGCCGGTGCGTGCTCGAGGACGACGATCGGCACCGCGACGCCGGACGGCGACGGGCGACCGAGCACCGCGGTGCCGCCCGCGTTCGAGAACAGCGACAGGCCGACACCGTCGCGGTAGTACCCGATCATCCGGTCGAGGTCCGCGACCCGGAGGGTGACGGCGCCCATCCCGGTGTCGGCGGCGAGGAGGTCCTGCGTGTGCATGGCACCAGTGTGCGCCGAAATGGTTGACGCGTCAACTAAATCGGCGTGAAGCGCCTACTTCGCGCTGAACCCGCCGTCCGACTTGAGCAGTTGCCCGTTCACCCACCCGCCGTCCGGCCCGCACAGGAACCCGACGAGCGCCGCGGTGTCGCTCGGCATCGACGCCCGCCCGCCCGGGGTCTGCGCGATCGCCGCCTGCCGGATCTCCTCGGTCATCCACCCGGTGTCGTTCGGCCCGGGGTTGACGAGGTTCGCGCTGACGTGCACGTCCGCGAGCTCCTGCGCGGCACCGACGACCAACCGGTCGAGCGCGCCCTTGCTCGTGCCGTACGGCAGGTTGAACGCCACGTGGTCGCTCGTCAGTGCGATCACCCGGCGACGGTCCTCCGCGGCGGGTGCGCCGGCCCGGAGCCGTGCCGCGTAGGCCTGCACGAGCAGGAACGGCGCGCGCACGTTCACGGCCATGTGCCGGTCGAACGACTCGAGCGTGGTGGTCGAGAAGTCCGAGTCGACGGACTCGCAGTGCGACATCACGATCGCCGTGACCGGCACACCCGCCTCCGCCTCGGCGCGGCCCACGAGCGCGGCCGCCTGCTCCGGGTCCGCCAGGTCGACCGGGAGGCGCGTCACGCGTGCGCCCGCGTGCTCGCAGTCGGCGACGACGGAGTCGATGCCGTCCGGATCGGCCGCACCGTGCACGCGGGCGTCGTAGGGGCCCCACCACGAGATGGCGAGGTCCCAGCCGTCGGTCGCCAACCGCGCCGCGATGGCGGCGCCGATCCCGGCTCGTCGACCGACACCGGTCACCAGGGCGAGGGGTCTGCGGGACATGGGCCGTGCCTCCAGTCTCGTCGTCGCGGCGGCGCGCCGACCCACCCAGCTTGGCATCGCACTCGGTCCCCTGTCGGCGGAGCGCGCCGGGTCGGGGCCAAGATGGAGGGATGCCACGCACACGACGACTGACCGACCGGCGACGCGGCCGCGGCGGACGTCCGGATCCCGCCGACTTCCCGGTCGAGCAGATGCGCGACCGCATGTCGTCGTACATCTACGGCAACATCACCGTGCTCGCGGCGGCGATCGCCGTCGATCCGGACGCGATCCACCACGGCTCCGCGGTCTGGGCGGTGCTCGCGACGGCGGTGCTCACGTACCTGGCGCACGTGCTCTCGCACCTCGTGGCGCACGGGTTCGGCGGTGACGACGCCGAGTCGGAGGACGCCCGACGCGAATCGGTCGCGACGATCGTGCGGAACGCCAACCCGATCGCGACCTCCGGGCTCATCCCCGCCGTGCTGTACGCCGCCGCGTGGATCGGCTGGTTCCCGGCGCAGTGGGCACAGACCGCGGCGCTCGTCATCCTCGCCGTCCGCATCGGCATGGTCGGCGTCTTCATGCAGCGGTTCAGCGGGAAGCGTCCGACGTTCCTCGGACTCTGGGGCGGCATCGTGCTCGCCGCGATCGCCTTCGTGATCGGGTTCGTGAAGGTGGTGCTGACACATTGAGCGAGCCGACGGTCCCGTCGCCGGGCGCCGAGCCCCGGAAGCGACCGGGTTGGAAGTTCCTCCGTGACCTGGTGGTCATCGTGGTCGTCGCGTTGCTGGCGTCCTTCCTGGTGAAGGCGTACCTCGTCCGGTCCTTTTACATCCCCTCGGCGTCGATGGAGAACACGCTCCTCATCGGCGACCGGGTCATCGTCAACGAGCTCGTCCCCGGGGTCGTGCCGCTGCGGCGCGGCGACGTCGTCGTGTTCCAGGACCCGGGCGGCTGGCTCGGTCCGGGGCAGGGCGACGACCTCATCAAACGGGTGATCGGGTTGCCGGGCGACCGGGTGTCGTGCTGCGACGCGCAGGGACGGCTGTCGGTGAACGGGCACGCGGTCGACGAGCCGTACGTGGTGCTGCAGGCGGGCTCCGACCGGGTGTCGCTGCAGGACTTCTCGGTCACGGTGCCGAAGGGGCAGCTCTGGGTGATGGGCGACAACCGGTACGAGTCGGCCGACTCGCGGGTGCACGGCACGGTGCCGGAGTCGGACGTGGTCGGGCGGGCGTTCCTCACGACGTGGCCGGTGTCCCGGTGGACGGTGCTGTCCCGGTACGGCGACGAGTGGGACGGGGTCCCCGACCGCGGCTGAGCCGCACGCTGCGGCGTGCCGCGCGCCGGCCCGCGCGCGCGAGTCTCGGGCTGAGCGACACGTCGCGCGGTGATCGGCGCGAGATCTGTCGTCCGAGCCGAGTCTCGCGATAGCGTTCGGAGGTCCGTGGACGTCGACGATCGGAGGACGCCGTGCCCGAATCCGATGCCGCGTTCGACTACGTCACCGGGGGCGACGACGACGTCTCACTCCGGAGGATCCACACCGGCGGTCCGCAGTCGGGCACGATCGGTCCGCGGCCGGACCACGTCGTGTTCGTGCTCGCGAACGGGCACGCCACGCTCACGGCCGACGACGGCAGCACGTGGGAGGTCGGGCCCGGACGGCCGATGATGCTCTCCGCGCCGGTGGCGTACGCGTTCGACACCGATGCGACCGCGATGACGCTCCTGCACCTCGCGCCGTCGGTGCTCGGGGACGACGAGGGGCTCGCCGAGTTCGTGCAGCCGGAGCCGTCCGATCCCGGGGTGCAGCCCCTGCTGACGCTGCTGCGCGAGGTCGCCGACCGGATCCTCGACCCGACCCTGGGCCCGGAGGAGCGTGCGGGCCTGAACCGCCGGGTCGCGACCGTCGTCCGCTCCACGTTCACCCGGTCGCGGTCCGACGTCGAGCACCGGCTCCGGCGCGCGATCCACTACGTGCACGAGCACGCCGCCGACGAGCTCGAGGTCGCGGACATCGCGGCCGGTGCCGACCTCAGCGAACGCGGACTGCAGGACCTGTTCCGCCGACGCCTCGCGGTCACCCCGATGCAGTACCTGCGGGAGGTCCGACTCGACCGCGTCCACCTCGAGCTCACGGCTCGGCGGACCGGGATCGTCACGGTCGGGGACGTCGCGCGGCGGTGGCGGTTCGCCCACCTGGGGCGCTTCGCGGCGGCCTACCGTCGGCGGTTCGGCGAGACCCCGAGCGAGTCGCTGCGGCGGTCCGGTCGAGCGGCGGGCTGACGCCGCAGCGCGTTCAGCAGCCCGTCGTGGTCAGCGTGACGGACGCGACCTGGTCGCCGGCGACCGTCGTCCGCTGCGGGCAGAGCTCGTTCGCGCGGACGGTGACGTCGCCGAGCGGGACCCCGGCGAAGTTCGCGGTGCCGCCGGGGAACACCCGCTGGTGCTCGGAGAGCTTGCCGGTGGTCGCCGTGAACACCTTCACCTCGTAGGGGTGGTCCGCGGCGTTCGACGACACCGTGACGGAGAGCTGCCCGGTGGAGTCGTGGGCGCCGCAGCCGGCGAGGGTCAGGACCACGGCGGCGCCGAGGACGAACACGGGGACCACACGACGGAGCACACGATCAAGGCTACGCCGTCCCGATCAACCAGCCGTTGTCCGCAGCGACCCGGAGCGCCTCGGTGGCGTTGCGGGCGGCGGTCTTGCCGATCGCCGAGGACAGGTGGTTCCGGACGGTGCCCTCGGACAGGTGCAGCGAGCCGGCCACCCCGGCCACGGTCGGCGCCGTCCGGAAGGCGATGAGGACGTCGGTCTCCCGCGGGGTGAGCGGTGACGGCCCGGCAGCGAGGGACTCCGCGGCGAGCACGGGGTCGACGACCCGGAACCCACCGGCGACCCGGCGGACGGCGTCGGCGAGTTGCTCGGCGGGGGTGTCCTTCACGACGAACCCCGCGGCCCCGGCCTCGAGCGCGCGGCGGAGGTACCCGGGCCGGCCGAACGTCGTCACGATGAGCGATCGGCACGAGGGCAGTGCGCGTGCGAGTCCCGCGGCCGCGGTCAACCCGTCGGCGCCGGGCATCTCGACGTCGAGCAGGGCGACGGTGGCACCGGACGACCGCGCGGCGTCGAGCACCTCGTCGCCGCGGGCCACCTGGGCGACGACCTCGATGTCGGGCTCGAGTGCGAGCAGGGATGCCAGGGCGCCCCGGACGAGTGCCTGGTCGTCGGCGAGCAGCACGCGGATCGTCTCGGTCATCGTCGCTTCCTCTCGACCCGCAGCAGGAAGCCGCCGAGGTCACTCGTGCCGGTCGACAGCGTGGCACCGACGGCGTCCGCGCGCTCCCGGAGTCCGCGGAGCCCGTTGCCCGGGGTGGCCGACGCGGCTGCAGGGTCGAGCAGGCCCGTCCCGTCGTCCTCGATCGTCAACGCCGTCCGGGTCAGGGTGACCCGCACCCGACTGGCAGCTGCGTGGCGGACCACGTTCGTGACGCCCTCGCGCAGGACCCAGGCGAACAGGCTGCGGACGTCGTCGGCCGCGGCGTCGCCGTCGTCCGGGAGCACCGCGTCGATCCCCGCGGCGTCGAGCGCCGCCCGCACCGACACGAGTTCGGCGTCGAGGTCTGCCTCGCGGTACCCACTGACCGCGCGCCGGAGCCCCTGCAGGGCTTCGCGGGAGAGCCGTTCGACGTCCTGCATCTCGGTCTTCGCCCGCGCCGGGTCGACGTCCACCAGGCGTGCCGCGAGCTCGGACTTCATCGCCACGACGGTGAGGGAGTGGCCGAGCACGTCGTGCAGGTCGCGGGAGAACCGGGCGCGCTCCTCGACGACGGCGAGCCGGGTGATCTCGTCCTGTGCGACGCCGAGTCGCTGCTCTGCTTCGCGCTGGCGTCCGAAGAAGAGCATCGAGGCCCCGACGGAGACGGTGATGACGGGGGCGAACAGGATGCCGCTGTTCACCGCGGTGTCCCACCCGGTGCTCGCGGCGACGAGGAACTGCGCGCCGAGGATCGCGAGGACGACCGCGCCGGCCACCCAGAACCGTTCGGCGACGAACCCGGACAGCGCGGCGACGAGCAACCAGGTCCAGACCGCGAGCGGTCCGACGACGAACAGCAGCGAGCCGGCCAGCAGTGCGACGCCGGCCAGGACGACGACGCGGCCGCGCAGGCTCCGCCGCCACATCAGCTCCGGCGCGAACAGGTACGCCGCGTAGACGACGGCGAGGGCGATCGTCGAGAGCACGTGCGCCCGCAGGCTCCGTCCGTCGCTCCACACCGCGATGAGCTCGAGGACCTGCCAGAGCAACGCGAAGACCGCGCCGGTGTACCAGCGGCGACGCCCGATGCGGATGTCGTCGTCGCTCGCGCCCGGCGGGACGGCCCACGGGAACGAACGCGGGGCCGGCCGGGAGGCGCGGGACGCGTCCGCCGCGCCCCGCGCCTGGGTCGTGCTGGTCACCTCGGACATCGGTGCCAGCGTAGGACCGTCGGTCACTGTCGTGCGGCGTCGCGGCGGTAGCGCCACACGATGACCGCGGCGAGCACGACGGCCCAGCCGGCGAGGACCATCGCCGGTTCGGCCATGCCCGAGGTGCCGGTGGCGCCGGCGCCCATCTGGCCGATGCGGTTCAGCCAGTACGAGGGCAGCAGGTGCGCGACGCTTCCCATCCAGGCCGGCATCACCGACAGCGGGACCCAGAGTCCGCCGAGGATCGCCAGGCCCATGAACACCACCATGAAGAGCGGCTGTGCGAAGGACGGCTTCGCGAACTGACCGATCAGGATCGCGATGAGCGCGAAGGGGACGACCCCGAACCAGATGCCGAACCCGGCTGCAACCCAGTGTCCCGGGTCGAGCGAGGCGTGCAGCCCGACGGTCGCCACGAGCACGGTGATGACGATCGACACGGCGGAGAAGGCCATCGCGGCGATCAGCTTCGACACCATGAACCCCCACCCGGACAGCGGCGTCACGCGGAGTTGTCGGTTCCAGCCGATCGACCGCTCGTTGACGATCGCGAACGCCTGGCTGAGTGCGGCCATCATCGCGCCGTACGACGCCATCTGCAGGGTCGTCACGACGAGGTACTGCAGGTGCGTCGTCGGGTCGGTCTGGCCGCCGAACGCCGAGCCGAACACGAGCAGCATGACGACCGGGATCGCGAAGGTGAAGACCATCGCCCGGACGTTGCGGAGCTGCCGCTTCGTCTCGAGCCAGACGTACCGGATCGGCAGCCGTCCGGAGGTGGTGACGGTGGTCATGCGAGGACTCCTTCGGGAGCGGTGTGCGCGGTGGCTGTGGTGGCGGCCGTGTCGGCGGTGAGGGCCAGGAAGGCGTCGTCCATGGTCGAGGCGACCACCTGGATGTCGCTCGCTTCCGGGAACGACGCGAGCAGGGCCCGGAGCGTGTCGTCGCTGCGGTCCGAGCGGAGCGTGACGGTGCCGTGACGAGCCTCCAGGCCGACCACGCCGGGCAGCCCGCGCAACGCGACGTGCGCGTCGGTACCCACCCCGGAGAACCGCACCGCACGCGTGGCGGTGATCGCCTTGATCGCGGCCGGCGTGCCGTCGGCGACGACCCGACCGGCGCGCATGATGACGATGCGGTCGGCGAAGGTGTCGGCCTCGTCGAGGTGGTGCGTCGCGAAGACGACCGTGCGGCCCGCGTCGGTGAACTCGCGCATCGACGACCAGAAGGTGTGCCGCGCCTCGACGTCCATCGCAGCGGTCGGCTCGTCGAGCACGAGCAGGTCCGGGTCCGAGACGACGGCGACCGCGAAGCGCGCACGCTGCAGCTGCCCGCCGGAGAGCTTGTCGACCCGGCGTCCGGCGATCTCGGTGCAGCGTGCACGGCGAAGTGCCTCGTCGACCGGCATCGGACGGCGGTGTGCCGCGGCGACCAGCGCGACCGCGGCGCGGACCGTCATGTCCGGCAGGAGCGCGCCGCCCTGGAGCATCGCGCCGACCCGTCCGGTGACCACCGCGGCGCGTGGTTCACCGCCGAAGAGCAGCGCCTCGCCGTCCGTCGGCGTCGCGAGGCCGAGCGCGAGGTCGACCGTGGTGGTCTTGCCGGCGCCGTTCGGGCCGAGGAGGGCGACGACCTCGCCCGGACGGATCGTCAGGTCGACGCCGTCGACCGCGGACACGGCGCCGAAGCGCTTGCGGAGCCCGCGGAGCTGGATGACCGGTGTGTCGTTCATGTCGTCCACCCTCGTGCCGGCGGGGCGGTCGTCCCTCTGTCGGACGTCACGATCCGGGCATGACATCTGTCACGCGTCCTCCGTACTGGGGACACTGCGCTGTCCGGTAGGCGCGTTACCGTGGGTGCATGCACCTCGACGCCGACGTCTCCGACCGCACCGCGTCGGATGCCGTCCGTCGGGCCGCCCTGCTCGCCGCGCTCGACGTCGTCGACGGTGGCACCGAGGAACGGTTCGAACGGATCACCCGCATCGCGCGTGAGGCCTTCGGCGTGAGCGGTTCCTTCCTCAACCTCGCCCGCGAGACGGATGTCTTCATCAAGTCGCAGCAGAGCGACACGGCGTTCGGCCCGACGATCCCGTTGCAGGACACGTTCTGCGGCCGGACGCTCGCGGTGGAGGGGCCCGTGGTGGTCCCCGACGCCCGCGCCGACGTCCGGTACGCGGACATGCCGATGGTCGTCGACGACCCGAACGTCCGCTTCTACGCGGGCGTCCCGCTGCGCGCCGGGGAGGACGACGTCAAGATCGGCACGCTCTGCCTCATCGACCCGCAGCCCCGGACCCTCGAGCCCGACGACCTGGCGCTGCTGCAGGAGCTCGGCGTCTGGGCGGAGCGCGAGCTCGCCGCCGGCGCCGACGAGGACCGGCTCCGTTCGGTGCTCGCCGGACTCGAACCGTCCGCGGTCGACGTCCCCGGGTACCGGGTCGGTGGGATGTCGCACCCGCACGGGATCGTGTCGGGGGACTTCCACGACTGGCACCTCGACGGTTCCTCGCTCGTCCTCACCATCGCCGACGTGATGGGCAAGGGGATGTCCGCCGGGCTGCTCGCCGCCACGATCCGCGGCGCGCTGCTCGCGCGCGGGACGTCCTCGACCGGGGACGCCGTGGCAGCGCTCGAAGCGCAGGTCGGACCGGACCTGTCCCGCGCCGAGTCCTTCGCGACGATGTTCCACGGGCGGCTCACCCCGGCCACCGGGCGGATGGAGTTCACCGACGCCGGGCACGGCCTCGCGATCCACCTGCACGCCGACGGCACCGAGACGATCCTGCGCTCGTTCGACCTGCCGATCGGGCTGCACCCGGTCGGGGCCGCACGCGTGACCGGCACGCTCGACCTGGAGCCCGGGGACGCCCTCGTGCTCGTCAGCGACGGTGCGCTCGAGCTGTTCGACTCCACGCTCGCCGCGCTGTCGATCCTCGGCGGTGCGTGGCGGGACACCCCGGACGTCGACACGTTCCTCGGACGGGTCCGGGCACGCGCGGTCGCGCACGACCCGGGGGACGACCTGACCGTCGTCCTCGTCGCGCGCGACTGAGCGCGGCGACTACGCGCCGAGGCGGTCGATGAGCTCGCGGTAGCGTTCGGCCGTCCGCGTGACGATCGACTCCGGCAGTACCGGCGGGGTGCCCTGCCGGTCCCAGTTCGCGCTGAGCCAGTCCCGCACGATCTGCTTGTCGAAGGACTCCGTCCGGTTCCCCGAGCGGGCGTCCCAGTAGCGGCTGGAGTCGCTCGTCAGCACTTCGTCCGCGATCCGGACCTGCCCGGAGGCATCGCGCCCGAACTCGAACTTCGTGTCGGCGATGACCACGCTGCGTTCCAGGGCGATCGCTGCCGCCTCGGAGTACACCCGGAGCGACAGGTCCCGGAGCTGCGACGCGACGTCCGAGCCCACGAGGTCGACCGTCTGCTCGTAGGAGATGTTCTCGTCGTGCTCGCCCTGCGGCGCCTTGTACGCCGGCGTGTAGATCGGTTCCGGCAACCGGTCGCCGTTCGACAGGCCCGCGGGCAGGGGGACGCCGCAGACGCTGCCGGACTCCTGGTACTCGGCCCAGCCGCTGCCCACGAGGTACCCGCGGACGACGCACTCGACGGGGAACATCTCGAGCGGCATCACGTGCATGGACCGCGACGCGACCGACGCGGGCACGGGGGTCCCGCCGGCGGACGGCGCGATGAGGTGGTTCGGGACGTCGGCCAGCCGGGTGAACCAGAACCGGGACAGCCGGGTGAGCAGTTCGCCCTTGCCCGGGATGGGCGGTTCGAGGGCGAAGTCGTAGGCGCTCACCCGATCGGACGCGACGAGGAGCAGCTCCGTGGCGCTCGCGACGTCGGCGGTGCCGGCGGGGACGTAGAGCTCGCGGACCTTGCCGGACGAGACGTGCGTCCAGCCGTCGAGCTCCGGTACGCCGTTCACCGGGCGACCTTCGCGGCGATGTCGGTGCGGAACTGCGCGCCGGCGAGCGTGATGTCGCCCACGCCGGCGTACGCGCGCTCCCGGGCCTCGGCGAAGGTGCTGCCGGTCGCGACGACGCTCAGCACCCGGCCGCCGGTGGCGACGAGCTGGCCGTCCAGGACCCCGGTGGCGGCGTGCGCGACGGAGACGCCGTCGCGGGCGTTCGCGGCGTCGATGCCGGTGACGGGGCGACCGGTCTGCGGGTTCTCCGGGTAGCCCTCGCTCGCGAGCACGACGGTGACCGCCGCGTCCGGACGGAACGACGGCTCGGGGGCGGAGCCGAGCTGCCCGGTCGCCGCCGCGAGCATCAGGCTGCTCAGCGGCGTCGCGAGCCGGGGGAGGACGACCTGCGTCTCCGGGTCACCGAAGCGGGCGTTGAACTCGATGACCCGCACGCCCTGCTCGGTGACGATGAGGCCGCAGTACAGCAGGCCGACGAAGGGGGTGCCCTCGTGCTCGAGCCGGCGGACGGTGGGGAGTGCGACGAGGTCGGTGACCTCGTCGACGAAGGCGCGCTCGGACTCCCAGCGGTCGGCGAGCCACGGCAGCGGCGAGTAGGCACCCATGCCGCCGGTGTTCGGTCCGGCGTCACCGTCGGCGAGGCGCTTGTAGTCCTGCGCGGGGCTGAGCGGGCGGACGTCGTGCCCGTCGCTCAGGAAGAACAGCGAGACCTCTTCGCCGTCGAGGAACTCCTCCACCACGACGTGGCCGTGCTGGAGCCAGTAGGTGGCGTGGTCGATCGCCGCCTGCCGGTCCTCGGTCACCAGGACGCCCTTGCCGGCGGCGAGTCCGTCGGCCTTCACGACGTAGGGGGCGCCGAGTTCGTCGATCGCGGCGACGGCCTCGTCCGCGGTGCCGGCGTACACCGGGCGACCGGTGGGCACGCCCGCTTCGGCC
Organism: Curtobacterium sp. SP.BCo; assembly: GCF_051903265.1. Classification (GTDB taxonomy): domain Bacteria; phylum Actinomycetota; class Actinomycetes; order Actinomycetales; family Microbacteriaceae; genus Curtobacterium. The sequence continues at coordinate 1,192,068 of NZ_CP194337.1, forward strand.
ATGATCCGCTTGGCGAACGCCTTCGAGCCCTCGAGCTGCGCGGCGGCCTTGCCCGGGCCGAACACCGGGATGCCCCGGGTGCGGACGGGGTCGGCGACGCCGGCGATGAGCGGTGCCTCGGGCCCGACGACCACGAGCTCGATGCCGTTCTCGATCGCGTACTCGGCGACGAGGGCCCCGTTCGTCGGGTCGAGGGACACCGTCTCGACGTCGGCGGCGATGCCGGCGTTGCCGGGCGCGGCCGTGATGACGTGACCGGCTCGTTCAGCGAGCAGGGCCGTGATGATCGCGTGCTCGCGGGCACCGGAACCGAGGACGAGGATTCGCACCCGATCACCCTACCCAGCCGGAGGAGCCCGTTGCGATGCGACGACTAGCCTGTGGACATGCCACCCAGGAGGATCGAGGACGCCGAGGGCCGCGTCGCACTCACGGCCGTGCAGCAGGGGGCCACGGCCCGACCGACCCTGGCGACCGCGGTCCGGTGGTCCCTGCAGCGGCTCGCGGAGGACGTGCCGGGCAACAGCGTCGAGGTGCGCGTCCCGCCGTTCGCCGCGGTCCAGGCCGTGCCCGGTCCTCGACACACCCGTGGCACCCCGCCGAACGTCGTGGAGACCGACGCGTCGACGTGGTTGGCGCTCGCCACCGGCGAGCTGCTGTGGGACGAGGCCGTCGCGCAGTCGCGCGTGAGCGCGTCCGGGTCGCGCGCGGACCTGACGGCGTTCCTGCCGGTCCGGTTGGACGGCTGAGGCGGCTGAGGCTATCCGGACCACCGGCACGAGGACGGCGCAGACCACCGGACTGGAGGCACGGTGCGGGCCCGCCACGGGCCTCCCGGCCCATGCGTACGCAAGTACCTAGCGTCCCTAATCGAATTAGGTAGCACCTACTGATGTGACGACACCGACCGGCTGCGTACCGTGGAAGTCGCCGGGATTCGGACCCGACCCGAACGGGTCCGAACCCGGCGACAGGGTCCAAGGTACGCGACTTCCGTCACACCGTGTCAACCGTTCCGGCGAGTCGTGCTGCATTCCGCAACGAACCTGCGAGTTCCGGATGCGTTCTTGCGTCTCGGCGGGTCGTCAGGGACTGCCCCGACGGGCACGTCAGAGGAGTTCGGCGAGCTCCGCCCGAGCGTGCAGATCCCACTTGGTGAACACCCGCGACAGGTGTGCGTCGATCGTCCGCACGCTCAGTCCGAGCGTCTCGGCGATGCGCCGGTTGCTCAGCCCCTCCGAGGCGAGCTTCGCGACCTCGTACTCCCGGTTCGTCAAGTGCGGCTTCGAGCGGCCCGCGCTGACCGCCATGCCGTGCGAGGCGAGGACGCCCTGCGCCGCGATGATCCGCGTGCGGTCGTCCGCCCGGATCGCATCGGCGTACTCGACGATCGCGCCGGCGAGCGGCCCGTCCACACGTGCCGCTGCGGCGCGCATCCGGTCGAGCGACGCAGCGGCGTCCCGTCCGTTCTGCAGGTCGTGCGCGTAGTGCAGCGTCTGCGCGTACATGACGTGGGTCCACGAGCCGGCGGTCGACGCGCGCTCGATGATGTCGTCCGCGTGCCGGAGCCCGGCCGGGTTGCCGAGCAGTGCCTCCGTCCACGCGATCGACACCGCGACCTGCTCGCCGATGATCCGCATCGCCCGGAGCGGGGTCGACCGTGCGCGCTCGAGTGCGGCCGTCGCCTCCTCGGTGCGTTCCGCGTACGCGTACGACAGGGCGAGGCGGGCCCACGGGTAGGCCGCGAACCCGCCGTGGTCCGCGACGTCGTACCGCTCGCAGGCCGCCGAGAACGCGGTGACGGCGTCGTCCCATCGTCGCTGCGCGATCGCGAGGTTGCCGTCGCCGATCAACTCCAGCGTGAAGTCGTACTTCAGGTACGGGCTGGAGCGACGGACCGGCACCTCGGTGATGAGGTCGGTGATGTCACCCCGCCAGACCTGCACCTGGTGCATGACCGACACGATCTCGCCGACGCTCCACGGTGCCTCCTCGAGGTGCTCCACGGCGGTCGCCAGGCACGCCTGCCCGAAGGCCACGGCGTCGTCGAGCCGCCCGGCGGTCGCGAGGGCCATCACCGCACACGGCGCCAGGCAGAGGAACCCGAGCGGGACCGTGGGGGCGTGCACCATGCCGGACCGGTCGAGTTCGGCGCGGACCTCGTCGAAGCGACCGCCCCAGCCGAGGTGCGCGAGCCGCAGCAGCCGGAGCCGTTCGACGGCCGCACCGGAGACGAACCGCGTCGCGACGTCCGTCAGGGCCACCGCCGCCAGGGTGTCGTCGTCGTGGAACTGCCGGATGTTCGCGAGCGTCTCGCAGGCCTCGATGACCGCGCGGTCGTCGACCTCGTCCGGGTTCGCCCGGGCCACCGCCCACGCGGCCTCGGCGTCGACCCGGCCGGCCTCGCGCCCGGTGCTGTACGAGTGCGCGAGGGACCGCAGGCAGTGCGCCGCGACCCGCTCGGTGGCCGTCAGAGTGGTGCGGAGCGCGGCCGAGGCGAGCGCGACGGCGCTCTCGTGCTCCTGGAGGCGCACGGCGACCTGGGCTGCGTCGAGCAGCTGGTCCACGGACGGCAGCACGCCGCACTCCAACGACCAGAGGGCGGCACGGAGGCGGGCGGCGGGCGGGGCGCCCTCGGGCCGGTCGGTCCGGAAGGCGTTCGCCCGGGCGAACAGCGCCGTGCGCCGGGCGACGGGGACGAGACCGCGCACCACCTCGCCGACGAGCGGGTGCGACGGTCGGACCACGGCGGCGCCGTCCTCGAGCGTGTCGATGCGGACCAACCCGAGCGCCACCACCCGATCGACGTCCCCGCCGCTCACCAGGCCGATCAGCGTCGCCAGCGGGATCGGGTCGGCGAGGGCGACGATGTCGACGACGTCGCGGAGGTCCTCCGGCAGCGCGCCGAGTTCCGTCCGGTACATGTCCGCCAGGCTGTTCGACGCGGTGACCCGGCCACGCCAGTACCAGCCCGACGCCGTCTGCTCGAGGGCACCGGAGGTCAGCGCCGCCCGGACGACCTCGCGCAGGTACAGCGGGTTGCCCGACGTCGCCCGGTGCACCCGCTCCGCCGACGCCGTCTCGAGCTGGGCACCGAGGGCCTCGGCGATGAGCGACGAGGTCTCGTGCAGGTCGAGGGGTTCGAGGTCGATCCGTTCGAGGAGGTCGTCCTGCCACAGCGCGCGCAGCGGCTCGGGGAGTGCCGAGAAGTCCCGGCAGGTGAGCACCAGTCGCGCGTCCTGCTCCCGCACGAGCCACGCGACGTACCGGGCGGAGATCGCGTCGAGGTGGTCGGCGTCGTCCACGCGGAGCAGGACCTCACGGTCGGCCAGGTCTGCGGCGGCGCGGAGGTGCTGCTCGGCACCGCCCGCACCGACGAGCTCGGCGAGGGACGCCGGCAGCTCGCCGAACCGCTCGGCGACGGCACCGAACGGCATGGAACGGCCCGCGGCCACCGCGGTGATCGGCACGACGAGGGTCCGGCCGGAGCGGTCCCGTCCGGCGACCCGGTCGGTCACCCGGCCGGCCGCGGAGCTCTTGCCGAGCCCGGGCGCACCGACGAGCGCGACGCTCCAGCGGTGCTCGGCGACCACCGACACGGCCCGGTCTTCCTCACGGCGCTGGAGGATCGGCCACGCCACACGGGCCGGCACACGAGGCGCCCGCGCAGTCCGTTCGCGCATCCGCCTCACCTCCTCCCCGTCAGATACCGATCGGTCTCGACCATCCTCCCCCGGATCTGACCGCCCGTGCAGGCCCGAGCACGTCCCACAGTGGGGGACAATGGACGGGTGAGCAACACCGATCGACCCGACGAACGACCGGCTCCGGCGCCGAACGCCGTCACCTCCTCCGACGAGGTGACCATCCGCCGCGCCCCGAAGTTCGGCGTCTTCATCGTGGGTGGCGCACTGCTCGGCTTCGTCGCGACGCTGATCGTGGTGTCGCTCACGATGAACATCGACCGCGGCGACCAGCAGGAGACCGCGAGCTTCGGCAGCCTGGTGGGGTACTTCAGCCTGTGGGGCGTCACCATCGGCGCCTTCGTCGGCGCGCTCGTCGCCGTCGTGCTCGACCGCGTCTTCGCGCGGCGCGCGGCTCGCCTGACGGCGGAGCGGGTCGAGGTGGAGCTGCCGCCGGAGACGGTGGAGGGCGAGATCGAGGACCACCGGGTCGAGCGGGACCCGGGCGACCCGACGCAGTAGACGTCACGGCGACGGACGGGAGGCGCGGTGCCAGCTGGCACCGCGCCTCCCGTCCGTCGGCTCACATCGTGAGCGGGCTCAGCTGAGCTGGTTGGCCTCGACCCAGGACAGGTACTCCGGGCTCACGGTGCCCGTGACGTACTCGCCCGTGAAGCAGCTCATCTCGAGGTCGGTGACGTCCGACCCCTCGATGATCGCGTCGCGCATGTCGCCGATCTCCTGGTAGATCAGGTGGTCGCTGCCGAGCACCTTGTTGATCTCCGGGATCTTCCGGTCGTGCGCGATGAGCTCCGCGCGGGTCGGCATGTTGATGCCGTACACGTGCGGGAAGCGCACCGGGGGAGCGGCGGACGTGAACGTCACCTCGTTGGCACCGGCGGCGCGGGCCATCTCGACGATCTCCTTGCTCGTCGTGCCGCGCACGATCGAGTCGTCGACGATGAGGATGTTCTTGCCCTTGAACTCGGACGACATCGCGTTCAGCTTCTGCCGCACGGACCGCTTGCGTTCCGCCTGCCCGGGCATGATGAAGGTGCGGCCGACGTAGCGGTTCTTGTAGAAGCCCTCGCGGTACTCGATGCCGAGCTTCTGCGCCACCTGCATCGCCGCCGGTCGTGACGAGTCCGGGATCGGCATGACGACGTCGATGTCCCCCGTCGGCGCGTACTGCGCGATGGTGTCCGCGAGACGGTTGCCGAGACGGAGCCGGGCGTCGTACACCGAGATGCCGTTCATCACCGAGTCGGGACGGGCGAGGTAGACGTACTCGAACGAGCACGGCACCAGGCGCGGGTTCTTCGCGCACTGGCGGGCGTGCATCTGCCCGTTCATCTCGATGAAGACCGCTTCGCCCGGTGCGACGTCGCGGACGATCTCGTAGCCGCCGGACTCGAGGACCAGCGACTCGGAGGCGACGACCCACTCGGGGTTGCCGGCCTCGTCGAACTTGTGCCCGAGGATCAGTGGCCGGATGCCGAACGGGTCGCGGAACGCGAGCAGGCCGTGCCCGGCGATGGTGGCGATCGCGGCGTAGGAGCCCTCGACGCGCTCGTGCACCCGCTCGACGGCGTCGAAGACCTGGCCGGGGTCGAGGTCCTTACCGCGCACCTGGCCCTGGAGCTCGTGCGCCAGGACGTTGACGAGCAGCTCGGTGTCGCTCGACGTGTTGAGGTGCCGACGGTCGATGTCGAACAGCTCACGCGTCAGTTCGCGCGTGTTCGTCAGGTTGCCGTTGTGCACGAGGACGATGCCGTACGGCGCGTTCACGTAGAACGGCTGGGCTTCCTCCTCGTTGCTCGCAGCACCCTTCGTGGCGTAGCGGACGTGCCCGAGGCCCATCGTGCCGAGCAGGGCCCGCATGTCACGGGTGCGGAAGGACTCCCGCACGTGCCCACGCGTCTTGTGCATGTGGTGGATGTGACCCTCGACCGTGGCGATGCCCGTCGAGTCCTGTCCCCGGTGTTGCAGGAGGAGCAGAGCGTCGTAGATGGATTGGTTTGCGGGCCCCTGCGCAACGAGGCCGACGATGCCGCACATTCGCGGAGTGCTCCAGACCGTAGAATCGGGTGGTACCGAACAAGTCTGCCATGCCCTAGCGGAGGACTACGCATGCCCAACCCGTACGCAGAGGCCGGCGTCGACACCGCTGCCGGTGACCTCGCAGTCGAGCTCATGAAGTCCGCCGTGTCGGCGACGCACAACACGTCCGTGCTGGGCGGTGTGGGTGGGTTCGCCGGACTCTACGACGTCTCGTTCCTGAAGGACTTCGAACGTCCGCTGCTCGCGACCTCGACCGACGGCGTCGGCACGAAGGTCGCGATCGCGCAGGCGATCGACAAGCACGACACCATCGGACAGGACCTCGTCGGCATGGTCGTCGACGACATCGTCGTGGTCGGGGCGAAGCCGCTGTTCATGACGGACTACATCGCCTGCGGCCGGGTCGTGCCGAACCGGATCGCGGACATCGTCGCCGGCATCGCCCGCGGCTGCGCCGAGACCGGGACCGCCCTGGTCGGTGGCGAGACGGCCGAGCACCCGGGGCTGCTCGGGCCGGACGACTACGACGTGGCCGGTGCCGCGGTCGGGGCGGTCGAGGCCGGTTCGGTCCTCGGTGCGCCGCTCGTGCAGGACGGCGACGTCGTCGTGGCGATCGCGTCCTCGGGGCTGCACTCGAACGGGTACTCCCTCGTGCGGCACATCCTGTCCTCCCGCGGCGTCGGCTACACGGACTCGCTGCCGGAGCTCGGCGGCCTCGTGGGTGAGGCACTGCTCGAGCCCACGCGGCTCTACACGGCGCCGCTGCTGTCCCTGATCGACCAGCACCCGGGCGCCGTGCACTCGCTCTCGCACGTCACCGGTGGTGGCATCGCGGCGAACCTGGCGCGCGTGCTGCCCGTCGGGTCGTGGGTCGAGGTCGACCGCTCCACGTGGGAACCCCTGCCCGTCTTCCGGGTGCTCGCCGACATGGCCGGCACCCCGATCGAGGACACCGAGGGCACCTGGAACCTCGGCATCGGCATGTTCGCCGTCGTCTCGGTCGCTGCTGCGTCGGACGTCATCGCGTCGCTCGGGGCCGCCGGTCTGGCGTCGTGGAGCGTCGGGACGATCTCGACGTCCGCGCGGGACCTCACCGGGTTCGAGCAGGGCGCCAAGGGTGTCGACGGCGGTGCCGTCCGGCTCGTGGGGGCGTACGCGGGCTGAGCGCCGGCGCGGGGCCGCGGGCTGTGGGGGCGCGCGGCCCCGCCTGTCCCACTGACGTCGCTGCCCCGTGCTGTCGGGCGTGCCGTCGGCCGTGCTGTCGGCCGTGCGGCGTTGGTCGCAGGACTTGCCGTCGGTGTTCCGCGGTGGTCGCAGGACGGGCCGTCGGTGTTCCGCGGTGGTCGCACGACATGCCGTCGGCCTGTGCCCGGGGCGACACGTCGTGCGACCGCGGCGTTGCCGTGACGGCATGTCGTGTGACCAGCCGTGGCCGGTCCGGCGCGCACGGCCCGCTGACCTCGAACGACTCCGTCGACGTCGTACGACGTCGACCTCGTCGCCAGTTGCAGACGCGGTCTGTCTCGCACGCGGGGTTGCGACAGAACCGCTGTCGGGGGACGTCGACGGTGTCGTTCCGCGTCCGCGCGAGCGCTCGGGCGGCCGCGGATCCCCGGGCACGACGAAACGCCGCGCTGCCCCGAGGGGTGCGCGGCGTCGTCATCGAGCCGAGATCAGGCGGACTTGTTCTGGTCCTGTTGGGTTTCGAGCTCGTCACCTTCGTCGTACTGGTCATCACCGTATTGGTCTGCCCAGCGGTCGACGTAGGAGTTCTCGTCCGAGTGTTGCCCGGCGGAGAGCTCGCGTTCGAGCGCACCGTAGTTCGTCTCCGGGCTGAAGTACTTCAGCTCCCGGGCGACCTTGGTGTGCTTTGCCTTCTGACGGCCGCGCCCCATGCGTGACCCCCTCGTGATCGGCTCTGGTCCGGTCCTGGCGGGTGAGGAGTCACCCGGGGAACCGGACGGTTCGTGGTTTGAAATCTGCCGATCACTCTACCATGTACCCCGATCTGGACGTCGCCGCGACGGCCCCGCCCACAGCAGAATCGAAGTGATGACAGACGACGCGCAGGACCCGGCCGACCAGTACGCCCGGGTCGTGGTGATCGGTGCGGGCCAAGCCGGGCTCTCCGTGGGATACCACCTCCGGCGCCTCGGCCTGACGCCCGGGAGCGACCTGGTGCTCCTGGACCGGGCACCGAGCACCGGTGGCGCGTGGCAGTTCCGCTGGGAGGCCCTGCGGCTCGGGGCCGCCCACCGCGTGCACGACCTGCCCGGCATGAACGCGATGGGACTCCGGTTCGACGACGCCGATCGGTCGCGGCCGGCCCGGGACGTCGTCGGGGAGTACTACCGGCGCTTCGAGCAGCACTACGACCTGCGGGTCCGTCGCCCGGTCGCGGTGTCGTCCGTTTCGCGCGCCCACGACCGGCTCTGCGTCGTCACGAGCTCGCCCGACGGCAGGACAGCCCGGATCGCCGCCGAGGTGGTGGTCAACGCCTCCGGCACCTGGGGCACGCCGTTCGTCCCGTGGTACCCCGGCCGGGACGTCTTCCGGGGCCGGCAGGTCGACACCACCGAGTACCGCAACGCGACGGAGTTCGCGGGGCAGGACGTGGTGGTCGTCGGCGGCGGCACGAGCGCCATCGGGTTCCTGCTCGAGCTCGACGGCGTGGCCGCCCGGACCCGCTGGTTCACCCGGCGCCCGATGGTGTGGTCGGACACCGCGGCGCTCGACCTCGAGGCAGCGGTCGCGGCGGTCGACGAACAGGACCGGGCGGCTCGGGCTGGGGAGACCCTGCCGAGCATCGTGAGCGGGACCGGCGTGCCCGTCACACGGCGCATCCGGGCCGGCATCGACCGCGGGGTCCTCCGGGAGTCGCCGATGTTCACCCGCCTCGACGAGACCGGGGTCGTCACGGCGGACGGCGAGCACGTGCACGCCGACGCGGTCGTCTGGGCGACCGGCTTCCGGGCGGACCTGCGACACCTCGCGCCGCTGCACCTGCGGACCGCGGCTGGCGGGGTCGTCGTCGAGGACGGACGCTCCGTCGACGAACCGCGGCTGTTCCTCGCCGGCTACGGCCCGCAGGCGTCGACGATCGGCGCGAACCGAGCCGGTCGGCGGATCGCCCGCCAGGTGATGGACGTGCTCACCGCCGAGTGACCCCGCACGGTGCGGGCCCGGCGTGCCACGCGACGTCGCACCGTGCGAGGCGCGGCACGCCACGCGACGTCGCACCGTGCGAGGCGCGGCGCGCCACGCGACGTCGCACCGTGCGAGGCGCGACTGGCACCGTGCGAGGTTCCTCGCGGTGTGGGAGCCGACCGGGTTCGCACAGCGCGCGGAACCTCGCACGGTGCGGAGCGAGGGTGCTCAGGACCCGGCACGGTGCGAGGCCCCGCGGGACGACAGGCTGCGTGTCAGGCGGGCAGCGGTTCCTGCACGCCACGGCGACGGCGCGAGGCCCGGAGGAACGCCGCGTCGACCGAGAATCGGCCCGGACCCGTGAGCGCCACCGCGAGGGACGCCACGGCGAGCACGAGCACGTACTCGAACCCGCCGTCCTGCGAGTAGAAGCCGGAAGAGGCATGGGCGAGGAGGCCCGCCACGACCATGTCCACCGCGAGCAGGACGCCCACCACGCGGGTGGCGACCCCGAGGACCAGGAACACCCCGCCGACGAGCTCCAGCCCCGCGACGAGTGGTGCGGCGACCTCGGCGAGCGGGACGCCCATGCCGGAGAAGCCCTGGGCCACGGTGCCGATGCCCTGGGCGAACTTCTGGGCGCCGTGGGCGATGAAGACCACGCCGAGGACGATGCGGAGCGCGGTCAGGCCGATGGAGGTCGATTTCGTTCGCATGGCGTCGAAACTAACCGGTGACGCGTCATCGTTCCCCCTCGTCCGGGGGACTGCCCGGGCATCACCAGGACATGCCCAGGCCCGGGTCCACCGAACGGCGGACCGACGCTCAGGAAGCGCCGCGTCCGGTCTGCTGCTGGAGTCGGTCGATGTGCTCCGAGGCCTCGGCCTTCGTGAGGTCGGCCGGCAACTCCTCACCGGCTTCGCGGGCGAGGGTGTCGAGGTAGCTGCGCTGCGGGCCCGTCATCGGCTCGTCGCCGGTGACCCACTGCTCGGGGTCCTTGCTCGCGTCGGTCGACGGGTCGGGGCGTGCGCCACCGAGGGTGTCCGGGGTCTGGTCTGCATCACTCATGTCCGAGACGCTACGCCGCACCCCCGACCGTCACGCCCACGATGGCGTCCCCCGGACGACGAGCGTGCACCGCGTCAGACGGGGACCGCGGTGTACCGGACCAGGTCCGGCCCGACCGAACTCGTCGCGATCGGCACGGAACGGTCGTCCCGGCGGATCCAGATCGTCGCCGCGCGCTCGTCGATCCGATCGACCTCGTGCAGTGCCCCGTCCAGCAGCACCGAGGCACTGACGAGCACGTGCCCGGAGGCCTGCCGCGGCGGCAGCCCGACGACGTCGTCGCCGAACGCCGGGTGCCGACCCGGGGACAGGAACGGCGACACCGGGGTCGTCACCACCTCGAACCCACGGTCGACGGGACGGATCACCACCAGGCGCACCGCCTGGTCGGTGGGCAGCGGGACGTCCGCGACCGGAGCGTCCGCCGGACCGGCCAGTGCGCGGAACGCGGGCCGACCGTCGGGGCCGAGCCGTGCCTCCAGGCCGTCGATCCGGACCCGGCCGCGACCGCGCGAGTCGGCGTACGTGCCGGGCTCGAGTCCGGACTGGCGCGCCTCCGGTCGGGAGACGACCACACGGTCCGGCCGGTACCAGTCCCGGAGCGTGGCCGGGTCGACCCAGCCGATGCGTTCGGACGCGTCCTCGGCGGCCCGCTCGTCGAGGGCGCCGAGGGGGTGTGGTCCGCGGACGGCGACGAGTCCCTCGTGCGGGCCGCCGGCGGTGGGTTCGTGGTCGAGCACCTCGACGCGCTTCGAGACCTTGCCGCCGTGCCCGTCGAACGTCGCGAAGGTCCGCAGGTCGGAGATCGTCATGACGTCAGATGCTACGACGCACGACCGTCGCCGCGCGGCGGTGACGGGACGAGCACGCGCATCTCGCCCGTGCACTGGGTCTGGTCGACGCCCTCGGCCGGACCCGCCGGCCGGGTGGCGCGACGCGGCTGGAGGCTGTTCCGCTGCGCCGAGCGGAGCAGGCGGTCGTCCTCGGCCTCGTGCTGGAAGACGCCGTGCGGGGACCGACGCAGCGCCGGCCGGATCGGTTCGCCACGGCGTTCCTGACCGGGCAGCGGGCGGGACCGCCGGCCGTACAGCAGCTCGGAGGAGTCGAGCAGCCACGGCACCAGGGCGACGGTGACCCCGTGCACGAGCAGCAGCTTCTTCCGGATCCGGCGGCCGCGGTGGTTGTGCAGGAAGGTCTCCCACCAGTGCCCGACGACGAACACCGGGGTGTACACCGTGACGACCTCGGAGCCGTGCTCCATGCGGTGCGCCTTGATGTACTTGATCAGCGGCATCGAGATGTCGCGGTAGGGGCTCGGCACGATCGTCAGCGGGACCTCGATGCCCCAGTCCGCCCACTGCGCCTGCAACCGGGCCGACTCGGCGTCGTCGATGGCGACGTGTACGGCCTCGAAGCTCGCGTGCTTGGCAGCGATGGCGTAGTCGAGCGCCTTCAGGACGGGCTTCTGCAGCTTGTTCACCAGCACGATCGCGTGGTCGCCGGTCGCGCCGAACTGGGTGTCCTCGTCGGCCTCGATCTCGTGCGAGACGTCCCGGTAGTAGCGGTTCACGCCGAGCATGAGCAGGAACAGGATCGGCATGATCAGGAACACGAGCCAGGCGCCGTGGGTGAACTTCGTGATCGTGACGATGACCAGGACGACGAAGGTGAACGTCGCCCCGGTGGCGTTGATCGCCCGGGAGCGCATGACCTGCCCGCGGTTGACGGGTTCGGCGGCGGTGCCGGCCCGGTCCTCGCGCAGCAACCGCGTCCAGTGCACGATCATCCCGGTCTGGCCGAGCGTGAACGACACGAAGACGCCGATGATGTAGAGCTGGATCAGGCTCGTGACGTTGGCCCGGTACACGATCAGCAGCGCGGCCGCGACGAGCGCGAGGACGATGACGCCGTTCGAGTAGATGAGCCGGTCCCCGCGGGTGGACAGGGCCTTCGGGGCGTATGAGTCACGGGCGAGGATCGAACCGAGCAGCGGGAACCCGTTGAACGCGGTGTTCGCGGCGAGGAGGAGCACCGCGGCGGTGGTCGCCTGGATGACGAAGAACAGGACGGTGTCGTTGCCGAACGTCGCTGCCGCGATCTGGGCGATCAGGGAGCGCTGCGGCGTGGTCGAGCAGTTCGCGAAGCCCTGCAGGTCGCAGGCGCTCTCGGCGTAGTGCACGCGGGAGATCAGGGCGAGCGTGATGAGCCCGACGAACAGGACGATGGCGATCGACCCCATGAACACGAGGGTCATCTGGGCGTTCTTGATCTTCGGGCGGCGGAACGCCTGCACGCCGTTCGCGATCGCCTCGACACCGGTCAGCGCCGAGCAGCCGGACGCGAAGGCACGCAGGAGCAGCAGGATGAAGGCCGCCTGCGTGGTGTGCTCGACGTTCTGCACCGTGTACGCGGCGGACTCGGCGACCGGGGCGTTGCCGGCGGCGGCGCGGACGAGCCCGACGACGACCATGACGAAGACCGACCCGACGAACAGGTACGTCGGCACGGCGAAGGCCTTGCTCGACTCGCGGACGCCGCGGAGGTTCGCGGCCGCGAGCAGCACCACGAAGAGCAGGGCGAGCTCGACCCGGAACTCGTTGAGCACGGGGAGCGCCGAGATGATGTTGTCCACGCCGGACGCCACGGACACGGCGACCGTCATCACGTAGTCGACGAGCAGGGCGCTCGCGACGACGAGCCCGGCCTTCTCGCCGAGGTTCCGGTGCGCGACCTCGTAGTCGCCACCGCCGGAGGGGTAGGCCTTGATGAGCTGGCGGTAGGACGCGACGACCACCAGGAGCAGCAGCACGACGAGGGCGGCGACCCAGGGGGCGAACGTCAGGAACGCCATCCCGCCGAGCAGCAGGATCATGAGGAGTTCCTGCGGCGCGTACGCCACGGAGGACAGCGGGTCACTCGCGAAGATCGGCAGGGCCAGGTGCTTCGGGAGGAGCTGTCCCTCGAGCTTCTCGGAGGGGAGGGGATCCCCGATCAGTCGCGCTTTCAACGACCGGATCTCGTTCGTCACGAGCGGCAAACCTACTCGTTTCGGAGCGCGAGTCAACACGGGTGACCGGACCGTTATTCCGAGTCGGTGACGACTCGTTCCGGATGCACCCCGGATCGGGCTTGCAGTTGACGCAGCGTCAACCTCTACCGTCGTCTGCATGAGGGATTCGACAGACACGACCGGCGCAGCTGCGAAAGCGCCGCACGGCATCGCCGAGGTGGCGCGTTCCGCAGGCGTGTCGAGCCGCACGCTGCGGCACTACGACGCGATCGGGCTGCTGCCCGCGACGGCGGTCGGTGACGGCGGACTCCGCCGCTACGACGACCGCGCGCTCGTCCGGCTGCAGCGGATCCTGCTCCTCCGCGGACTCGGACTCGGGCTGCCCGAGATCCGACGGGTCCTCGACGGGGAGCAGGACGACGTCACGGCCCTCACCGCGCACGTCGCCTGGCTCGAGCGGGAGCGGGACCGTCTCGCCCGGCAGCTCGCGGCCGTGCGCACCACCATCACCAGGATCGAGCAGGGAGAGGACATGAACGCCACCGACACGTTCGACGGGTTCGACCAGACGAAGTTCAAGCAGGAGGTCGAGGAGCGCTGGGGTGCCGACGCGTGGGACCGCGGCGCACGCTGGTGGGAGTCGAAGGACGCCGACGCCAAGCGGGCCTTCCAGGCCGAGCAGCGGGCGATCGCCGAGGACGCCGCGGCGCTCGCCGCCTCGGGTGCTGCTGCCGACTCCGCCGAGGCCGACGCGCTCGCCCGACGCCAGTTCGCCTGGCTCGCGCAGGCCACGCCGCCGGCGGAGCTCACCGCGGACCGGTTCCGCACGCTCGCCGACATGTACGTGCAGGACGAGCGGTTCACGCACGCCTACGAGTGGGCCGGTGCGGGCGCGTCCCGCGCACTGCGGGACGCGATGCACGCGCTCGCCGACCGCGGCCTGTAGGCGCGGCGCGGCGCGGCGCGGCGCGGCGCGGCACGGCGTGGCGTGGCGTGGCGCGGCCCGGCCAGCGCGGCCGGGCCGGCCGGCGCGAGCGCGCGTGGTGCGGCGCGAGCCGGAACGGCACAACGGGGACCGGCTCGAACCACGGACTTCCGTGGTTCGAGCCGATCTCGGTCGTCCGCGCGCACGGTCGCCGGCGGACTGCCGGGAGGCACGGGTCGTCCCCGTCCGTCGGCGGGGGGCCGTCAGAGGGACTTGCGCAGTGCCTCCAGGCCGTCGCGCAGGCGCGTCACGGTGTCCGCGGTGAGCGTGCCGCGGGTCGCACGACGACGGAGGTCCGATCGGACCTGCTGCCGGAACGACGACAGGGCCATCTCGACCTCGCGGAGGGCTCGCGCCCCCTCGGACGGCACGTCCACCGGGTCGTCGGCGGTCCGGCCACGCGGTGCCTGCGCACTCGCGGCGAGGTCGGCGCGGAGGGACCGCATCGCCTCGCCCACCGAGGCGCGGACGCCGTCGGCGAGGGACTTCACCGAGTCGTTCACGCCGTTCTCCACCGCGGCGATCTCGTCCGCACGGGCGTCGAGCTCGGTCCGACCGGCCTCGGTGATGGCGTAGACGGTCTTCCGGCCGTCCGCGGTCTTCGAGACGAGGCCTTCCTCTTCCAGCTTGGCGAGCCGCGGGTACACGGTGCCGGCGCTCGGGACGTAGGTGCCGCCGAAGCGGTCGCCCAGGGCCTGGATGACCTCGTACCCGTGCATCGGGTGGTCGGCGAGCAGGACGAGCAGGTACAGGCGCAGGTGGCCGTGGGCGAAGACGGGGCTCATTCGACGACCTCCGTGTCCTCGAACGCGGGTGCCTGCGGTGCCGCGTGCAGCACCGCGATGTCGCCGGAGACGGAGTTCACCCGGAGGTCCAGCCACTGGCCGGACAGCTCGCCGCCCTGCTTCACGTAGGACCCGCGGACGCCCCGGATCTCCGAGTCGTCGAACTGCAGCTTGCCCGAGGCCGTGCTCACGGTGCACTGGTAGGGCACGCCGTCCTCGAGTCGCACGCTCACCGACCCGGAGACCGTGTTCACGCGTGCCGAGTCCGGGGTGCCGTGCAGGTCGAGCACGACGTCCGCGCTCACGCCGTCAGCCGAGAACCGCGGGATCGACCCCGTCGCCACGACGTCGCCGGACACGGTGTGCACGGTCAGGGCGCCGTCGAGCTCGCGGATCGTCGTCGTGCCGGACACCGCGTTGACCGTCACGTCGCCCGCCACGTCGTCGACGACGAGGTCACCGGACACGGTGTTGAGGGTGGCTCCGCGGTTCGTGCCGGAGAGCAGGGCGCCCGCGGAGACGGCACCGATCGTGACGATCGCGTCGCGGGGGACCAGCACGCTGACGTCGGCGTGGGCCTTGCCGCGGAAGGACTTGAGGAACCCGATCGGGTCGTCCCAGCGGACCTGGGGGTGGTCGATGGTGAGGGTGTCGCCGTCGAGCTCGATCTTCATCGGCTTCCCGGACACGCTGTGCACCTCGACGCGGGCGGTCGGCTCGTCGTGCGCGACGACGTCGACCTGACCACCGGCGAGGCCGACGCGCACGCGCCGCACGATCCCGGTGTCGATCACCTTCGGCTCCTCGACGAGCCACTTCTCCTGGGCCATGTTGCCTCCTCGAACTCGCGATGTATCGCGTCTGTTGAAGACACGTTATATCGCGAGTCGCGAGTGTGCAAGCACGTCGTGGACGTCCTGTCGGCGTCAGCGTGCCGTTGCCCCCGGATCGTGAGCAGGAACCGTCGGGTCGGGTCGCGCGACCCGACCGTTCCTGCTCACGAAGCGGGCGTGGCGGGGGCGGGGCGTGCCTCCAGGCCGGTGGTCGCGGAGCGGGCCGTGCGTTCCGGGCTCCAGGGGAAGCGGCGGAACACCGGCATCAGCGGCTGCACCATCGGACCGATCGCGAACGCCGCGATCACGGTGCCGGCCCCGACGTCGCCGCCGAGGAACCAGCCGACGATCACGACGGACACCTCGATGACGGTCCGCGCGACCCACACGGGCCAGCCGAGGCGCTCGTGCAGGCCGACCATCAGGCCGTCGCGCGCGCCGGTGCCGAAGCCCGCACCGATGTAGAAGGCCGTCGCCACCGCGAGCAGCAGCAGCCCGGCGATGAACAGCAGGACCCGACCGACGAGCTCCGACGGGCTCGGCACGAGCCAGAGCACCAGGTCGGCCGACGGCCCGATGGCGAGCGCGTTGAGCAGCGTGCCGATGCCGGGCTTCTGCCGCAGCGGGATCCAGAAGAGCAGGATGACGCCGCTCGACACCACGGTGATCACGCCGAACGACCACGGCACGACGTGCTCGAGCCCCTCGGTGAGCACGGTCCACGAGCTCACCCCGACGACGGCGCGGACCTGCAGTGCCGTCGAGGCGCCGTAGAGGAACAGACCGACGAAGAGCTGGACGAAGCGGAGCGTGCGTGCGGTCGAGCGGGACATGGGTCGATCGTGCCCACGATTGGACTGCCCGTCGAGAGCCAATCGCGCTACCGTGGATCCATGCCACCCGTCCTCCTCAGTGCCCGGTCCGCCGCGCTCCTCCTCACCGACTGGCGTGCCGGCACCGACGCGCCGGCGTACGAGGCGCTCTCCGACGCCCTCCGCGTCCTGGTCATCGACGGCCGTGTGCCGCAGGGCGTCCGGCTCCCGGCCGAACGGGGCCTCGCCACGGCGCTCGGGGTCTCGCGCACCACCGTGGCGAACGCGTACTCCCGGCTCCGCGACGACGGCTTCGTGGTGTCGGTCCGTGGCTCCGGCAGTGTGGTCCACCTGCCGCGCGAGCTCGCCGGACGACCGGACCCCGAGCGGCTCGGCGGGGTGGTGTCCGACGACCTGCTCGACCTCCGCAAGGCGGCGCTGCACGCGGCTCCCGGGATCCCCGACGCCGTCGAACGGGCGATGCGACACGTGCCCGCAGCGCTCGCCGGGATCGGGTACGACACCGTCGGCGACCCGGGACTCCGCGCGGCGATCGCCGACCGGTACACCGAGCGGGGGTTGCCGACCGACCCCGCGCAGATCGTGGTCACCATCGGCGCGCAGCACGCCATCGCCCTGCTCGCCCGGGTGCTCGTCCGCCGTGGCGACGCGGTGCTCGTCGAGTCCCCGACCTACCCGCACGCGCACGAGGCCTTCCGCGAGGCCGGTGGGCGACTCGTCGGCGTGCCCGTCGACGCCCGGACCGGGTGGGACGCGGCAGCGCTCGAGACGACGCTGCGACGGACGGCGCCGGCCGTCGCCTACGTGATGCCCGAGCTGCACAACCCGACCGGGGCGACGATGTCGGCGTCGACGCGGGAGCTGCTGTTGTCGGTCGCCGCCGCGACGGGGACGACGGTGATCGCGGACGAGACGATGGGGGAGCTCCGGATCGACGGGGTGCCGTCGCTGCCGTTGGCGGCTGGCGGTGCTGGCGGTGCTGGCGGTGCCCGCGGTGCCGGCGGTTCCGGTTCCGCCGGTCCCGTCGGTTCCGCCGGTTCTGCCGGTTCTGCCGGTTCCGCCGGTTCCGTCGTGATGATCGGGTCGGCGGACAAGGTCTTCTGGGGCGGCCTCCGCATCGGGTGGATCCGGGCTGCGCCCGAACTCCTGCACCGACTGCTCCTCGCCCGCCCGACCGGCGACCTCGGCACGCCCGTCCTCGACCAGCTGGTCGCGCGGGAGCTCGTCCCCCGTACGGCGGCCGTCCTGGAGGCGCGGCGCGAGTACCTGCGGCAGGGTCGCGACGACGTCGTGGGTGCGTTGCGCACGCGGCTCCCGGAGTGGGACGTCCCGTCACCGGCGGGCGGGTTGACGACGTGGGTGGGGCTCGGCCGACCGGTGTCGAGCGCGCTCGTGCTCGCTGCTCGGTCCGAGGGTGTGGTGCTCGCGTCCGGTGGGGTGTTCGGACCGGACGGCGGGTTCGAACGGTTCCTGCGCGTGCCCTTCACGATGCCGCCGGCGGACCGGGTGCGGCTCGTCGACGTGCTCGAGCGGTCGTGGGCGCGGATCGGTGGGGACGCAGCGGGCGTGCGGGGGTCCTTGGCCGCGGTCGTCTGAGGCGGGCTGCCCGGTCCCGGGGTCATCCTCGGGGGTGACCCCTGGGCGGGGATCTCGCCCCGTGGGGTGATGTGCCCTGGCCGGTCGGCCCGGCAGGCTGCTCGCATGGAGACGACCATGACCCGCCAGGCGCCGGCAGCGACCCCGCGTGCGGTGGTCCCGCCCGCGGCCCGGGTCTCGATGGCGCTGACCGGCGGCCTGCTCGCCGGTGTGCTGACCTCGTTCGGCCAGGCGGTCCCGGGGCTGTCCTCGGTCGCGAACTCCGCCGGGCCGTGGTTCGTCGTCGCGGCCGCGCTGTGCGTCCTCGCCGGGGTCCGGGCGGGCCGGGTGGCCCTGCCGCTCGCGATGCTCCTCGGCGTCGCACTCCTCGAACTCATGCACGTCGGCTACTGGGCGACGACGAACCTCCGCGGCTCCCCGGACGTCCTGTCGATCACCAGCTTCTGGGTCCTGATGGCGGTCCCGGCCGGGGCGCTCGCCGGAGCGGTCGCCGTGACGGTCCGTTCCCCGGACGTGCGGTGGCGCGGCGCCGCCCTCGGCGTCACGGCCGCCGTGCTCATCGGCGAGGGGGTGCGGGCGCTGCTGCAGGTGGTCGCCACGACCGGCCCCGTGACCTGGATCGTCGAGATCGCGGTCGGCGTGGTCGTGCTCGTCGTCGCCGTCGTGACCGCGAGGACCCCGCTCGGACGGGTCGTCGCGCTCGGGACGGGTGTGCTCGGGACCGTCGGCGTGCTGCTCGCGTACCTGGCCCTCGGCGGCTGATCCCGCCGCAGGAGTCGTTCTCCACAGATCCCGCCGTCCACGTCCGCGCACGGGTGTGTCCTGCAAGGATCGGACCGTGCACTTCCTCTCCGTCTTCAGCCTCCGCAACCGGGCCCTCATCGCGCTCGTCACGATCGTGGTCGCGGTGTTCGGCGGCATCGCGCTGACGAGCCTCAAGCAGGAGCTGATCCCGAGCGTCCAGTTCCCCCAGGTCGCGATCGTCAGCGCGTACCCGGGCGCCACGCCGGAGGTGGTGTCGAACGACGTCTCGACGAAGATCGAGCAGGGCATCCAGGCGGTGCCCGACCTGAAGTCCACGACCGCGACGTCGTCGACCGGACAGAGCGTCGTCTCCGCCGAGTTCGCGTACGGGTCCAACCTGGCGAGCGCCGAGGACAAGATCCAGACGGTCGTCAACGCCCTGTCCCTGCCGGACTCGGTGCAGACGCAGATCGTCACGGGGTCGTTCGACGACCTGCCGGTCCTCCAGCTCGCCGTCTCCGCGAAGGGCGACCAGGAGCAACTCGTCGACCGGCTGAACGCCACGGCGATCCCCGACCTCGAGAAGCTCGACGGTGTGCGCGAGGCCGACGTCTACGGCAACCCGGGCCGCCGCGTCGTGATCACCCCGGACGAGACGGCCCTCGCCGGCCGCGGCCTCGGGCAGACCGCCATCTCGGACGCCCTCGACGACAACGGCTCGCTCATCCCCGGTGGCACCATCACGCAGGACGGCACGACGCTCTCCGTGCAGACGGGGCAGCGCATCGCGTCCATCGCCGACATCGAGGCGCTGCCGCTCACGGGCGGCACGAGCGCGACGACCATCGGCGACGTCGCGAAGGTCGCGATCCAGGAGTCCCCGCGCACCTCGATCAGCCGGGTCGACGGCGAGCAGGCGCTGACGATCGCGATCACGAAGACGCAGGAGGCCAACACCGTCGACGTCTCCACGACCGTGCGCGACGCCCTGCCCGGGATCGCGGCGAAGATCGCCGGCGACCCGAAGATCACCGTCGTGTTCGACCAGGCGCCGTACATCCAGCAGTCCATCGACTCCCTCGCCGAGGAAGGTCTGCTCGGCCTCGGCTTCGCGGTGATCGTGATCCTGCTGTTCCTGCTCTCCGTGCGCTCGACGATCGTCACGGCCATCTCGATCCCGACCTCGGTGCTGCTCGCCGCCATCGGGATGCGGGCAGCCGACTACACGCTGAACATCATCACGCTGGCCGGTCTGACGATCGCGATCGGCCGCGTGGTGGACGACTCGATCGTGGTGATCGAGAACATCAAACGGCACCTCCAACCCGGCGTCGACCGGCGGCAGGCGGTGCTCGACGGCGTGCGCGAGGTCGCCGGTGCGGTGACGGCGTCGACGGTGACCACCGTCGTGGTGTTCCTGCCGGTGGCGTTCGTGGCGGAGCTGGTCGGGGAGCTCTTCCGCCCGTTCGCGCTCACCGTGACGATGGCCCTCGTCGCATCCCTGATCGTCGCCCTGACGATCGTGCCCGTGCTGGCGTACTGGTTCCTGCGCGCCCCGAAGGCGCACAAGCACGCCGGGCCGACCCCGTCGGGGAGCCCGGCCGACACGCCTGCCGGCACCGTGCCTCCCGGCCCGTCGGCGACCACCGGAGCACTCGCGTCCGCAGCGGACCTGCACGACGCCGCAGCGCCGGACCGTCTCCGCCGCGGGTACCAGCCGGTGCTCCGCTGGGTGCTCCGCACGCCGTGGACCGTGCTGGTGCTCGCGATCGTGGTGCTGGGCGGCACCGCGGCGGCCCTGCCGTTCGTGAAGACGAACTACCTCGGCGACTCCGGGCAGAACACGTTCACGGTGACGCAGGACCTGGAACCCGGCACCAGTCTCGCCGTGCAGTCCGACGAAGCGCGGAAGGTCGAGCGGCAACTCCGCGCGGTGGACGGCGTCGAGACGGTGCAGACCACCATCGGCACGAGCGGGCAGTCGATCCAGGCGGCGTTCGGCGGCGGGGCCTCCGCGTCCGTGCAGTACGCCGTGACGACGGACGCCGACGTCGACCAGGCGCGCATCCAGTCCGACACCCGCAAGCGGCTGAACGCCCTCGACGACGCCGGCGAGCTCACCGTGGCGTCGGGCGGCGGAGGCTTCGGCGGCAGCAGCGACATCGAGGTCGACGTCACGGCCCCGAGCCAGTCGCAGCTCCGGACCGCCGCCGACGAGGTCCTGCGCGAGATGCGCAAGGTCGACCACACCACCGGTGCGTCCAGCAACCTGTCGTCGGCGGAGCCGTACCTCGCGGTCCGGGTCGATCGGTCGAAGGCGGCCGCGCTCGGCCTGACCGAGACCCAGGTGGGCGGGATCGTCGCCGCTGCCGTCTCACCGCGTGACACCGGCACGGTCGAGATCGACGACGCATCGCTCGACGTCTACATCGCCGCGTCCGACCCACCGACGACCACCAAGGCGCTGCAGGACCTGTCGATCCCGACACGGACCGGCGCCGTGCCGCTGTCGGACGTCGCGACGGTGGAACGCGCCGAGGGTCCGACGACCGTGACCACCTCGGACGCCGTCCGCACCGCGACCATCACCGTCACACCGGACGCCACGAACCTCGGGGCCGCGGTGCAGTCCGTCACCGCCGCGGTCGACCGGCTCGACCTTCCCCAGGGCGCGTCCGCGACGATCGGCGGGGTCGCGTCCAGCCAGTCGTCGGCGTTCAGCCAGCTGCTGCTCGCCGCCCTCATCGCGATCCTGATCGTCTACGTGGTGATGGTGGCGACGTTCCGCAGCCTGCTCCAGCCGCTCCTGCTGCTCGTCTCGGTGCCGTTCGCCGCGACCGGGGCGATCCTGCTCCAGATCGCCTCGGGCATCCCGATCGGCGTCGCGTCCCTCATCGGTGTGCTCATGCTCGTCGGCATCGTCGTGACGAACGCGATCGTCCTCATCGACCTCGTCAACCAGTACCGACGGCGGGGGCTCCGCGTCCGCGAGGCCCTGGTCGAAGGCGCCACCCGTCGTCTCCGGCCGATCCTGATGACGGCACTCGCGACGATCTTCGCGCTCGTGCCGATGGCGATCGGGCTCACCGGCAAGTCCGGGTTCATCTCGCAGCCGTTGGCGCTGGTGGTCATCGGCGGGCTCGTGTCGTCGACACTGCTCACCCTCGTGGTGCTGCCGGCGTTGTACTTCGTGGTGGAGCGAGCACGGGAGCGGCGGGCCGACCGGCGTGCGGAGGCAGCTGCCGACTAGCGGCGGTACTCGGCGTCGATCGCCGCGATGGGGTCTGTCGAGGCGGGCGTGGCGATCGCGGCCGGCGTGCGGGGGCTGTCCTCGCGCTCGACGGCACGGAACCACGACACGAGCACGCAGGTGAGCGTGACCAGGAACACGATGCCGGCGCCCTGCGACAGCACCGTCATCCGACCGGTCACGGCCGCGTAGCCGCCGAAGGCCACCGTGGCGGTGAACGACAGCCCCAGCAGGAGCTCGGCGAACGTCTGCAGCGACGAGTGCCGCTCCCAGCGGGTGGCGTCGGCGCGAGCAGGGCGGGTCGAGGTGTCGGTCACCCCGGAAGTCTGCGCTGCCGGGCGTCGAGGCGGCAGTCCCGACTCCGGGTGCCACCCGCCCGGGGCACGCGGCCGGCGCGGTTCCCCGCCCGGGCGGACCGGCCCGGGCCGGCCCCGGCCGCGGCCGAGCTTCGGCCTGGCGGACAGTCTGCGTGTGCCGGCGTCTGTGAAGTGTCCGGTGGCCGAGCCTCGGCCCGAGTCTCGGGCTCAGCGACCGTTTTCGCGCCCGCCGCCGCGAGAAGTGTCGCCTACCCCGAGTCTCGCGGCACGGGCCGCCACCGCAACCGGCCCGGCCCCGGCCCCGGCCGCGGCCGCGGCCGAGCTTCGGCCTGGCGGACAGTCTGCGTGTGCCGGCGTCTGTGAAGTGTCCGGAGGCCGAGCCTCGGCCCGAGTCTCGGGCTCAGCGACCGTTTTCGCGCCCGACGCCGCGAGAAGTGTCGCCTACCCCGAGTCTCGCGGCACGGGCCGGGGCCGGGGCGGGCTGGGGCCGAGCCTCGGCCCACCGCGACCGCCCTCAGCCCAGCTGCCGCCGCAAGAACGTCGCCACACGCTTGCTCATCGCCTCGTCGAGCTGCGCGATCGAGTGGGCCGACCCCTCGACCGCCACGAAGGTCACCGGCACGTCGTGCTCGCGCAGGGTCGCCGCGAACTCCTGCGACTCCCAGAGCGGGATGAACTCGTCGGTCGAGTGCCCGATGAAGAACGGCGCCGTGTCCGAGGTCACGTGGTACTCCGGCGACGCACGGGTCGCCGCCGGGCAGTTCGCGTACGTCCGGCACCCGAGGTAGAGCAGCTGCTTCCGCTGGAACGACGCCGAGACCCCGTCCGACCGGGTCGACCGCGCCGTCAGGTTCGTCGGTCCGCTGAGGTCGACCACGGCCCGGATGCGGTTCCCGGCGGCGTACTCGGTGGAGTCGTGGTCGGTGACGGCGAGCATCGCGGCGAGGTTCCCGCCGGCGCTGCCGCCGAACACGCCGACCCGCTTGCTGTCCACGTCGTAGGTCGACAGCGTCGACGGGCGGAACACGAAGTCGAGCGCCCGCCGGACGTCGTCGAGCCCGGCCGGGAACGGGTCCGTCGGGGCGAGGCGGTAGTCGACGTTGAACGTGACGAAGCCCTCGGATGCCAGGTACTTGCACACCGACCGGTACGCGGCCGTGGCCTTGTCGCCGTGCGACCAGCTGCCGCCGTGGATCATCAGGACGGCCGGGCGTCCGTCGGCGACCGGCGCGGCCACGGCGGTGGCTGCACCGGCGTCCCCGGCGTCATCGGACCGAGCGCCGTCCGCCACAGCGCCAACACCGGCGTCCCCGGCCCCAGCCCCTGATCCGGCGGCGGCCGCAGGCGCGCTCGACTGAGCTGCCGCCGTCGGCGAGCCCGACGGAGCAGCAGCCGTCGGCGTGGCCGTCGTGTCCGGCCGGCTGTCCGCCGGCAGGCACACGTCGAGCCGCTGCAACGCGTCCGACCCGTACGGCACGTCGGCGACCACGTCGATGCCGTGGTACCGCAACGACAGCGGGTAGATGACCGTGTCACCGGTGACCGTGCGGTTCTCGTCCCCGGTGGGGTCCGCGGTGCACGACGCGACCGCGCCGAGCGCCACGACCGCGGCGACGAGCGCGAGCAACGTGCGACGGCCTGACCTCATCACGTCAACGGTAACGCCGTGGTCCGGCGCCGACGTCCACCCGGGGGAGGAACCGTCGCGCCGTTGCGTCCTCCCGAGGGACCAACCACCACGGCCCACCGCGAACCGCCACACGAACCAGCGCGGACCGCCACACGAACCAGCGCGGACCGCCACACGAACCAGCGCGGACCGCCACACGAACCAGCGCGGACCGCCACACGAACCAGCGCGGACCGCCACACACCAACCACCACAGCCCACCGGACGGACCCGCACCCGCGGTGCCAGGATGAGAGTCGACCCCGCAGGAGGACCCGTGAGCCGTCGCAAGGCCTGGAACGCCGACCCCGAACCGCTGCTCCGCGTCGAGGAGGGGTTCCGTCTCGGTGACGTCGACCCCGACGGCACGCCGGGCTTCCCCGGTCGCAAGATCGACGGCCTCGAGGCGCTCGCCGCCGGTGCGTCCCGGCTCTCCGCGCTCCAGGAGCGGCTCTGGGCTGCGTCCACCGCAGGGGACCAGCGGCGCGTGCTGCTCGTCCTGCAGGCGATGGACACCGCGGGCAAGGGCGGCATCGTCTCGCACGTGGTCGGCGCGGTGGACCCGAACGGCGTGCACTACGCCGGGTTCAAGGGCCCGACCGCCGAGGAGCGCGAGCACGACTTCCTGTGGCGCATCGAACGGCGGCTGCCCGGCGCGGGCCAGCTCGGGGTGTTCGACCGCTCCCACTACGAGGACGTCCTCATCCAGAAGGTGCGCGCGTTCGCTCCGCCGGAGGAGATCGAGCGCCGGTACGGCGCCATCGTCGACTTCGAGGACGGGCTGGTGGAGCAGGGCACGAGCATCGTCAAGGTCATGCTGCACATCTCGAAGGACGAGCAGCGCGAGCGCCTCGGTGAACGACTGGACCGTCCGGACAAGCACTGGAAGTTCAACCCGGGCGACATCGACGAGCGCCTGCTGTGGGACGACTACCAGGCCGCGTACCAGACGGTCTTCGACCGCACCTCGACGGAGCGTGCGCCGTGGTACGTGGTCCCCGCGAACCGCAAGTGGTACGCCCGGCTCGCCGTCCAGCAGCTCCTGCTCCGTGCGCTCGAGGGCATGCAGCTCACGTGGCCCGCAGCGGACTTCGACGTGGCTGAGCAGCGACAGCGGCTCGCCGAGTCCTGACCCGACGAGCGGGCCGGGAGGCGCGGGTCGCCCCCGCCGGACGCCTCGCGTCCGCGACGGGGGCTGGTATCGGGGCGCCACGTCGCGTAGACTCGGTCGGTCGGCCTTCGACGCCGTGACATTGCGATCACGGAGTTCAAGTTTGGGTGTGTGTTGCTCGAGGGCTGGATTCACGTCGATCCGCGACGGGAAGAACCCCCTCTCCGCACTGAGCCCCCGCCGATGTCGCTGCCGGGCACTGCGGACGTCTGCACCCCGAGAAAGTAGCCATGGCCCCGTACAACAAGGGCGGCGCGGACAACCGTGCCTCCGACCGTGTCCGCCACCCGAACGGCACCCCCGCCGCCCGCAGCAGCAAGCACCGCGGCTTCCGCGCCGCCGAGCCGTCGGCCCCGCGCCAGAAGCAGCGCTGGGACGCCGAGGAGCGTCGCAACCGTTCGTCGCAGGGCGAGCGGCCCAGCCGGCCGAACTGGGAGCCGCGCGACGGCGGCCAGGGACGCCCGCAGCGGGATGACCGTGGCGGCCGTCGCTTCGACCGGGACGACCGCGCCCCGCGTCGCTTCGACCGGGACGACCGTGCTCCGCGTCGTGACGACGACCGCGCGCCCCGCCGCTTCGACCGTGACGACCGTGCCCCGCGCCGTGACGACGACCGTGCTCCGCGTCGCTTCGATCGCGACGACCGCGCGCCCCGCCGCTTCGACCGTGACGACCGTGCCCCGCGCCGTGACGATGACCGCGCACCCCGCCGGTTCGATCGCGACGACCGCGCCCCGCGCCGGTTCGACCGTGACGACCGCGCACCCCGCCGGTTCGACCGTGACGACCGCGCTCCGCGTCGCGACGACGACCGCGCCCCGCGTCGCTTCGACCGTGACGACCGCGCACCCCGCCGGTTCGACCGTGACGACCGTGCCCCGCGCCGCTTCGATCGCGACGACCGTGACCGCACCGAGCGCAAGCCCTTCGTCCCCGCGGACGACGTCAAGCTCGAGAAGCTCCAGGCCGAGGCGACCGTCGCGGCCGACGTCGAGGGCGTGACCTTCGGCGACCTCGGCATCGGCGGCAACATCTCCCGCGCCCTGCAGGAGCTCGGCGCCAGCAGCCCGTTCCCGATCCAGGCAGCGACGATCCCCGACGTGCTCGCCGGCAAGGACGTGCTCGGCCGTGGCCGCACCGGTTCCGGCAAGACCATCGCCTTCGGTGCACCCCTCGTCGAGAAGCTGATGGAGAACGGCGGCGGCACGAAGCGCAAGATGGGCCGCGCCCCGCGTGCGCTCATCCTCGCGCCGACGCGTGAGCTCGCCCTGCAGATCGACCGCACCGTGCAGCCGATCGCCCGCTCGGTGGGCCTCTTCACGACGCAGATCTACGGCGGCGTCCCGTACGGCCGTCAGGAGGGCGCGCTCCAGCGTGGCGTCGACATCATCGTCGGCACGCCGGGTCGTGTGCAGGACCTGATGAACAAGGGGAAGCTCGACCTCAGCGAGGTCGTCATCTCCGTGCTCGACGAGGCCGACCACATGTGCGACCTCGGGTTCCTCGAGCCGGTGCAGGAGATCCTCTCCGCCACGGCCGAGGTCACCCCGGCGGGCAACCGCGCCCAGAAGCTGCTGTTCAGCGCGACGCTGGACGCGCAGGTGGCCTCGCTCGTCGAGGAGTTCCTGCACGAGCCGAGCGTCCACGAGGTCGCCGGCGAGGACCAGGCGTCGTCGACGATCGACCACCGCGTGCTCGTGGTCGAGCAGCGTCAGAAGGACCAGCTCCTCGAGGAGCTCGTGGCCGGTGAGGGCAAGACGATCGTCTTCGCCCGGACCCGTGCCTACGCCGAGCGTCTGGCGGACCAGTTCGAGGACGCGGGCATCCGTGCGACCTCGCTCCACGGCGACCTGAACCAGTCGCGCCGCACGCGGAACCTCCAGCTGCTCACGAGCGGCCGGGTGAACGTGCTCGTCGCGACGGACGTCGCCGCCCGTGGCATCCACGTGGACGACGTCTCGCTGGTGGTGCAGGCCGACGCTCCGGACGACTACAAGGCGTACATGCACCGTTCGGGCCGCACGGGTCGTGCCGGCAAGGAGGGCACCGTCGTGACGATCGTCCCGCGCAGCCGTCGCCGCAAGATCGAGGGCATCCTCGAGCACGCGGAGATCGAGGCGGAGCTCGTCGACGCCGCTCCGGGTGACGGGATCGTGGCGGAGCTCGCCGCGCGCTAGTCGCGAGCGGACGACGAACGGGAGCGTGCCCCGCTCAGCAGCGACGCGAAGCGTTGCGCGGGGCACGCCGACCGAGCCTGCGAGGGAGGAGTGCCAGCTGGCACCGCGCCTCCCGTCCGTCGTCGTGGTGCGCACCCACCGCCTCAGCGGTTGAAGAACAGCAACCCGCGCACGTAGCCGGCCTGTCCGGCGTGCTGCGTGCAGTCGTCGAGGATGCTGACGAGTCGCGCGCCCCGCGTCACGGGCGGGTCCCACGCGTCGTCGACCACGGGGTCGAAGTCCTCCGGAGCGAGCGTCCCGACGTAGGCGACGGTGCGGTCGTGCACGGCGCGGAGGTACCCGACGAGCAGGTCGGCGGAGGCGCGCACGCGCCCGACGTCGTCGCGGGACATGCCGTACCCGAGTGCCTCGGCGGGGAACGGCAGGCCGAACCGCTCCACCCAGCCGTCCGCGGTCCACACCTGCTCGGTGCCGGCGAGGTCGGCGATCTGGGCGTCCTGCCCGCGGGCGATGTGCCACGCGAGCCAGGCGAGCGTGTTCGCGCCGGCGGCCGGCCGTGCGGCCAGCTGGTCCTCCGAGAGTCCGTCGACGGCGCGTTCGACGGTCGACGGGATGCGCGAGAACGCTTCGACGAGGAGTCCTGAGGGGGTCATGCCCGCCACGCTACGCGCGGGCGGAGTGTGCTGCGAGCACCGCGTCGAACGACTCGAGCATCGTGGCCAAGGCCCCCATCTGCTCCGCCGGGACAGCGCTGGTGAAGGCCTGACGGTAGACGTCCTTGACCTCGTCGACGACACGGGAGCCCTCGTCGAGGATGACGACCTCGACGCTCCGCCGGTCGTTCGGGTTGGGGATGCGTCGGACGAGGTCGCGCTGCTCGAGTCGGTCGATCAGGGACGTCATCGCCCCCGTGGACAGGCCGAGGGAGGCGGTTGCCTCCTTCGGCAGGACACTGCCGCCGGGCCGTGCGGCGAGGGAGAACAGGAAGCGGAGGTCGGTGAGTCCGAGTCCGCGCTGCGAGGCCTCGGCGGAGACGAGCCGGGCGTGGTGGATCTGCAGCCGTCGGTAGACCTCGAGCACGCGGTCGAGGTCGGTCGACGGCACCGCGCCGCTGACCGGAGACGCCGGCGACGGCGAACCGACGGGGACGGCCGGGTCGACGGGGCCGGTGGGGATGGCGGAGACGGCGGAGCCGTCCGGCAGCACGGCGGTCACCGGGCGGACCTGCCGGAGGCGGTCCGGGATCGCCGGTCCAGCTCGGTCCCGATCCGGTCGAACGCCCCGGCGAGGCGGCCGCGGTCGGCGGGGGCCACGACCTCGCGGAAGGCGGACGTGTACACGGCGCCGATCTCCCGGGCGATCTCGGCGCCCGAGGGCGTGAGGTGGATGAGGATGCTGCGCCGGTCGGACGGGTTCGGGCGGCGCTCGATGTGGGCGCGCTTCTCGAGCCGGTCGATGAGCGAGGTCATGGCGCCCGTCGTGAGCTCGAGGTACTCGCCGGCCTGCTTCGGGGTGAGTCCCTCGCCGTCGGCCGCCGCCAGGAAGAACACGAAGCGGGTGTCGGTGGCGTTCAGCCCTCGGACGGAGCTCTCGTGGTGGAGGACGCGTGCGTGCTGCATCTGGAGCACGCGGAACGCGGTCATCAGTTCCGCGAGGTCGGTGTCCGGCGCAGCCTCCGGGACGCCGACGGTGGGGGAGACCGGGGCGGGCGGGAGCTGCGTGGGGATGGGCTGCGCGAGCGCCGGGGTGGGCTGCGCGAGCGCGGGGGCGGTGTCCGTCATCTGGCGGCTTCCTCGGGTGGGTGATCGTGGGCGCGATCGGCAGGACGGCACGGATGCCGTCGAACTGCACGGCGCCGTCGTGCTGCTCATTCAACAAGTATCTCAACCGTTCACGTACCCCCAACAGTGGGGACATTGCTCTCCTTGTGAGCAGCACGATGACTGAGTAGCTTGATGATCGTACCAACCACGGCACCGAAGCGACCAACCACCGCGGACTCGGCGCCACCCTCGGATCAGGAGCACCGCAATGTCCCGTGTCACCCCTCGCGCCGCCCGTCTCGCCGCCTGGATCGCCGTCCCCGCCGCCCTCGTGGCCTCCGGGGTCGTCGTCTCCACCGCGTCCTACTCGGCCTTCTCGGCCACCACCGTCAACCCCACGAGCAACTGGACCGCGGGCAGCGTCGCCCTCACCGACGACGACAACAACACAGCGCTCTTCTCCGCCACGGGCCTCAAGCCGGGGTCGACCGGTGCGAACTGCATCACGGTCACGTCCACCGGTTCGCTCGCCTCGACCGTGAAGCTCTACGGGACGAACCCCTCCACCACGAACGCCCTCGCGAGCAACATCACCCTGCAGGTCGAGCAGGGCACCGGCGGCGGCTTCGGGTCCTGCACCGGGTTCACCCCGGCCGCGACCAACGGCACGCTGTACAACGGCACGCTCGCCGCGTTCGGCACCGGCTCGACGAACTTCGCCACCGGCCTCGGCACGTGGGCCCCGACCGGCACCGCCTCGGAATCCCGCGTCTACCGCTTCACCTACACCGTCTCGAGTGCCGCGCCGAACACCGTGCAGGGCGGCACCGCGTCGATCGGTCTCACCTGGGAGGCCCAGAACAGCTGAACGGATCCGGCGGGAGCGTGGTCAGCGCTCCCGCCCCCCGCTCTCCGGTGACGTCCGGGACCGGACCCGATGCGGTCCCGTCCGTCACCTCCGAACGCGCCCCCGGTCGAAGGCAGTCATGGTCAGCATCGCAGTGCACGGTGGTCCGACACCGCACGACGTGCTCCGTGACGCCGTCGACTGGGGGCGCATCGTCGTCGCCACGCTCGCCCGGGGCGTCGTCGCGACGCTGCTCGGGCTGGCGCTCTGGGCCGCCGCCCCCGCGGTCATCGGGTGGCAGCCGACGACCGTGATGACCGGTTCGATGGAGCCCCGGCTCACGCCCGGGGACGTCGTCGTGTCCCGACCGGTGTCGGGCGACGACCTGCGGACCGGCAGGATCCTGCTCGCCGACGACCCCGACCAGCCCGGGCACCTGCGCATGCACCGGTACGTCGAGGACGGCCCCGGAGGCACCCTCGTCACGAAGGGCGACGCCAACCCGCAGCCGGACTCGACGCCGCTCGAGCGGTCCGCCGTGCACGGGATCGCGTTCCTGCGGGTACCGGTCGTCGGCACGCCGGTCCTCTGGATCCGGAACGGTGACTGGGGCGGGATCGGTCTCCTCGCCCTCGGGCTGGTCGCGCTGCTCGCGCTCTGCACGGTGGACGGCTCGCTGCGCCGCCTGGCGGACGCGGACGCGGACGCGGAGACGGACAGGGACGACGGCGGCGGGCCGGGAGACGGGCCCGATGACGGCCTGGAGGCGCGGGACGGCGCCGTCACGGGCCTCCCGTCCGACCCGCCCGCCTTCCCGAGCCGCTGTGCCGCACGCGCGCACGAACGGCGTGCGCGGCGGTTCCGCCGCCTCGGCGGCACGGCGGCGGTCCTCGTCGTCGCCGGCGGGCTCGGCCTGGTGCTGCCCGCGCAGGCGACCGCGGCGCCGTGGTCGACGAGGACGTCCGCAGCGGCGTCGTTCGGCGCCCTCACGGTGCCGCCGGCGACGGCTCTCACCTGCACCGCGAACGGGGACGGCTCGGTGAACATCGGCTTCGCGTACAGCGGTCCGGCGGCGTCGTCGTTCTCGGTGCTGAGCGGCAGCACCGTCCTGGCGTCCGGCGCGACATCGCCGGTCCGGGTGGTCGGGTCCGGCCTCCTCAACCTCGGCCAGGTCTCCACCGTGACCGTGCGGGTCACGTCCGACGGCAACTGGACGTCGACGAGCACGGCGACGACCCGCATCCAGACGGCGCTCCTCGGCGCGAACCTCAGCTGCGCCTGACGGGCGGGGCTCCGCAGCGCCGGACGTCCGCAGCGCTGGTTCTCCGCACCGCCCGTTCTCCACAGCGCCCGTTCTCCACAGCGCCCGTTCTCCACAGGGCCCGTTCTCCACAGGGCGGCCGCGAGGCGTCCGGGGATGTCCCCGGCCGGCGCTACCGTGGCGGCATGCGCATCCTGCACACCGGCGACTGGCACCTCGGCCGCACGCTGCTGGGTGCCGATCTCCTCGGGCACCAGGCGGCGTTCACCGACTGGCTGGTCGACCTCGTCCGCGCACGGTCGATCGACCTGGTGGTCATCGCGGGCGACGTCTACGACCGGGCGATCCCGCCCGTCGACGCGGTCCGGATCCTGTCCCGCGCGCTGGAGCGCCTCGCCGAGACGACGACGGTCGTCCTCACCCCCGGCAACCACGACTCGGCCGCGCGGCTCGGGTTCGGAGCGGGCGTGATGGCCTCCCGCGTGCGCATCCTCGCCGAACCCGCCGGCATCGCCACTCCGGTGCTCGTCGACGACCCGGCCGGCGCGGTCGCCGTCTACGGCATCCCGTACCTGCACCCCGACCTGACCCGGTACGCCCTCGCCGCGGTCCCCGACGAACCCCTGCCCCGGTCGCACCAGGCCGTGGTCGGCGCCGCGATGGACCGCGTCCGCGCCGACCTCGCCGAGCGCCCGGGCACCCGCAGCGTGGTCGTCGCGCACGCGTTCGTCGGCGGCACCGAACCGAGCGACAGCGAACAGGACATCCGGGTCGGCGGCGTCGACCGGGTCGCCGAGTCCGTGTTCGACGGTGTCGACTACGTCGCGCTCGGGCACCTGCACGGCCCGCAACGGGTCGGACCGGGCGACCGCATCCGGTACGCCGGGTCGCCGCTGGCGTTCTCCTTCGGCGAGCGGAACCAGCAGAAGTCGGTGACCGTCGTCGACCTCGACGCCTCGGGCGCCGTGACGGTCGAGCTCGTGCCCGCTCCGGTGCCCCGCCGACTCGTCGACGTCCGCGGCGGGATCGACGAGATCGAGTCCGGCGTGTTCCGGTCGGCTGCGGACGCCTGGGTCCGGGTCGCCGTGACGGACACCGTGCACCCCGAACGGATGTACGCCCGGGTGAAGCAGTGCTTCCCGCACGCCCTCGCGGTCACCCACGAGCCCACCGACCGGGGCGAGCGCGTCGCCGCCCGGGCCGTCACCGCCACGTCCGACCCGGTCGAGGTCGCCGCCGACTTCGTGGCCTTCGCGACCGGGGCGACGCCGGATCACGACGACCACGCGATCCTGACCGAGGTGTACGAGGCAGCTGCGGCCGCCCTGCAGCGTGAGGGGGACCGCTGATGTACCTGCACCGCCTCGAACTCCGCGCGATCGGCCCCTACCCGGACACGGTGTCCATCGACTTCGCCGCGCTCGCCGCCTCCGGGGTGTTCCTGTTGGAGGGGCCGACCGGATCGGGCAAGTCGACGATCATCGACGCGGTGGTGTTCGCCCTGTACGGCGGGCTCGCCGGCGCCGACGCGAGCAACGACCGGCTCCACAGCCAGCACGCCGACCCGGCCGTCGAACCGTACGTCGAGCTCGTCTTCGAGACGGGTGCCGGCGTGTACCGCGTCCGGCGCACCCCGCAGTACGACCGACCGAAGCAGCGCGGGTCGGGGACCGTCAAGCAGCAGGCGTCCGCCCAGCTCCTCCGGCTCGCCGGTCCGTCCAACGCCGTGGGAGAGCCGATGTCGTCGCGCATCCCGGAGGTCGGCGCCGAGATCACCCGGATCGTCGGGCTCGACAAGGCACAGTTCCTGCAGACCGTCGTGCTGCCCCAGGGCGAGTTCGCGCGGTTCCTGCGGTCCCCCGGTGAGGAACGGCGCAAGCTCCTGCAGTCGCTGTTCGGCACCCAGGTCTACGACCGGACGGCCGACGAGCTCGCCGCCCGCCGCCGCGCCGTGCAGGCCGAGGTGGAGGGTGCCGACGCCCGGGTGCGGGACGCCCTGAACCGGTTCGCACAGGCAGCGGGCGTCGACGAACCGGACGAGTCCGACGTCCCGGCCACCGTCGCCGCGCTGCGGTCGGCTGCGGTCGCTGCCGAGACCGCTCGGGCAGCTGCTGCCCGGGCCGCCACCGACGCCGCCGTGCACGAACAGACCGTCACCGCACGGATCGCCGCACGCCATCGCCGCACGGAGCTCCTGCGTCGCCGAACGCTCCTCGACGACGACGCGCCGCGGATCGACGCCGCTCGGGCTCGTCTGACGCTCGCTGAGCGCGCAGCCCGGGTCGCTGCCGTCGCCGACGGACTCGACGCCGCCCGTGCCCGCTCGGCGACGGCGACCGAGGCCGCTCGGGACCTCCGGGCCCGGCACGGGGTCACGGCCGTCGGCGAGGAGCTCGTCCGGCAACGCGCCGACGTCGCCGAGTGCCTGGCATCGGTCCGTCACCTCGTCGCGACCGAGGCAGCGGTCCCCGGACGACGTCAGGCGATCGTCGACGCCGGGGCCCGCGGCGAACAGCTCGCGGCGCGTCTCGCCGAGCTCGACGCCGCGCTCGAGGAACGACCGGCAGCACGGGCACGTGTCGTCGAGGCCGCCCGCGCCGCCGCCGCCCTCGCCGCCGGTGCCGAGGCCGCCCGGCTCGAGGTCGAGCGCGTGCAGCGGATCCGGGCCGACCTCGCGGCACGCGGCACCGTCGAGCGCCGGGTCAGGGAAGCCGAACAGACGGTGACGGATGCCCGGGCTGCGGCGTACGCGCTCGTCCGGACCGAGCAGCAGCTGCGCGAGCGCCGGATCGCCGGGCTCGCCGGTGAGCTCGGCGCGGCCCTCGATCCGGGGGACCCGTGCCCGGTGTGCGGTGCGACCGAGCACCCCGTCGTGGCCGTCCCGCAAGCGGACCACCCCACGACCGAGGCCATCGACGCCGCCGGGGCCGCTGCCCGACGTGCGGAACAGGACCTGTCCGACGCCGCCACGGTGCTCGCGGTCGAGCGTGCCGATCTCGAACGGCTCACGCTCGTCCTCGGTGACACCGACCAGGCGGCCGTGGACGCGCTCGCAGTGGCGGCTGCCGCGCGCGTCGAGGGAGCCCACGACGCGTCGGTGCAGGTGCGTGACCTGGAACGGCAGCGAGCGGCCCACGACGAGCAGACCCGTGCCCTCGAGCGGCAGCGGAACGAGGTCGACGCGGAGCGTGCCGTGCTGGCCGGTTCCGCCGCCGCCGACACCGAACGGCTCGACCAGGACGCCGCTGCCGTCCGGCGCGCCGTCGAGCGGGTCGCCGGACACCTGCCCGACGCGCCGGACACCCTGCGGTCCGGCGTCGAACGGCTGGACGCCCTCGTCGCCAGGCTCGATGCCGTGGCACAGGCGGACGCCCGAGCGAGCGTCGCGGCTGACGACGTCCGGGAGCGGACCACCGACGTCGCCCGTGTCCTGTCGGAGCAACGGTTCGACGACGTCGCAGCCGCACGGGCGGGGCTGGTGACGGAAACGGACGCAGCCGCCCTCCGGAACGCCGTCGCGGTCGCCGAGCGGGAGCGTGCCGTCGTCGAGGCCGGGTTCGTGGAGCCCGCGGTCGTGGCAGCGGCCGACGACACCGACCCCCTCGACCCGGACGGTGCGCGCAACGCGACGGAGCAGGCCGCGGCGACCGCCGACGAGGCGACCCGCGTCGCGACGTCGACCGGCGACCGGGCCGACGCCGCCGAGCGGTGCGCCTCCGACCTCGCCGCGGCGGTCCGTGCGCGCGACGACACCTCGGCGCGCAGCCGCGCGGTGGTCCGGCTCGCCGACGTCGCCGCGGGGGTGACGACGGTCAACCCGAGCGGCATCACCCTCGGCACCTACGTGCTCATGCGTCGCTTCGAGGACGTCGTCGCCGCGGCCAACGACCGGCTCCGCGCGATGCTGGCGGGCCGGTTCACGCTGGAGACCTCCGACGAGCGGGAGTCCGGGTCGCGGTCACGGCGGACGGGCCTCGCCCTCGCCGTGCACGACCAGACGACCGACACCGTGCGTGATCCGCGGTCCCTGTCCGGCGGCGAGACCTTCACGGTGTCGCTGTGCCTGGCGCTCGGGCTCGCCGACGTCGTGCAGGCCGAGGCCGGCGGGGTGTCCCTCGGCACCCTGTTCGTCGACGAAGGCTTCGGCACGCTCGATCCCGAGACCCTCGACGACGTGATCGGGCAGCTGTCCCGCCTGACCGCCGGTGGCCGGCAGGTCGGGATCGTCAGTCACGTCGAGGAACTCAAGCAGCGGATCCCGGAGCGGATCGCGGTGCGCCGGACCGCCGAGGGTGGTTCCCGGGTCACGACGACCGTCTGACGGTGGTCCGGGGACCCGGCGTCAGGGCGACGGCGAGACGTCCACGGTGCCGTCCGGCGGCGGCAGGATGTCCGCCGCCACCCACGGGAACACCCAGGTGAACAGGACGAACACGATCGCGGCGAGGAGCACGAGCAGCTCGATCACCTTGAGGGCGGTCGGACCGGGCAGGATCCGCCAGACGAACGGGAAGATCACTTCGGCGTCTCCGAGAGTTCCTTCGGGGTGCCCTCCGACGCGGGCATCCAGTAGTCGAGTTTCGCGTGCGTCACGAAGCGCTCCTTGGCGGACCACATCGGGTGGCAGGCGGTCAGGGTGAGCCAGCGGTCGTCGGCGGTCGGCTCGACGCCGGGCTTGTTCGGCACCGGCGCGATGGTCTCGATGTGGTCCGGCGTGACGATCTGCGAATCGGTCACCTTGTAGACGTACCAGACGTCGAACTTCGTCTTCGCGTCGGTCACCCGGACGACGACGGAGTCGCCCTTCTGCAGCTCGGCGATCTGGTTGAGCGGCTTGCCGTAGGTGACGCGGTGCCCGGCGACGGCGAAGTTGCCCTCGGCCCCCGGCATCGCGGTGTCCTGGTAGTGCCCGAGCCCGATGGTGTTGAGGACCTTCTCCCGATCGGTGCCCTCTCCGATGGGGCGGTCGTAGTCCTTGCCGAACCGGGGGATCTGCATCGTGCCGAACACGTCGGTGACGTTCGGCGGCTCGGCGAGCACGGGTGCCGCGCCGCGGTGCTCGGTGCCGGTGCCTGCGGTCGTCTTCTGCCCGAGGTCGTCGACCAGCTTCGTCTGCGCGTTCACGGCGACCACGTCGGTCCACCACGCCGTCCACACCACGTAGAGGCCGGTCCCGGCGCCGGCGATGATGAGCAGCTCGGCGATGAGCGACACGATCGCCCCACCGACGGTCTGCCGGGGACGCCGCGCTCGGGTCGGGCGTGCGCCGGCACCGTCACCGTCGCGGCGCGACGGGAGTGTCTCGTGTGCGGTCACGGGGCTCCTGATCCGGGTGGGGTGGTCGGACAGGTCTATCAGATCACGACGACGCGGCCGTGACGGTGTTCTGCACAGCACCGTTACCGTGAAGCAATGCAGCATGCGTTCCGTGCTTTCACGCCAGCCGACACCGAGTCCGTCGTCGCCCTCTGGGAGGCCTGCGGCCTCGTCCGCCCGTGGAACGACCCGCGACGGGACATCGCCCGGAAGCTGACCGTGCAGCCGGAGCTGTTCCTGGTCGCCGAGGACGAGCACGGCGAGGTCGTCGGCGCCGGGATGGCGGGGTTCGACGGGCACCGTGGGTGGGTGAACTACCTCGCGGTGCGGCCGGACCTGCAGGGCGGCGGGCTCGGGCGTGCGTTCATGGCCGAGTTCGAGCGGCTCCTGACGGACCTCGGCTGCCCGAAGCTCAACCTGCAGGTGCGTGCCGGCAACGAGCAGGTGATCGGGTTCTACGAGTCCCTCGGGTACGCGGACGACCGCACGGTCTCCCTCGGCAAGCGCCTGATCCCCGACGCCTGACCGCCCGCGCCGGCCGAGGCTCGGCTCCGCGGACGGTTCGCGGGTCCCGGACGCCGCAGACTGTCCGCCCGCCCGAGGCTCGGCTCCGCGCGCCACGAGCGCCGGACAGGCCGAGCAGGACGGTGAGCACGGCTCCCGTCCTGCCCGGCCCGGTAGCCTGCACGGCGTGAGCGTTCCCTACCACCGCCTGCCCCGCGTCGACGCACGCTGGAGGTGGTGGCGACCGCTGGTGGCCCTCGCGTTCCTGGCGGGCTGGTACGTCGCGTCCCAGGTCCTGATCACCGTCGCCTACTTCATCCCGATCGCCGTGGTCCAGGGCGAGAGCGGGCTGACCGGTCTGCTCGACGAACTGCAGGGCGGTGCGCTCGACCCGACGGACCCGCTCGTGCTGTCGCTGAGCCTGGTGTCGCTCGTGGTCCTGCTGCCCGGCATCCTGCTCGCGGTGAAGATCGCGCGGATCGGCCCGGCGGGCATCCTGACGTCGACGCGCTTCCGCGTGCGGTGGGCGTGGACGGCGTGGTGCCTGATCCCGACGCTGGTCATCGCAGCGATCATGTTCGTCGTCCAGACCGGTCTGCTCTGGGACGACGGGATGATCACCCTCGACGGCGGGTTCGCGTGGAACCACGCGGCGATCGGGCAGTCGACCGTGTCCCTGAGCACGCTGACCCTGACGGTCGTGATGGTCGTCGTGCTGGTGCCGTTCCAGGGTGCGGCGGAGGAGTACATCTTCCGCGGCTTCCTCATGCAGACCATCGGGTCCTGGATCCCGGTGCGCGTCGTCGGTACGGTCGTCGCGGTCGTGGTGTCCACCGTGGTGTTCGCCCTGCTGCACATCCCGAACGGCTACAACGTGTGGGGCATCCTCGACGTCGGGTCGTTCGGGCTCATCGCCGCGATCATCGTCCTGCGGACCGGCGGGCTCGAGGCCACGGTCCTGCAGCACGCGTTCAACAACATCATGATCTTCGTGCTGCAGGCGCCGGGGTGGTCCCGGATCGACCTGACGTCGCAGGACGCCAACGGCACCGTCGGCGGCTGGCTCGTGACGCTCGCGACGTCGCTCCTCTACTGGGGGATGGTCGAGGTGCTCGCGACGTGGCGCCGCCTGGACCGGCGGTTCGCCGGTCGGCAGGCGCCGCGGTTCCGCGGTGTGGCCCCGGCCTGGGCGGGTGGCCGCCGGTGGTTCGGGCCTGGAGGCACGGGTTGGGCGGGTGCGCCGGCCGGCCCGGACGACGTGGCCGGGTCCCGCACCATCGCGGCGGAGCCTGTGGACAGCGCCGTGGGTGTCGCCGGTCGCCCGTAGGCTCGTGGCATGAGCACCACGCCCGCGCCCGCCGTGTCTGCTTCGCGTGCCGCAGCGCTCGACGTGCTGCACCGCGTGTGGGGCTACGACGACTTCCGTGGCGAGCAGGCGTCGATCATCGACCAGGTCGTCAGCGGCGGTGACGCCCTCGTCCTGATGCCGACGGGCGGCGGCAAGTCGCTCTGCTACCAGGTGCCCGCGCTCGTGCGCGACGGCGTCGGAGTGGTCGTCTCGCCGCTGATCGCGCTCATGCAGGACCAGGTCGACGCCCTCGCGGCGAACGGCGTCAAGGCCGCGTTCCTCAACTCCACGCAGGGTCCGGACGAACGGGCCCGGGTGGAGCGTGCGGTCGTCTCGGGCGAGGTCGACATGCTCTACCTCGCGCCCGAGCGGCTCCGGCTCGAGTTCACTCGCGCGCTGCTCGACCGCGCGCGGATCGCGCTGTTCGCCATCGACGAGGCCCACTGTGTCGCCCAGTGGGGTCACGACTTCCGGCCGGACTACCTCGAACTGAGCGTCCTGCACGAACGCTGGCCGACGGTCCCGCGCATCGCCCTGACCGCCACCGCGACGCCGCAGACCCACCGCGAGATCTCGGCACGGCTCGGGCTCGACGACGCCGCGCACTTCGTCGCCGACTTCGACCGGCCGAACATCCAGTACCGCATCGAACCGAAGACCGGCGCGCTGCAGCAGCTGCTGACGTTCATCCGCACCGAGCACAGCGGTGACGCCGGCATCGTCTACTGCCTGTCCCGCAACTCGGTCGAGCGCACCGCGGCAGCCCTCGCCGACCAGGGCATCCCGGCGCTGCCGTACCACGCGGGCCTCGACGCCAAGGTGCGTGAGCGCAACCAGTCCACCTTCCTGCGCGAGGACGGCGTCGTCATGGTCGCCACCATCGCGTTCGGCATGGGCATCGACAAGCCGGACGTCCGGTTCGTCGCGCACCTCGACCTGCCCAAGTCGGTGGAGGGGTACTACCAGGAGACCGGTCGAGCCGGCCGTGACGGGTTGCCCTCGACGGCGTGGCTCGCGTACGGGTTGAACGACGTCGTGCAGCAGCGGCGCATGATCGACCAGTCCGAAGGTGACGCCGCGCACCGTCGGCAGCTGAGCGCCCACCTCGACGCCATGCTCGCGCTCTGCGAGACGATCGAGTGCCGACGGGTTCGGTTGCTCGCGTACTTCGGGCAGGAGAGCACCGCGTGCGGCAACTGCGACACGTGCATCGCCCCGCCCGAGTCGTGGGACGGCACGGTACCGGCACAGAAGCTCCTGTCGACCGTCGTGCGGCTCGACCGCGAACGTGGGCAGCGCTACGGCGTCTCGCACCTGGTCGACATCCTCGTCGGCAAGCAGTCGCCGCGGGTGCAGGAGCTCCGGCACGAGTCGCTCGCGACGTTCGGCATCGGCAGCGACCTCGGCGAGGGGGAGTGGCGCGCGGTCGCCCGGCAGCTCCTGGCACAGGGCTACGCGGCGGTGTCCGGGGACGGCTTCGGCACCATCGTGCTCAGCCCGACGAGCGCCGAGGTCCTCGGCGGCAAGGTGGTCGTGCGGATGCGTCGCGATCCGGTGAGGGCGCCGCGTGCGAGCCGGTCGCGCCGGACCGTGGTGACGGACATGCCGCAGGAAGCCCTCGGCCTGTTCGAGGCCCTGCGGACGTGGCGTGCCGCCCAGGCGCGTGAGCAGGGAGTCCCCGCCTACGTGGTGTTCAACGACGCGACCCTGCGGGGGATCGCCGCGGTGAAGCCGGCGGACGAGGACCAGCTCGCCGAGATCTCCGGTGTGGGTGGTGCGAAGCTCGAGCGGTACGGCCGCGCGGTGCTCGACGTGGTCGCCGCCGCGCAGTGACGGCGACACATTCCGCAGCGGGCATGCACGGCGGGATGTGATCACTACACTCGGAACCTCCCGTCACGAGGAGGCCCGGTGTCCGGTTCGACGAAGATCACCACCACGCTCAGCCGTGCGGTGGTGACGCCGCTCGCCCGCCTGGTGTGGCGTCCGCGGATCATCGGCCGGAAGAACGTCCCGAAGCGTGGCGCGGTGATCCTCGCGAGCAACCACCGCTCCTTCATCGACTCCCCGGCGATCACGTTGATGGCGCCGCGGAAGGTGTCGTTCCTGGCGAAGCAGGAGTACTTCACGGGCACGGGGCTGCGCGGGGCGGTGTCCCGGGTGTTCTTCGGCGGCATCGGTGCGATCGGCGTCGAGCGAGGTGCGGGTTCGGCGGCGCAGCACGCCCTCGACCTGGGGCTGGAACGACTCGAGGCGGGCGAGGCCTTCGCGATCTACCCAGAGGGGACGCGCTCCCTCGACGGTCGGCTGTACAAGGGCCGCACGGGTGTGGCCTGGCTGGCGCTGACGAGTGGTGCTCCGGTGGTGCCCGTCGCGCTCACCGGGACCGAGGACGTCCAGCCCGTCGGCTCACGCGTACCGAAGCTGGCGCGCGTGACGATCGAGTTCGGGAAGCCGCTCGACCTGTCCGGCTTCGGCGAGGCGTCCTCCGGACGGGCACGACGGCACGCGACCGATGCC